>JBEKMW010000028.1:0-43867 GCA_049523455.1 Verrucomicrobiota bacterium | reverse complement strand
GATGAACTGGTTCAAGGCCAAGGGGGAGATTTCCGCTGGGGCGGTCGAGGGCCTGAACAACAAAATCCGAGTGGTGACCAGACGATCCTACGGCTTCCGCACCTATGACGCGATGGAAATTGGCCTGTATCACACGTTAGGACGGCTCCCGGAGCCGGAAGAATCTACCCACAGATTTTGCTGACGAGGCGGAAAAAGAAAAAGGTGTCAGCCCATAGAAAGGTTCGTTTTTCATGCGGATTAGTTTCGTTTCACCCATTCGTGCAGCCGGGCGTTTGCGCTCTTCGACGTGCCCAAACCCTCACCAGCCGCAATCACTTTGAGCCGAAGCGTCGTCTCCCGGCCCAACCGCGCCGCCATCGTCAGCTTGCCCGGCTCACTCTCGCGCCACAACATGGAACTGCCAAGCTTGAAACCAGACCACTCCAGACCACAGACCACGGACCACGAGACTACGGGACGGTCGGAAACGCTGAAACACCGAAACACCGAAACACTGAAACACTGAAAAGCCGCGGCAGGTTGAATTCAGTCGCAAGTGGTTGGGAAAACTCACGAAGTTGAACCCGGCGATGGGCAGCCTAAAATGCCGAGGCAAGGCGTCGCACAAACCGCTTCTGCTTCTCTGTCTGCTGGACATGGCTGGCGGAAGTGGCGGTGCCGCGAGAGTTGTTCCGGGCGATTCTGGAAGGGATTGGGCGGCTGAGATTGCCCACACCGGTGACGGGCTGATGCCGAAGGCGGAAATCGCGGGAAAAAGAAATCCTAAAGCCAATGCTCTGTCCGCGTTTGGTCGAAAATCGGTGCGGAACACGATCCAGGGCAGAAATCATCTCCTGCGGAGTGAGGAATCCGGTCTTGGAGCGGCGAAACATGGTTGAAAGCATTGGCAGAACTGATAAAATGCGCCCAATGAAACTCAATGTGACTGAATGGCCCACGATGGTCGCGGGATGCAGGTCATATGGGAAATGTCGGACGAGGATGAAAATTGGTAATAACGCGGTGTCCGCCTTGGTCCTTGTCGGGCTTCTGTGGTGCGGCAACGCCCGGGCCCAAATTGTCCTGCAGAACGGTTCGACGAGCGTGGTTACCTCCTCCTCATCTTCCATCAGCGAGAGTCTTACGGTCACCGCCGGCGCCAGCGTGCTGGTGGTCTCGCTGTTTGACCGAAATGGCGAGACTGGAAACCTGTCGCCGGCATCCCTGACGTGGACGGCCCCTGGCTATGGCGCTCAGACCATCACCCGGGCTGTCTCGGAGAATAACGCTGCGACCACATACGCGGATAGTGACATTTATTACCTCTTCAATCCCAACCCCGGCACGGCCACCATCACGGCCACGGACACGTCGGGAGGGTCTGTTTCCGCAATGACCCTGCAAGCCTACACCCTTGCCGGCGTTAACACCACCGTCACTCCCGTGACTTACGCCGCCAATAGCGACATTACCTCATCCCTCCCGGTCACTTTGTCAAACGGCACTCCCGCCAACGCCTGGGCAGTGGTGAACTCTAGTTATGGCACGGGTGGGACCGTCTTGTCCGTTTCTTCGACCAGTGGCGCGGCGAATTGCCCCAATATTGATAACGTTACGGAACAATGCATGGGCTATGTGGCCAATCTCAGCGCCGGCAGCACCATCATCACGGCCAGCGACGCCAGCGGTTCGCAAAAGATGGCCCTCGCGGTGGCCGTCTTCGCCGAACAGGTTGGCGCGCCGCCCACCGCGCCGGCGACCCCGACGAATCTGGTGGCGACGGCGCAGACGAACCAGGTGGCGTTGTCGTGGAACGATGCCTCGGGGGGGGCCGCGACCAACTACACCGTGCTGCGCTCGACGACCAGCGGCGTTGACTACATTGCGATTGCCACCAATACCAGCAACACTGCGACCAATTACACGGACACCGGCGTGACCAATTGGACGACCTATTATTATGTGGTTAATGCCTCGGACGGCGGCGGCACCAGCACCAATTCGGCCCAGGCCAGCGCCACGCCGGTGGGTTTGCCGGCGACCCCGACGGGTTTGGCGGCCACGCCGGGCCACGCCCAGGTGGTGTTGACTTGGAACGCGCCGAACGGCGCGACCAACTTCAACGTCCTGCGCTCGACGACCAGCGGCAGTGGCTTCACCACCATCGCCAGTCCGACGACGAATGGTTATACCGACTCCCCTCTGGTCAACGGGACGACGTATTACTATGAGGTGAATGCGACGAACCGTTTCGGCGCGAGCCCCAATTCGGCCCAGGTCAGCGCGACCCCGATGACCGTTATTCCCAACGCGCACATCGGCATTGACGCCGGCAACGCCATTCGCACCGCCGACACGCGTTGGTTCGGCATCAACTTGACCGTGGATTGCCCCGACGTCAACCTTCAGGATGGCGTTCCCGAAATGGGCAAAGCCGGTTGGACGACGCTGCGCTATCCCGGCGGTTCAATATCCGACAACTATGATTGGGAAGTGCCTAACGATGTCAGTAGCGACGACGATTGGCCCAATTTCGCCAATGTCGCCACCAACATGAGGGCCACGGTCTTCATTACCGCCAATTACGGCACCGGCACGCCCGCCTTGGCGGCGGCGTGGGTGGCCAACGCCAACGTGACCAATCATTACGGCTTCAAGTATTGGGAGATCGGCAACGAAATGTGGGGGGATACCGACAGCAACCTTTACCCGAACCAACCCCACTGCTACGCTACGAACGCTGCGGCGTTCATACAACAAATGAAAGCCGCCGATCCCACCATCAAGTGCGGCGTCTGCGTCAAGGCCAGCACCACAGACGACAGCGACAACGACACCAGCCACCCGGCCACCAATCTCCTCACCGGCGCGATAGCTTACGGCTGGACCCCCGTGGTGCTGAGCTCCTTGAGACAAGCGGGTGTGACCCCCGACTTCCTTATTTTCCATTGGTATGACGAAAATGCTGGTTCAGAGAACGATGCGACGCTCTTGGCCTCGACGACCAACGCAGTCGCCGATGCGGCGGAGCTGCGCGGGCAGATCACCGACTTTTTCGGTCCGGGCGGCACGAACATCGAGTTGGTCATCACCGAACACAACACCGGCACCCAAGCCAAGCAATCCGTCAGCCTGGTCAACGCCCTTTATTACGCCGACAGCCTGGGGCAGGTGATGCAGACGGAGTTCAATGCGGAGCTTTGGTGGGATTACACCGACTCGGGCCCGGTCACCACCGGAAACCTCAGCACGAATCTCTACGGCTGGCGGATCTACGGCGACTACGGCACGATGATGCCCGGAATCGCGGAGCCTTTGACCAACCGTTATCCGCAATATTTCGCCGCCGAGCTGCTCTCCCACTTCATCCGCGCCGGGGACACGGTGGTGAACGCAACGAGCGACAATTCGCTGGTGTCCGCCTACGCCGCGCTCCGGACCAACGGATCCCTGACCCTGATGACCATCAACAAGCAGTCCGCATCCAACCTCCTGGCAAACATCGTATTGACCAATTACATTCCCGCCGGGACGGCCGCGCTTTACTCCTACGGAATGCCGAATGACAACGCGGCTGAAGCCGCCAACAACAATTGCGATATTTCGACCAATTCTTATGGAGTCGGCACGAATTTCAACTACACCCTCCCGCCTTACTCGATCTCCGTCTTTGCCTTCCTGCCCGCCCCCGCGCCGGTGCCGATCGGCGGGGTTGGCGTCAGCGGCAATCAGTTCATTTTCAGCTACCCGACCGTTTCCGGCCTGAGCTACCTGCTTGAGTACAACACGAACCTCAGTTCGGGCGCGTGGCTTCCCGCAGGCAGCCCGGTGGCCGGCGCCGGCGCGCCGGTTTGGGCGACCAACAGCATTGGTTCCTCAATCCCGATGTTCTTCAGGTTATCCATAACGAACACGCCCTGACAAGGCCGCACGGCTTTGTGCGAAACGTCGCGAACGCGATGGGATTGCGCAGAAACGGGTATGGCTCTTGGTTGCCTCGTTGTAAAAATCCCGTTCGCATATTTCGCCTGTTTCGCGGTTACAAGCCGGGCGGCAACGGTCGGTATTCGCGTCAATTCGCGCAATTCGCGGATTCACCCCCTTATCTTTCTGCCTCCATCTTTCTGCCTTTTGCGTCCTTTCAGCATTTTAGCGTGTCAGCGTTTCAGCGTTTTAGACTGTTTCTGCTTTCTGCTTTCCCAATTTCTGCTTTTTCCCTCACTTGTCACGGCTTGTCACGGCTTTGTCACGGCTTTGTCACGGCTCCAAACTCACCAAAGGCCCGTCTTTATTGACTTGTCACGGTGTCACGGCTCCAGGGGGGTAAATACACCCCCTCCCCCTTCCCATGAACCGGATGGCCACCCGCAGGTTTTTGGGAGTGCGCGGACATGTCCGCGCTTTGTTTCGACGCGACACGTCGCGTCGAGGAAAGCGCGACATATCGTCGCACTCCGGACCACGCATAAACTCTCCCAGGCAACCTCTGAAATACAACTCTGTAAGCCGTTGCTTTCAACGCTATTCAACGCTATTCAACGCTCTTCCACACCATTCCCAGTTGATTACATCCCTCCCCTCCGCCCCGCGAGTCCGGAAATTTGCCAGTGTCATAATTTGCGGCGGGGCGCACGCTTCAGCCGCCTCACGCCACGGGATGCTTCGGCCGATGAAGCGGCATAAACCGCGCGCCGGAATTTAGGACACCGCCGGAAATTTCTTGGACTTGCGGGCACGGCGATGATATTTAGCAGTTCATGGCGAAGTTCGCGCTTGCCTGCGTCCGGTTGGTTGTGCTGCCACTGTTCCTGCTCTGCCCGCGGCCGGCGTTCGCCGGCGTTTTCCGGGTGGCCACCTACAATGTCGAAAACTACCTGGACCAACCAACCGATTCGCGTCCGCAGGTGAAATCCGCCGAGGCGCGCGCCCAAGTCCGCGCCAGCATCCATGCGCTGAATCCCGACGTCATTGCGTTGGAGGAAATGGGCGGCGTTGGCGCGCTTATGGAATTGCGCGCGTCACTCAAGGCGGAGGGCATGGATTTTCCGGATTGGGAATTGGCCAGCGGCGCGGACACGAACGTTCACGTGGCCGTGTTGAGCCGGCTGCCGATCGTCGCGCGCCGCCCGCATACCAATGACGTTTATCTGCTCGATGGCCATTCGTTCCGCGTGCGCCGTGGATTTGTGGAAGTGGACATTCAGGTGGACACGAATTTCACGTTTACGCTTCTGGCGGCCCATTTGAAATCGCGCCTGCCCGTGCCGGAAGCGGATGAGGCCGAGCAGCGTGCGCGGGAAGCACAAATCCTGCGACGGATTGTGGAGCAACGGCTGGCCCGGCAGCCGCAGGCCAGGCTGGTGGTGCTCGGCGATTTCAATGACTTGAAAGATTCCGACGCGGTTCGGGAGATCGTTGGCCGCGGCAGATTCAAACTCATGGACACCCGGCCCGCGGAACGGAACGGCCGCGAACCCGCGGCGGGCAGTTCACGCGCTGGACCGCGCAGTGTCACCTGGACGTATTATTACGACCGAGAGGACCGTTATGACCGGGTGGACTATATCTTCCTGAGCCCTGCAATGGCAGGATATTGGTTGCCGGACGAAACCTGCATCCCCGTTATGCCCAATTGGGGTGTGGCCTCCGACCATCGGCCGATCGTGGCGGCGTTCAAGACTGGCGGGGAATAAAACGGAGGCGAGGGTGCATCTGACAACTTGCCCCGGCGCGCGGCCTTTCAGGCCGCTTCGGCGCACGAAAGCAGTTGGATCGAACGATTGATGTGTCTGCGGGTGGTGCGGAAGCGGCGTAAACGCCGCGCGCCGCGAGGCTTTGCGTTTGGGGGAACGTCCCAGATGCACACCGGAGGCGATTACAGCCGGTCCGGATGCGCCATCAAATCCGAGACTCGTTGGAGCAGCCGTCCGGCGGCGCCGCCGTCCAGGACGCGGTGGTCGAAACTCAAGGTAAGGTTTGCTTCCATAACCGGGACGAACTGGCCTTTGACGCCGTCCCAGTGCGGTTTGTGCCGCGCCGCGCCCATGCCCAGGACGAGCGTTTGTTCCGGCAACGGAATCGGGGTGGCCCATTCCAAGCCAAAGGTGCCAAAGTTCGTCACGGTGGCAATGGAACCGCCGGTGGCGTCGAGGGGCAGTTTACGGTCGCGTGCGAGCTCTACGAGTTCGTCATAGGGGGCAACCAACTCCTGCAGCCGCCGCTGGTCTGCCTTGCGGATCACCGGCACCAGCACTCCATCCTCCACTTCCACGGCAAAACCGATGTCCACGGATGAGGGATGCACAATTTTGTTGCCTACCAGGCGTCCGGCGGGCGCGCTGTTTTCGGCCAGCGCCACGGCCAGCGCGCGCAACGCGCAGAGGGCCGGGCCCGGTTTGGGCCGCGCGATCTTGCGGTAGGCAAACAAGGGATCCAGCCGCACCGGCATGCCGACGTGGGCGATGGGCCGCGTCCAACTCCGCCGCATGGCGTCCGCCACGCTCACGCGCATGGACGAGGCCGGGCTCATTTTTTGTTTTTCAAGGTGGGCAATGAATTTCTCAAAATCTTCCACCGTCACGCGCCCCGCCGCACCGCTGCCCGCCACGCCCGCCAGATCGGCGGCGCTCCAGCCCAATTCGTGCATCCGGGCCTTGAGCCGCGGCGACAGGTAACTGGCGCCCGCGGCATTGGCCGGCACCGGCAACCCGCGCACCGTCGGCTCCACCCGATATTTTCCGCCGTTTCCGTCCGGCTTCGACAAGGTCTCGGTGTCCGAAGACTTGGCCGCACCCCCCGTATCGAACCCCAGGCGCGCCGCTTCCTCCACCGTTGCCTCAATCCGGCCCAATACGGCGCCCACCGCATAGCTTTCCGCCAATTGCACGGTAAATTTCTCCAGGCGCCCACGGCAGGGCGAGGTGACCGCCATGGTCGCTTTGTTGGTTTCCACCTCGATTAAATCCTGGTCCGCCTCCACCGCGCTGCCCGGCGGCACGAGAAATTGGATGACTTTGGCTTCCGCAATGGATTCGCCCAGTTGCGGCATGATGATGGGGATCAAGGGCATAAGGCTAAAACGTGGTGTTCGTTCATATCAGGAGCGGAGCAGGTTTCTCGCGGCGGCGGCCACGCTGCGTGCCGTGGGGCGATGCGCCGTCCATAAATTCGGATGGTAGGGCACCGGCGTATCCTTGGCGTTCAGTCGTTGCGGCGGCGCATCCAGCAGATCGTAACCCTCGCTGGCCACCCGCGCAACCACCTCCGCGGTCACCCCGCCCCAGGGCCACGCCTCGCCGGCGCACAACAGGCGTCCCGTGCGGGCCACGCTGGCCATCACCGTGTCGGTATCCAGCGGTTTCACCGAACGCAAATCCACCACTTCCACCTCCCAGCCTTCGGCCGACAACTCATCGGCCGCCGCCAGCGCCTCATGGAGCATGGCGCTGTAAGTGACAATGGTCAGGTCGCGGCCTTCGCGGGCAATGCGTGCCTTGCCCACCGGCAGCGCCGCCTCCGGCAGCCGTTCCGCCTTGAGATGGTAGTAAAGAAACTTGTGTTCGCAAAAAATCACAGGGTCATCAATGGCCACCGCCTCCAGCAACATGCTGTAGGCGTCTTCCACCGTTGCGGGCGCCAGCACTATCAGCCCCGGATAATGCGCGTAGATGGCCTCCATGCACTGGCTGTGAAAGGGGCCGCTGCCGGAGGTGCCACCGATGGGCAGCCGCACCGTGATGGGGCATGGCACCCGGGTGCGCCAGAAGAGTGTGGCCGCCTGGTTGACCACCTGGTTGAACGCCACGGTCGAAAAGTCGGCGAATTGAATTTCGATGATGGGTCGCAGGCCTTCGATGGCCGCACCGACGGCCAAGCCCAACATGGCGTCCTCGCTGATGGGCGCATCAAGCACTCGTCCGGGAAATTCGCGCGCCAGGTTTTTGGTGGCCTTGAACGCTCCGCCGAATGATCCCACGTCCTGCCCGTAAATAAACACGCGCGGATCATCCCGCAACGCGTGTTCCTGTGCTTCGCGGATGGCTTCGAGATAGGTCAGGCTCATTGAAAAATTGAATGGAAAACATCAAACCTCGAACCGGGAACACCGCAGCCCCCGAAATGCGGCAGCTCGTTGCCGGCGGTTCGTTGTTTTTAATCCCCTATTCATTGTGTAATTCGCTCAATCTTCCCGTCGCTATGGCGCACCAGTCTTCGACAAAGGGATCGGGCGTCGGTTCACGCTGGACCCGCGCTACGGTTTCTTCAATTTCACGGACGGCTTCGCGGCGCCAGGTGGCCAGTTGTGCCGCATCGGCCCATTGGCGCCGCAGGAGCTGCTCTTCCGCCACCTTCAGACAGTCACGCCCGACCGGTGACCGCTTCAATTCCGGATCCACGTAGTTGGCGTCGTCATGTTCGCCGTGGCCGCAAAGCCGCAGGAGCGTGGCCACGACCATCTGCGGGCCATGCCCGGACCGGGCGCGGTCCACCGCCGCGCCAACGGCGGTCAAACACGCGGCCAGGTCCGTGCCGTCCACTGATTCCACCGCGACGCCGTAACCGGCGGCCTTGTCGGCCAGATCACGGCAGGCGAACTGGCGCTCGTTGGGCGTCGAGTAGGCATAATGATTGTTTGCCACGACCAGCACGAGCGGTAACCTCTCCACGGCCGCCTGGTTTAGCGCCTCATGAAAGGCACCGGTGGACGTGGCGCCATCGCCAATCGAAGCGGCGCCCACCGTGCCGGTAATGCCTTTCATCCGCCGCGCGAACAGCACGCCATTCACCACGGAGATCATCGCCCCGAGATGGCTGACCATGGGGAGGCTGCCTTCCCGGGGCTTGCCGCGATGCACATTGCCATCGCGTCCCCGCATGGGACCCAGCGCCGAACCCAGATAGGTGCGCGCCGCCTCCAATACTGATTCGCCAAACGCAAGCCGGCCGGCGGCGTCACGAATCAGTGGGGCGAACACGTCGGATTTGTTGAGCGACAATCCCACCGCCACACTCAGCGCCTCCTGTCCCCGGCCCAGAAAAACACCGCCATGGATTTTGCCGGCGCGGTAAAGCGCGGCAAACTTGTCGTCCAGCAACCGCGCCAGCAACATCAAGCGGTACGCGGACACATACGTCTCGTGGGCCGAAACCGGATTTTTCTTCTGGCCCGGCTCAACCACCGTCTGAAGCATATGGACGAAGTCTATCGCCACGACGCCGGGCCAGCAAAGTTTTTTTAAGAATTGCGTCATAAAATGGGGTTGGCCCGGCAGGGGAATTGCTGTAAAATACTGCGGTTCGCAGCAAAGACCGACTGGATGGCACTGGCGGGAAATGGATTATGAATGGGACGGTGTTTCAGATTCTGGTGGTGAGCAGCGACCCGGAGCTTTCTCAGGTTTTGTCTGACCTCCTCCGGGGCGACGCCATTGGTTATTTCATCGCGCCCAACGCCGACCAGGCCATCCGGCTGGTGGGTGAGCGAACCCACGACTTGGTGGTGGTGGATGTGGAGTCCTTGGGCGACGCGGGATTCGAACTGGTGCGGCGGTTGGCGGAAGATGCTTCGCTGCCTTTCATCGTGCAGTTTGCGCTGACCGGCAAAGGAGACCGGGCGGGCCAGTTGCGGGCCTTCGATTTGGGGGTGACCGATTGCATTACCAAACCGTTCGACGCGGTCGCGCGCGCGCGCCTGCTGGCCCATCTTAATACCAAGCACCGGCACGATGAATTGAACCGGCGGAATTTGGATTTGACCGAGGCACAGCTCAACGCCGAGGCGGCGATGCGCGCCAAATCGGATTTTCTGGCCGCCATGAGCCATGAGATCCGCACGCCGATGAATGGTGTGATCGCGATGGTCGGCCTGCTCCTGGAGACGCCCCTGACCACCGAACAGCGCGGGTACCTTGAAACCATTCACACCAGCAGCGAAACCCTGCTGACGCTGATCAACGATATCCTCGACTTTTCCAAAATCGAAGCCGGCAAGATGGAATTGGACGTGCGGCCCTTGGACCTGCGTGTCTGTCTGGAGGAAACGCTCGACCTGCTGGCAGTGCGTGCTTTTGAGAAAAATCTCGACCTGGTCTATCGGATGGATGACGCGATTCCCACCGTCATCGAAGGCGATTCCTTGCGCCTCCGCCAGGTGCTGGCCAATCTCCTGAGCAATGCCATCAAATTCACCGATTGCGGTGACGTATTGGTGGAGGTGAAATTACTGTCCGCCAAACCCGAGGATCGTTCCAACCGGACCGTTCTCGCTTTGCACTTTTCGTTGCGCGACACGGGCATCGGCATCCCGCCCGATCGCCTGACCCGCCTGTTCAAGCCGTTCATGCAGGCGGACGTTTCGATGGCGCGCCGCTACGGCGGCACAGGGTTGGGATTGGCTATCAGCAAACGGCTGGTGGAGTTGATGGGTGGGAAAATGTGGGCCGAAAGCGCCCCCGGCAAAGGCTCAACCTTCCATTTCACGATCAATGTGCGCGCCGAACCGAACAGCGCGCCCAGCGCGCTGAATCACCGGCAACCGCGGCTCGCCGATCTTCGGCTGCTGATGGTGGACGACAACGCGACCAGCCGGGCCAGCCTGGTGGAACAAACGGCCAAGTGGGGAATGATTGTCCGGGAGGCCGAAAATCCGGATCAGGCTCTGGATTGGCTGCGCCAGCGCGAGTCCTTCGACGTCGCCGTGATTGATTTGAAAATGCCCGGTATGGACGGAAATGGCCTTGCCTCGGAAATCCGCAAATTATCAACCGGGGCCATGATGCCGGTGGTGCTGCTGACACCGTTGGGAGCAAATGCAGGCGGGGGCGCCGACCAATCTCTGGTGTTCGCGCACACGGTCGCCAAACCGGTCAAGCCCGCGCAGTTGTGCGAGATGCTCGTGCGTGCGCTGCTCAGTCCCAAGCCCGCCACCAAGATGCTTCCGGCGTCCGCGCCGAGTCAGCCGATCGCCCGGCGTACCCCCCTGCGCATCCTGCTGTGCGATGACAATGCAATCAATCAAAAGGTCGCCGCCCGCATCCTCCAGCAACTCGGCTATCAGCCCGCGCTGGCTGGCAACGGACGAGAAGCACTCGACGCGATGGACCGCGAGCCTTATGATTTGATCTTCATGGACGTGATGATGCCGGAAATGGATGGGCTGGAAGCCACGCGCGTAGTTCGCGAACGCCAAAAGGCCGGCGCCCCGAATTACCTTCCCCGCATTATTATTGTGGCGCTCACCGCCCACGCCATGCAGGGTGACCGCGAGAAATGCCTTGCCGCCGGCATGGATGATTATCTGGCCAAACCCATCCGCCCGGCCGACGTGCGAAAGACCATTGAGCGTTGGAATCCGCCGGGAGGCACCGTGGCACCCGAGCCGCCGGCGGCACCCCCGATTCCAGTCGCCGCGCCATCCACGCCCGCCGAACCGCCGGTGGCAATGGACCGGCTCAATAGCCTGACGGATGGCAACACCGACAGTTTGCGCGAACTGGTCGAACTTTACCTTCGGCAAACCAGCCAACAACTGACGCAACTGGAAACGGCCGTCCGCGGCCAGCAGCCCGACGAAGTGCGCCGCGTGGCCCACAGTTGTGCCGGTGCCAGCGCGACTTTGGGCGTAACCCGGCTGGTTCCCCTGCTGCGCCATCTGGAGAAACAAGGTGCCGCGGGCACGCTGGCCGATGCGGCCCAAACCGTCGAGCTGGCCGCGCATGAATTCAAGGTTGTCCAGGATTTTCTTCTGGCACAGCCCGGTCTGGCCAAAGGAATGGCCGTTTCACCAACATGAAAAAGATCCTGATCATAGAAGACGATCTGATTGTGGCCAATGTCTATCGCAACAAGCTGGCCGTGGAGGGCTACCAAGCCGAAATCGCACTGGACGGCGAAAACGGCTTGAAGGTCATGCGCACATTCCGGCCGGACCTGCTCATTCTTGACCTGATCCTGCCCAAGATGTCCGGCGTGGACGTCATCCGTGAGATTCGCAACGAAGATGAATTTGCGAAACTGCCGATCATTGTTTTCTCCAACACCTACCTGACCAATATGATTCAGGAGGCGTGGAAGGCCGGCGCCAACAAATGCCTTTCCAAGGCCAGTTGCTCGCCCAAGGAAGTCATCGAGGTCGTCCGTCATACGATTGGCGACAGCGGGGCCGTGCCGCAGGCCAAGCCCACCATCGTCCGGGACGCCCCGCGGACGCGCCTGGCCAATATCACCGGAGAGGCGGACGCAGAGTTCCAGGCCGATCTCCGCAAATCCTTCGTGGATAGCCTGCCGGCCACGCTGGTCACCCTGCGGGCGAGCTTGCAGAATCTCATCAAAACCACCGATGACGTGAACCGGCTTAAACAAATCTACGAACTTTACCGGCGTATCCACGCCCTCAATGGCAATGCCGGCATCGCCGGCCTCAGCCACATCGCCCACATGTCCGCCGCGCTGGAAGCCCTTTTGCGCGAGCTTTACGAAAAACCCAAAAACATCAATGCCTCCACGCTCCGCACCGTGGCCGCCAGCGTGGATTTTCTGGGTTTTCTCTTCGAGCGCAGCACCGACCCGGATAGACAGGAAATGCCGCCCGCCCGTATTCTAGTTGTGGATGACGAACCGATTTCCCGCCGCGCCATCATTTATGCCCTTGAAAAGGCCCAGCTCGAGTCCACCGCCGTCGAAGATCCCAGAGCCGCGTTCGTACTGCTTACGGAGAACCCGTATGATCTGGTATTCCTGGACGTGGACATGCCGGGCATGACCGGTTTTGAAGTGTGCGCCAAGCTCCGCAGCTTGCCGCACCATAAAAAGACCCCGGTCGTCTTTGTCACCGCCTTGAGCGACTTCGACAATCGCACGAGTTCCACGGTGGCGGGCGGCAACGATTTCATCGCCAAGCCATTCCTCTTCATCGAACTCACGGTCAAGGCCCTCATTCACGTCATGCGGGGCAAACTCCAGCCGGCCCGGTAATTTCGCCATAGAGCCTGAACTTTTACCGTTTGCCACTGGCGGCGGTTTGCGAGATATTGTCCTCCGCTTTTTTACGGGCCATTTATGAAACCCCAAGTCGAAATCTATGATACGACCCTGCGCGACGGTTCGCAGGGCGAAGGCGTCAATTTCTCGGTCGCGGACAAGCTCCGCATTGCCGAGAAGCTGGACGCTTTCGGAGTGCATTACATCGAAGGCGGGTGGCCCGGCAGCAATCCGAAGGACATCGAGTTTTTTAGCGAGGCCAGGAAGAAAAAATTCAAAAACGCCCAGTTGGCGGCCTTTGGGTCCACCAGGAAAAAAGGCGTGCCGGTGGAGCAGGATGACCAGGTGCGCCTCCTGATTGAAGCCGGCACACCGGTGGTGACGATTTTTGGCAAGACTTCCATGTTGCACGTGAAGGAAGTCCTGCGCTGCACGCCGGAGGAAAACCTGGCGATGATCGGTGACACGGTGCATTTTCTCAAAGACCACGGGAAATACGTCATCTACGACGCCGAACATTGTTTCGACGGTTACAAGCTCGATCCGGAATATGCCGTCGCCACCTGGCAGGCGGCGGAAAAGGCGGGCGCGGACATCATCGTGCTCTGTGACACCAACGGCGGTTGTCTGCCGGGGGAAATCGCGGAAATCACGAAAACGGCGATCGGCAAATTGAACTGTCGCGTGGGCATTCACACGCACGACGACATCGGCCTGGGCGTGGCGAACGCATTGGCTGCGCTCGAAGCGGGCGCCATGCAAGTGCAGGGCACGATCAACGGTTACGGCGAACGAACGGGCAACTGCAATCTGACCAGCGTGATTCCGTGCCTGGCGCTGAAGTTGAAGAAGACGAGCGTGCCGGATAAGTCGTTGCCCAAGCTGAAGGAGTTGTCGCAGTTTGTGGACGAAATCGCGAATTTGCGGCACAACCCGCGGCAGCCGTGGGTGGGTTCGTCCGCGTTTGCGCACAAGGGCGGCGCCCATGTCAACGCCGTGCAGAAAGTTTCGGCCAGTTACGAGCACATTGACCCAGCCCTGGTCGGCAACTACCGCACGGTGTTGGTGAGCGATTTGTCCGGCCGCAGCAACATCGTGATGAAGGCGCAGGAGCTGGGATTCAAGCTGGCCGGCGACACGCCGGAGCTGAAAACGATTCTGCATCGCGTCAAGGAACTGGAGAACCAAGGCCTGGAGTTTGAGGCCGCCGAGGCGTCGCTGGCGTTGCTCATTGACCGCACCTTGCGGCACCGCGAGTTGCCGTTTCGCGTGGACGCCTACCACGTCTCCATGCGCCGCAACGGCAAGGATTTCGTTTGTGAAGCCACGGTCAAGGTGATCGTGGGCGGGAAATCAGCGCACACGGTGGCCGAGGGCGACGGTCCCGTGAATGCGCTGGACGCGGCGTTGCGGCTGGGGCTGATGAAGTTCTTCCCGCAACTGCAAAACGTAACGCTCACCGATTACAAGGTGCGCATCCTTGACAGCACCACCGGCACGGCCGCCAAAACGCGCGTGCTCATCCAATCCACCGACGGCAGGCGCGAATGGGGCACCGTGGGGGTAAGCGAAAACATCATCGAAGCCAGCCTCCAGGCGCTGGTGGACTCGATGGAGTTTGCGCTCTTGAAGAAGTAGTTGACATCTATACAGCGCGATGTATACATTATCGCCGTGAAAAAGCGACATTCCGGCAAATATCCGCTCCATAAAAGTTCGGCGCTGGAACTAAAGGAACCGGCGGTGGCTGGCGAGGTTGAACTGGCGCCGATGATCCGGACACAGATTTATCTCAATCGGCGGGAGTATGATTTTGTGCAGGCGGAAGCGGCGCGGCGGGACGAGCCGATGGCCGCGGTCATACGCAAATTCATTGATGAGAAGATGGAACTTCCTGATGAGGCTTGGACGAATAACCCGATGTTTAAGCCTTGGCCGCATGATCCGGATTGGAAAGGACACGAAGACGGTGGGATTAACCTCGATCATTATCTCTATGGCTGCCCGAAAGACTGGATTAAAGTCAAAGGCAAATATGTGGAAGCCCCGCCTCTGCCGGATGATTATTATGAAAATCACGTCAGTGCCGATGCCTATGACAAAATGATACGTGAATTGGATGAGTCACAATGACAAAATGCGTCTACCTTGATGCCTCGTTTTGGGTGACTTATCGCAGTGAAGATGAGGCGCGTCATCCGGATGCCAAGCGAACAGTGTCCAGCCTGTTCCGGGAACGTGTGCTTTTTGTAACCACCCTGCCAGTGATTTGTGAAATTCACGCCGCGTTTTCCCGCAACCCTCAGAGGTGCGCTCTCATTTTGGAAGACCTTTGGAACAATCCTTTGGTCAAAATCCAAGACGTCTCGCACAAGGATCAAAAAGCAGCCATCGAAATTTTGCAGACCAACGGTGATAAAACGTATTCCCTGAGCGATGCTATTTCTTTCGCCATTATGCGTCGCTTGACCATTCATCGCGCCGTCAGTTTCGACAAGCACTTCCGCCAGTTCGGCGAATTTGAAATAATTCCTTGAAAAATCTCATGGCTGAAATTCCCAAAGCATACGAACCGCAGGCGGTCGAAGAGAAGTGGTATCAATTCTGGCTGGCCGGCAAGTTTTTCGTCGCCGACCCCGCGTCGCCCAAACCGGCGTATTCCATCGTCATCCCGCCGCCGAATGTCACCGGGGTGCTCACCATGGGCCACGTGCTCAACAATACGATTCAGGACATCCTCGCCCGCAAGGCACGCATGGACGGCAAGGAGGTCCTCTGGCTGCCCGGCACCGACCATGCCGGCATCGCCACGCAAACCGTGGTGGAACGTGCGCTCAAGAAATCCGGCGAGATCAAGCACCGCGATGACCTGGGCCGCGAAAAGTTTTTGGAGCGCGTCTGGCAATGGAAGGAAAAACACGGCGGCATCATCATTCAGCAATTGAAAAAGCTCGGCGCGTCCTGCGACTGGACACGCGAACGCTTCACGATGGACCCCGAGTATTCACGGTGCGTACAAAAAGTGTTCGTGGAGCTTTACCAAAAGGGGCTCATCTATCGCGGCAAACGGATGGTCAATTGGTGTCCGGTTTCGCTTACCGCGTTGTCTGACGAAGAAGTGATAATGAAGGAGCAGAAAGGCTCGCTTTACTATTTCAAAGTGGAAGTCGTGGACGTAGGACAGGCGTCGCGCCTGCCTCAAACTGAAAAGGAAAAAAACCAAAATGGAGACAGGCGCGACGCCTGTCCTACGGAAGATGGCATTCACGCAACAGGGGTGTGGTTAACAATTGCCACCACCCGGCCGGAAACGATACCCGGCGACACGGCAGTAGCGGTGAATCCCAAGGACCCGCGCTACGCGAAGTACATCGGGCAGCACATCATTCGGCCATTGCCGCCTGAATTGCCGCGCGAGCAAAAGCTCATTCCCATCGTCGGCGACGAGCACGTGGATTTTGAGTTCGGCACCGGTGTGCTCAAGGTGACCCCCGCGCACGACAAGGCGGACTTTGAAATCGGCCAGCGGCACAAGTTGACGCAAATTGACATCATGTATCCCAACGGCCACATGAACGAACTGGCCGGGAAGGATTTGAATGGCCTGGACCGCTTCAAAGCGCGCAAGGTGGCCACCGAAAAACTCGCCGAATTGGGCGCGCTCGAAAAGGAAGAGCCGTACACCAATAATGTCGGTTTCAGCGAACGCGCCGATGTACCCATCGAGCCGCGGTTGAGCGAGCAGTGGTTCTTGAAATATCCGAGCACCGAAAAAGCGCGTGCGTGCGTGGAGCAAGCCGACGACTCGGAGAGGCGAGATTCGGAGGGACGAGTTACACGAGTCCCAAATTCTGAAAGTCAGGGACTCGCAGAGCTCGTCCCTCCGAAAAATGGCAAGATGCGGTTCCATCCCGAACGCTGGGCGAAGGTTTACGACCATTGGATGGGCGGTTTGCAGGATTGGTGCATCAGCCGCCAGCTTTGGTGGGGACATCGGATTCCGGTGTGGAGACGCAGAGGATTCAAGCCAAATGAACCTTGGGAGAAGTTTGGGTTAAACTTTGTCGCAACCGCGGATAAACTCACGGTCGACCAAATTGATGGCCAAAAAGCTTGGTATCGCCTTGTTGAAGTTGACAAAGAAATTCTTTGGGAGGCAGTAACCTATTCAGATTCCTACGCAAAAAAACTGGAGGAATGGGGTTTCACCCAGGACCCCGACGTGCTCGATACCTGGTTCAGTTCCTGGCTGTGGCCGTTTGCCACGATGGGCTGGCCGGAAAAGACGGAGACGTTGAAGAAATTTTATCCGACCAATGACCTGGTCACGGGGCCGGACATTATTTTCTTCTGGGTCGCGCGCATGATCATGGCCGGGTACGAGTTCATGGGCGAGATGCCGTTCCGCGATGTTTATTTCACCGGCATCATCCGCGACAAGCAGGGGCGCAAGATGTCCAAAAGCCTCGGCAATTCGCCCGACCCGCTCGACCTCATCGGCAAATACGGCGCGGACGCCCTCCGCTTCGGCACCATGCGCAGCGCGCCGTTGGGCCAGGACATCTTGTTTGACGAACAGAACGTTGAGTTGGGCCGCAACTTCTGCAACAAACTTTGGAATGCCTGCCGCTTCCGGCAAATGGTGGGGAGCGCACCCGCCTCGGGTGCATCGGCGGGCGCCCCGCCCGCCGAAATTCAGGCCGAAATTAATCCATCACTCCTCACCAGTGATGACAAGTGGATTCTGCTCAAGCTCGACGCCGCCATCCGCGAAATCAACGCCGCGTTTGCCGAATACAAGTTCAGTGACGCCACGGCCACGCTTTACCGCTTTTTCTGGAGCGAGTATTGCGATTGGTACGTGGAGGCGAGCAAAGCGGTGCTGGGGAGTGCGGAGTGCGGAGTGCGGAGTGCGGAACAAGAAGCCCGCCGCGCGAATACGCTCGCCGTGATTGACTTTGTTCTCAGCCACACGCTACGGCTGTTCCATCCTTTCCTGCCGTTTATCACGGAGGAATTGTGGCAGGGCATGGGTTACAGCGACGACATGCCGGAATTGCAGGGCGGCAGGACCATCATGTTCGCGCCGTGGCCCAAGCCGCTCGACGACGATTTCAAGACGCACTACGGCTTGACCAGCCGCGACGAGCAGCACGTGGATGCGCGGAACGAAATGGTCACGCAAGGCCGCAACCTGCGCCGCATGGCCAGCCTGCCCGCGAACAAAAAGGTCAAATTCATCCTCAAACCGGCCCGCGAAATCGCCTCGCATGATGTCGAAGTGCTCAAGCTGTTGCTCCATGCCGAGGCGATTGAATTGAATGCCAACTACCAGCCGGCGAAGGGTGTGCTGACCATTCGCGCCGAATGGGGCGGGTTATATCTGCCGTTGGCAGGCGTTGACGCGGCGGCCGAAAAGGACCGGCTGACCAGGGAGCTGCAAAAAATTGAAGCCGAGATCGCCAAGGTGGAACAAAAGCTCGCCAACCCGAATTTCACGCAGAAGGTTCCGGCGAACGTTCTCGCCGAACACCAGCAACGCCTGGCCGACTGGCAGGCGAAGCGGGCGCACGTAAAAGCTGCCATTGATGCCCTGGGTGGCGCTTAATCCCGAAAACTTGTCCAGCAAAAGACTTTTTTGCACAGTGGTTGGCGGCAAAAAAGCTGGCAACACGCACCGCGCCACGCTAAACTGGCGAAGGATGGAAAGCAGAAGCGTTAATTCGTCCCATGAAGACTAAAGCAAGTATTTGCATTGGGCCTTTATTTTGCACGTGGGCGGCTCTGATGGCGGTTGGAAGCACACAGGCGCAGGTGCCCATCGCGACCGCAAGCCCCATCGGATTCTTTA
This sequence comes from Verrucomicrobiota bacterium, assembly GCA_049523455.1. Classification (GTDB taxonomy): domain Bacteria; phylum Verrucomicrobiota; class Verrucomicrobiia; order Limisphaerales; family UBA11358; genus UBA11358. The sequence continues at coordinate 25,056 of JBEKMW010000028.1, read as the reverse complement.
CCAACGTTGCCGCGCGCATCCTGCCGGCGGAATTGGATGTGAACGCGCAATGGATTCAGATTTATCCCACGAACCAATACACGCCCGCGGTGCACCGGCTGCTGCAGGTGACGGCGAATCTCTACGACGCTACGACGACCAATTACTTTCCGCATGTTTTCCGCCCGCTGTTTTCGCGCGACCAAAACGGATTTGGCACCAATCTCTTCATCAGCGGCTATGCCGAGGTCGCGTCCATCTCCGGACCGGGTGATTTGCAGTTTTCCACGCCGATCAACGCTTGGGATTTGGCCAACCCGAATATCTACACCAGCCCGGTGCTTAACTGGTCAGGAAACGTGTATGACGTGCCATGGATCGTCGGGGCGAAGAAGGGTTTCCCGAACTTCAACGAGTTTTTCATGGAGAGCGCCTATCAGCTTGAGCGCACCATGTTGGTAACCCGCACGAGCACCAATGCCTTCTACAACAACAATCCCAACGCCTTCAGTTTTTATCCGATGTACAACATGATTCTGACCAACTCTTTTGGCGTGGAATGCTGGAATTCGTATCGGTCCAATTTTACGGACTCGCTCACCGTTTATATTACCGATGCCCTGACGATGACGCTGACAAATAATTTGGGCGGTTTCAGTGCGAGTACCGGGATGACCAACACCGTAACGGTGCCGCTCAACCAAACAGCCGCCAATTATTGGGCGGGATACAATCCGGCCGGCAACCCGCTCATGGCGCAGTATTCATTCATTACCAATTTTCCCGATCAATTTGGCTTTGGAGCTTTTCCGACGAATTTTGGCGCCATCCCGCCATCCACGTACCGTTTTAACACCCCTCCTGACGCGGAATTGCCGGGACATGTCGGACCGTACCTGAGCACCGTTTTGAATTTGCCGTATGAAACGAACATAACACAGGCGGGATTTGGGCGCTATCCAACCCCCCACTGGGGATTGGTGATGACGAACAATGTGAGACTGGTCATGCTGGACCCAAGTCCGGATTCTACGGGTGGTCCGTATCACGTGATTGACTACGTACAATTGGGCGGCCCGTACAGCACACGGGACCTGACTGCCGAAATTCAGGCGGGATACGACACGGGGGTGAATCCCTATTATGATGATCAATGGGATACGAACGTTACCGGCGGTGTCGGGCTGCCGTATGGAATGCGAAATCAATTCATCGTTTCGCAAGGAGATGCCGGTTACATTGCCAGCGAGTGGGGCAACCAGAGCCAGCCGGAGGTTTACAATCAGTTGAATGCCTTCCGGATCTTTCTGAATGGGCCCGGAGTGCCGCCACTCACTTATCCAGGCTATCAACCCAATCCGGCGCAATTCGGCATTGCCGCAATGACAAATCAAATGCAAATGCCGTTCACGCCGTCGGCGTTGGTGGTACAGGACATTGATTGGCAGGCGAACGATCCGCTGGTGCATTATACGCCGAGCGATTTGCTTTACACCAATGGCACCGGTTATTTTCTGCAATTGCATTTCCCGGGTAATTTGGGCCAACTGAATCAGCGTTACATGCCGTGGGGCGGCAATCCAGTCTTTCTGGGCTCAGACGTCAATCAATATAATCTGCAGGTAAAGGACCCGCTGGTGACTTGCTCGGATGATTGGAGTTTCCCGACCAATCAACCGTTGAACGCCAGTTGGCTCGGCCAAGTCCATCGCGGAACGCCGTGGCAGACGATATATCTCAAATCGTCCGACGTGATCAGTGGCAACGGTCTGATCGGCACCAACCTCTGGGTGAATTGGACGGGCGATACCAATGCAACCGACGCGGTTGCCATGGCGCCGGTGCGGGACTGGCATTTGGCGGGCTTCCTCGCCGGCCTGTTCGACACCAATGCTTTGGCTTCCCAGTTCTCCGTCAACAATCCCAATCCGGCGGCGTGGGAGGTTCTCCTCGACGGCTTGACGGCCCTGACCAATAGCAGTCCGGACAGCCAGGTTGAGTGGGGCGGGGCCACCGAAATTGATCCGATCACCATCTCCTCGAATTCACCGCAGGCTGCGGTCATCGCGGACGCGGTGCTCGCCCTGCGCTCCGGTCGCGGCCAGTTCTTCCCGTACGCCGGAAGCATTCTGGCGGCGCCCCAATTGTCGGTGCAGTCGCCGTTCCTGAATTGGAACGACACCATACAACAGCAATGGGGAATCAGCGACGTAGCCTACGAGGCCATTCCCGCCCAGCTTTTGCCGCTGGTGCGCACCGATTCCGTTGGCTCCGCCGCCGCAGCCAATGGCCAGGTGGTCATCCAATTCTCCGGCTATGACGGCCATACCTACGCCGTTCAAGTTTCGTCGGACCTCGTGAACTGGAGCACCGTGGGAACCAATTCTCCGTTCGGCGGCGCGTTCAGTTTTGCCATCTCGCTCCCTCCCAACGCCAATCAGCAATTCTATCGGTCGGTGCTGTTGAACTAGAGCGGATTAAATCAAAGTATAGCCGCCAAAGAACTTCCGCGCGGCGAAGCCGCAACAGATGGAGCGCGGGTTGCCCCAACCCGCAGCACGACCGATTTCCGTGGCACCTGCGGATTTGAGGGGCGATTGGGGTTCAGCAAGTCTGGAACGAGGGAGGTTCCTCATTTCAACGCTGGTTTCGCTGTCTGCGCGCTGCGGATTGAAACAATCCGCGCTCCAAAAACTCGGCGCGGCGCGCCAGCTTTCCGCTATGCCTCAGCCGGGCGGCTTAAGCGGCCGGAACAACTTCGCGGCTTCCCCGTGCATGAGCACCACGTCCGGATCGCGCTGCATCGCCGCGAAATAATGCCCCGGAAAGTCGTCGCTGTTTTCCGACGCCACCAGCATGAGTCTGGACTGTTGCACCAGCGCGTCCACCTTGGCTGTGGTCAACGGTTCGTCCGCGTCCAGCGCCTCGTCCATGGCCACGATCAGTTGCGAAAGCGGGCGCAGCCAGGCAAACCACGGGTCGCTGGTGAGCAGTTGCAGAAATTGGTTCGGCGACTGGATCTTCCCCATCACCTTTTCGTAGCCCACGCGCTCGGAATCCACGAGCGTCTTGTGCAATTTGAGCAAGGCATGGCGAAGCTCGGTCAACTGTTGGCGGATGCCTTCAGGCTCCGCCCCGGTAGTGCGTTGTTTCTTCATTTCATCAAGAGTCAGGGCGCCAACAAAACCGCGCCGAATGGTGAATGGGTGGTCGCTGCCCTGGTCTCACTGACCAATACACCCGGAACGTGCGAAGTTCAAGGCGCCCTTCCAACCGGTGGTGGGTTACTTTGCAGAATGTTTGGAGTTCCGCCTTCAGGCGGACCGCGTAAATGCGGATCTCGAAACCAGAACAGCCCACTACCTTCCAACCCTCCATGGCAGCCGGCGCAAATTCCCAACGGAGTGTCAGCTATTATCGCGGATAAACCGAGCGACCGCGTTGTGGTCACCCACCGTCACCAGCACAAAATCGCCGCTGTCAAAAACAAACAGCGCGCGCAAGTCCCGTCCGATGCGGCATTCGTAAAACCCGCCAAAGGGCCGGATGCCGATTCCGCCATGCAGATGGGGGCGGCCGAAAAGTTCCGGCAAACGGGCGATCACCGCGTTGACGGCGGCCTGCTGAACCGGCGACAGCCGCCGGAAAGCCCGCTGATACGAGGGCCGGGTGAGAATCACGGATTCCAGGCCTCGAGTTTGCCGCCGCGGCGTTCGCGTTTGATTTCAGCCGCCACTTTCGCGTAAGCACGCTCCACCTGCACCGGCGTCACGCCGTATTCTTCGAACGGCGATTCCGGGCCGATGAAGTAATTCCAGGCGGCATCCTGTATGGCCGCAGAGAAATCCTTGTAGCGGCCCAGCTTGACCTGTGACTCAATCGCGCGGTCCACCACCGGTGACAATGAAACGTGTCGGCGTCGCATGGACCAATTGTGCCACGATAAGCCCATGGCGTCAATTTCATTTCCCGAGGCAAAACTGGCTGAAGATGGAATCGAGCAAATCTTCGGTCGCGGTTTTGCCGACGATTTCGCCGACGGCGTTGACGGCGATGCGCAAATCCATGGCGACCAACTCCAGCGTGGCGTCGGCCCGCAATGCATCCATCGTCCGCTGCGCGGCGGCGCGGGCGCGATTCAGCGCGTCCTGGTGGCGCGAGTTGATCATCACCTCCCACCGTCCGGCGCCCAGCTCGCCGGACCAGACCAGCGCCTTGATGGCGTCCTTCAAAGCTTCAATCCCCTGCCCGCTCAAGCACGAAACGTCCACCACCGGCGGCGTGGAAACCGACGGGGCCGGTTGGAGGGCATCGCCACCGGCGGCGGCCCGGGAACTGACCGCCCCACCCGGACCACTGGGACTTGTTCGGCTCGCGGGGACCGGCCTCCGCTCAGAAGCTTCGGCGCTCGCCCCACCAGTAGACCCGGGAGACCAGTTTAATTTTTGCGGCAAATCCATCTTGTTGCGCACCAGAATCCGCCGCTTGCCGGCGAACTCGGCCAAATACTTTTCGTCGGCTTCGGTCAGCGGTTCGCTCGCGTCAAGCACGTGCAGGATGAATTCCGCCCGCGCCAGTGATTCGCGGCTGCGGCGGACGCCTTCCCGTTCAATCTCATCGCGCCCCTCGCGGAAACCGGCGGTGTCAATAAACACCACCGGCAACCCGCGGATGTTGGCGGTCTCCTCGATCGTGTCGCGCGTGGTGCCGGGAATTGGCGAGACAATGGCGCGGTCGTGGCCGAGCAGACGGTTGAGCAGGCTCGATTTGCCCGCGTTGGGCCGGCCCACGATGGCCGCGCGCACGCCGCGCCGCAAAATCTGTCCCTCGTTGGCCGTGCGCAACAACTCGTCCATGAATGCCACCCCCTGCTCCAGCCGTTGCAACAATTGCGCTTTCGTGTCCGGCGCGATGTCTTCGTCCGGAAAATCTATGTGCGCTTCGACGTGCGCGAGCGTTTGCATCAATTGATCGCGCAGTTGGTTGATGCGTTGCGACAGTTTGCCGGCCAATTGTTCGTTGGCCGCGGCCAGGGCCAGCTCAGTGCGGGAATGGATCAAATCGGCGACGGCTTCAGCCTGGGCCAGGTCAATGCGCCCATTGAGAAACGCGCGCCGGGTGAACTCGCCCGGTTCGGCCGGCCGCGCGCCGTTTTCCAGCAGGGTGTCGAGCACCAATTTGGCCGGCAGCAGGCCGCCGTGGCACGTAATTTCCACCGTGTCCTCGCGCGTGAATGTCCGCGGCCCACGCAAGACGGCCAGCAGCACTTCATCCACCTCCTGGCCCTGCCGGACGATTTTGCCGTATTGAATCGTATGGGTCGCCGCCGCGGAGGGTTTGGCCGAATTCCGGCCCACAGGCCGAAAGCTCCTGTCCGCCACGGCCAGCGCCTGCGGACCGGAGAGGCGCACCACGGCCAATCCGCCCTCCCCCACCGGCGTGGCGATGGCCGCTATGGTGTCTTCCAGCATGGCGCAAAAATACAAATGGACGGTGACGAATGTCGAATCATTGCCGCGAAGAGTTCTCGATCCAGACGGTTTGGGCATTCACAAAACTACGCGGGCCAAAATGGGAAAGCTCACGGCCATAGCCGCTGTTCTTTACGCCACCCACCGGCACGCGAGGGTCCGACGCCGTCACCCCGTTGATGAAGACGCCGCCAGTATGTAAGTCACGCGCCATTTTGCGTGCGAGGGCAACGTCCCTGGTCCATACATTGCCACTCAATCCAAACTGGCTTCGAGCATCACGCGCTCGAGCTCGAGCGAACTGCGCTGGGTGTTGGGCGAGTGCTTTACGAGGAGGACGTTGCTGGCCAGCAGCGTCGGAATGCCCATGCGCGTTACCTGCCACATGGGGAAGTTCCAGGGCATGATTCCAAGGATCGGCCCAAGTGGCAGATAGGAAACATAGGCCTCGACCCTGCCTGTCGGGGCGGGTGCGTCTGCCAGCATCTGCGGTCCGTGCTCGGCGTACCAGTCCGCTTCCCAGTGGCCGGGTTGATGGTGGTAAAACCAGACGAATTCATGTGCCCTCCTTATTGAGGTTTTAAAGCATTTAATTTTCATTGGCCTCTCGCGTGCCATGGGTGGTGTGCAAGGATCACTTTAACTCTTAAGCTTGTTTGAGGTCAATCTTCAGCCCCCCCCAATCCCTTCCAGAATGGCCTGGAACAACTCCGGCGGCACCGCCACTTCCGCCATCTGAAACACCACTTGCCACGCAACCGCCAGATCGCACAAAACTGTTATCCGCGTTGCCGCTTTCAAATCGTCAATCGTAATTCCGAAATCGTAAATGAGATTGGCGGCCTCGCGTGGATTCCCACCAAGCGGAAAGATCGGCAATAACATCGGCAAAAGTGACTACAAAAACAGCCATCAAGACGCTTTTTAACCATCCATCGGATATCGCTTGATGGCATGTTGAATCGCATCGCCGGGTATGCCCGGCGCCGGGAAGCCGCCAAGGAGTTGCCCAAGGGTTCCGGACTCGTGCTCAAGGAAAGCTTTCTGTGCGGCGAGAGCGCACGCGGTGATGTGCCAAGGATCATCGGCGCGTCACCCCGCACCGCGCAAAAAGTCACGGGCAAACTGCTTTCGCAGCGGTTGCTTGCCTCGAGTTTGCCGAAGGGTCCGTTGCGTCTGGGGTTTCCTCCGGATGCAGCCGGCGAATATTTTCCGAACCTCTATCCGGCCGGTGCAGATTAATTGCACTCACTATGCGCCAAACCTCATATCACTGAATTATCGGCTTTTACGCATGAAAAGCGTGAACCCGCTTTGGGCCTCCATTTTCCATCCGTTCGCTCGGTTGCCTCCTGTAGAACTGGATCATTAAGGCTTAGCGGGCGCAATTGCCGGCCTGGTTTTCGGCGTCGCGGCCCTCCAGGCAGCGGCGGGCTTTCTCGTAACTTTTCTGGCGCAGATAATGGCGCAGGGCGGGGTCGGATTCGGGCGGCAATTGTCTGGCCAACTCATCAATCCGCGCGAACAGCGGGAGCAGGTCCGGTTCAGGCTCACCCCGGGGCGCCGCCTTCACCGCCGCCTCCAAATCGGTGAGCGCCTGCAAGAGGAGATGTTCCACCGGGGTCGCCATGCGGTCATTGAAAATGGATGCCCAGCAGTTGCGAGAGTTTGATGCCCAGATAGGAGTTCGCCAGTTGCACACTGCCCTGCAAGTACGTGGCGGTCATCAGGCGTTCCAGGCCGGTCACCAAAAACAAAACCACCGAACTCATCAGGTACAATCCCAGGGCGTGGGTCGGGTCGGGCGATAACACGCGCGGCAAGCCCTGATAGAGGATCCAGATGGACAGCAGGATGCCCAGGCCCCAAGTGATCCAGGGACTCATCATCGGTAGCCCATCTGCCATCTGGAGCAGAAACAACGGGCTCAACCCGTAAGCCACAGCCGTAACGGCCTGCGTGTAACTGTGCCGGCCGTGAAAGGTTTCCCCCAACGACTTGATGATTTTCGCGCAGACAAACACGACCACCAGCGTCAATAGCAGTTGCGTGACTTCAAAGACCATCACCTCGTGGCTGTCAAATTGCCGGATTTTGCCCATGCGCGGCTGCCATTTGCCCCAGTGGAACAGCCCCTCGCCTTCGACCGCGCCGGCCAATACCAGCATGGGCAGCAAATAAAACATCGAAATGAACCCCAACCCCCGCCGGGCATCCACCACCCGGTTCCAGGCCCCAACGGTGTCAAAAATAAGCAGCAGCGCTTTGATCATGTGCGCCTATTAATAACGTTGTCGGTCCCGTTTAACAACAAAATCCTCTCGGCCGCAATTGCCGCGGGCGCATCCGCGCATTGCCCCCGGCGCGCGGCCTTCAGGCCGCTTGAGTGTCCGAGCGGGAATCAACAAACGATTGGGCTGTGGGCTCTCGAACGATGAAGCGGCGTAAACGCCGCGCTCCGGCGTTGCTGTAATTGGGGGCAATGTCAGGATGCGCCCAATTTGCGCCCGCCCTCCTTAGCTCCATCCTCCTGCTCCTCCACGTCCTCCTTGGGATTGCGTCTGCCGCGTGGCGGTGTAAACTTAAGGCATGAAAACGATCGTTTCACTCGTGTGTGCCGTGTTGGTAATAGCGGGTTGTGCAACGCAATCAAAGTGGGAGGCGCGCGTGGGCCACTACACTTACGACCAGGCGGTGCAGGAACTGGGGCCGCCGGACAAAACCGACCAATTGCAGGACGGCTCGACTGTGGCCCAATGGCTGGTGAAACGCAGCCAGACGGTGATGACGCCCGGCCCCTATTCGGCGACGCCGGGTTGGTATGCGGGGCCGACGACACCCATGTACAACGAGACCCGCCTGCCCGCCCAGTTCCTGGATTTGACCTTCGACTCGCACAAGCAACTGATCGCGTGGAAGGAAATCAGCCGATAAATCGGCTTTCGCCGCCGCTTGGCCCGTGGTTAACTCGCCGCGATGAATGTTGACCTGGGCCTCTGGAGCAAGCTGACGAAAGTCGTGGTGTGGCTGCTCCTGCTGGCCGGATTGTTGCTGATTGGCGTGCGGTATTTGCCACTGATTCAGGAAAACGAGCGGATGCGCCGGGAAAATCTCCGGTTGGAAACGGAATTGCAACAGGAGAAGAGGACAGCCCGGGACCTGCAGACCCAGATAGACGCCCTCCGCAACGATCCCCAAACCATCGAACGTCTCACCCGTGAAAAACTCGGTTACGCCAGGCCCGACGAGACGGTGATCCGCTTTGAGTCCGCCACCAACAGTTCGCGGTAAGGCACCGGACAGGCGAATCGCAAATCGCCGATCGTAGATCGTAAATCGCCAATCGCAAATCCCTACACCGTCATGATTTCTTTTTCCTTGGTGGCCAGGTGCTGGTCAACCTTGGCGATGTAGTCATCGGTCAGCTTTTGCAAATCCTTTTCCGCCTGTTTTTCCTGGTCCTCGCTGATGCCGCTGTCGTGCGCGTGCTTTTTCAATTGCTCCATGGCGTCGCGGCGCACGTGCCGGATGGCCACCCGCCCGTCCTCCGCCATCTTCCGCGTAATTTTCACAAATTCCTGGCGCCGCTCCTGGCTCAGTTCGGGAAAGATGAGCCGGATGATTTTGCCCTGGGTCACGGGGCTGAGTCCGAGGTTGGCCTTTTGAATGGCCTTCTCAATGGGGTGCAGCGAGTTCATGTCCCACGGTTGCAGCACCAACATGCGCGGCTCCGGCGTGGTGATCCCCGCCAGTTCGCGGATGCGCATCTGCGAGCCGTAAACCTCCACCACGAGGTTTTCCACCAACGCCGATGACGCCTTGCCCGTCCGCACGCCGGCAAAGCCGCTGATCACCACTTGTTCGCTCTTGAGCATCCGCTCTTCGGCCTCCAGCAAAATATCGTCGGGTGTCATAATGCAGCCAGAGTAACAACGGACGCGCGGCCGGTCTAATGAAAATTATCGCGCGCCGGAACATTGGCGGTTGAGGATTGGAGCGGGCCGTTTTATGGTGTGGCCGCCGATGAACCGTGAGCCATCAACCGGGCTAACAACCGGGAAACAAGATGCCGGGGCCGGAACGCCCGGTTCGCCGTGGTCGCGGCTGCGCCGCTACCTGACGATTTACGGCGCGTTGTGGCGCACCTCGGTGACGCGCGAGATGTCCTTCAAGGGCAATTTCATGCTATGGATCGTCGTGGAGCTGGCGTGGTTCGCGCTGCAGTTGTGTTTTGTGGGGGTGATTTTCAGCCAGACTAGCAAGGTGGACACGTGGTCGGCGTGGCAGGTGGTGTTGCTCACCGGCACGAGCAATTTCATCCAGCAGATTTACCAGGCGTTCTTTCTGGTCAACTGCACCAACCTGTCGGAGTTGGTGCGGACGGGCAAAATGGACTTTCTGCTGCTGCTGCCGGTGAACACGCGGTTCCTGGTGTCGCTGCGGCAGGTGGACCTTCCGTCGTTTGCGAACGCAGCGTTTGCCGCCTGCGTGATGTTTTACGCGGCGCACAGGCTGCACCTGCATCCCACGGCGCTCCAACTCGCGGGATTTGGCGTGCTGTGCCTGGTGGGACTGCTGGTGCACTACTCGCTGATGTTTCTGCTGGCGGCGGTGAGTTTCTGGACGGTGCGGGCCCAGGGCATTGTCTGGGGTTACTACAACCTGTTTAACATCGCGCGGCTGCCGGACGAGGCGTTCAGGGGCACGTTCAAGGCCGTGTTTACGTTTGCGTTGCCGGTGTTGCTGGTGAGCAACGTGCCGGTGCGGGTGTTGGCGGACAAGGTGACCTCGCCGGTTGCCTTGTCGGCGCTGTTTGGCTTGGGCGTGGTGTGGGCGATGGTTTCGGAATGGTTCTGGCGGCTGTCGCTGCGGCATTACACCAGTGCCAGCACGTAAAGGAGGGCAGAAGGAAGAAGGCAGAAGGCGGAAACTGGCGTGCGCCCCGAAGCGCCTTGCGGATTCGGGGGCGCATCTCACTTCTTGGGAGGTACTCGGCAGGCGTGGGATGAGTCTGCTTTGGCCGGGTGCCGGAGGAATCACTAATGGCCTAAGCACGAATGACTAAAGAATGACCAAGCCCGAAGGCCAAAGGCCGGGAATGATCATTAGTGATTCGGTCATTGGGTCATTTTTTCGTCATTAGGGTTTAGGTATTCGTCATTCTCCCTGTGTCTCAGCCGGCGGCGCATCGGCCCTGTCAAAAACTGAGATGCACCGCGGATTGGGAGGCCGTCGAAATTAGCATTGTGGTCCTGACCGCCAATTTCTACTTTGGCGTATGAGAAAAACTTTGCAGATATGCCTGGCCGTGGCAGGCGCGGCCTTTTTCCTGGCGGTAAAATCATCCGCCCAGAGCACCAACGATGCAGCCGCCAACGCCACAAGCAACGAGGTGGCCGTCAACACGGCCACCAATCCCGTCCCGCGCGACGCCGCGTGGCTGGCCCGCCACGAACAATTTGTGGCGCAGGCCCGGAAGGGTGGCGTGAACCTCTTGTTTCTGGGCGATTCCATCACTGATAACTGGCGCAACCGCGGCTCCTTCGTGTGGAGCAAGTACTACGCCCCGCGTCACGCCGCGAATTTTGGCATTGGTGGCGACCGCACCGAGCACGTGCTCTGGCGCATCGAGCACGGCGAGTTGGATGGCATTCATCCCAAGGTGATCGTGCTCATGATCGGCACCAACAACACCGGGCCCAAGGGCAACACCGCCCCGGAAATCATCCAGGGCGTGCAAGCCATCGTCGCCGAGTTGCGCGCCCGCCTGCCGCGCAGCAAGATTCTGCTGCTGGCGATTTTCCCGCGCAGCACCATGCAGGATCCGCAACGCGCCCAAGTGGCGCTGGTTAACACCGTCATCGCCAAGCTCGACGACGGCAAGATGGTGCGGTATCTCGACATTGACCCAAACTTCATCCAGGCCGACGGCACGTTACCCCGCAGCATCATGCCCGATTTGCTGCATCCCAACGCCGAAGGTTATCAAATCTGGGCCGCGGCGATGGAGCCGACCTTGAAGCATATGTTGAAATAGAAGCTACTCGTTGTGGGGAATTTTAATGGTGCTGCCGCCAATGAACTCGCGGATCACTGCGTCGCCGGGAATGAAATCCAGGCTGGCCGCCTGCTCCGGGGTGAAGGCCGCCACGGATTCCAGCAGCGCCTGGACGCCGTTATAGCGGATGCGCGCATCCAAGAAACCGGCGTAGGGCGCGAATTCCTCCGGCTTGGGCAACAGACCGTTGGCGCCGGCCAAAAACGGCTTGAGCGCCGGCAGGTCGAAGGGGAAGCCGCCGTTGATCACGTGGTCGGCCAAGCCCATGAGCGGAATGATGCTGAATAATTCGCCGTAGCGGACGTAATGCCAGTGCAGGATGGTGCCCAGCGCGCTGTGATTGCGATGACGCACGTCGCGCAAAATGCGCCGCAGCAGCCGCACGTCGGTGAATTGCGTCAGCCGCCGGGTGGCGCCGTCGCCTTCGTAGAGCATGTTCAACGTTTCGATGTAGAGCCGGAATTGCGCCGCCGGATCAATGCCCTCGGAAATGGGCGGATAAAATCCGTGGAGGCAATCCAGCAGCAAAATCTGGCCGCGCTCCAGCTTCACCGGCTTGGAGCCGCTGCGTCGTCCGTCCTTGAAACTGTAAACCGGCTTCTCCACGGTCTGCCCCTCCAGCAGCGCGCGCAGATGTTGGTTGAGCAACTGGATGTCCAGCGCCTCGGGCGCTTCGTAATTCCGGTCGTTGAGCCAGTCGGTGGGATGCTCCATGGCCGACCAGAAATAATCGTCCAGGCTGAGCATGAGAAAGCGGAGGCCGCGCTTTTCCAGGCGCTGTGTCAATTTCACCGTGGTGGTCGTCTTGCCGGACGAACTGGGTCCGCTCACCCAAATCATGCGCAACGGGCCGCCGGCGTTCAGCCGCGCAACGATCTTCTGCGCAGCCTCATCCAATGATGCGTCATAGACCGCAATAGACGCGGCGATGACGTCCCGGATGCGCCCGTTTTGGACGGCCTCGTTGAGACCGGCCACGGTGTCCACGCCGTGCCGCCGGTTCCACTCGAGGATCTGCGCCATCCGCTCGCGCGGGAAACCGTTGCCGGAGAATTTTTCCGGCGGCAACGCGCCCTCCCGCAGCCAGTGCCTGCCCCAGCGGTAACACTCGTACGCATCGGCCGTTTTTTGAAATCCGTAACTCCGCAGCGCGTGCAGCACCTCGTCCTGAATCTCCTCGATCGTCGGCGGAAAATTCGAAATCAAATGGTGCGGATCCGAATTGAGGCACACGATGGCCGCATCCGCCAGAAACGCGGCGATGGCGTCGTCGGACCGGTGCATGTCGAAAATCCGGCCGTTCACGTCCGGCAAAAAATCCGATTGAAAGCCGCCGATGGATTCGGCGGCGCGTGAAATCGCCCTGACCATGCGGTCCGGATCGAACCTCACCAGGGCGCGGTTCCGCTTCTGAATTTTAAGGATACGATTTTGCACGGACATGCGGGTGACTATAGCGGGGAAGGCGGAGGGCGTGAAGCGGGAAACGTGAAAGGAGCGCGGGTTGCGCGCCGCGCCGTAGCCTCTTGGCGAAGGCTGGTCACAACCCGTAGCGCTCGCGAACGCGGCTGGTCGCACTCCGCCTCTCCATGAACCGGGAAACATTCGACATCCAATAGCCAATAGCCAATGAAAGCAGAACCCTCACCTCACCCTGACCCTCTCCCCTCCCATCAGAATGGGAGCGGAGAAAGGACAGCAGGGGGGGCAGCATGCATATTCGGATGCTCTTAGGGCATCGGCAGGTTCAGGGGTTCAATGCGCGAATTGCTTCGGAGAAATCCAATTGCAAGGCCGGCATGCTACCGCATTGCGCCATTCACACGATTTTGCATCCAAAGTGCCATAAACTGGCAGGGCGCACCGCGCCTTAACTTGGACTGCGCAGACATGTCTGCGCTTTGATTCGACGCGACATGTCGCGTCGAAGAAAGCGGCGTCATGCCGCCGCACTCCACACAGTTAGTCGCGCTTTGAAAGCAAATCAGTATCGCGTTTCGGCGGCGTCAAGTTGCGGCGACATCAAGGCAACACCACGTCTTTCCACTCATTCGTACGGATGGGCCGGGTGCCGATGATGAACTTCGACACGTCGGCCAACGGTATGGCGAAATCAAAATTTTCCACCCGGACCCCCTCATTAATTGCCCCGAATCGGCCTAATCCCTCATGTGGGAGGCGGCTCCCGTCTTTGGCCACCGCGATTGCATCGAATTGGCGGGCCTGCGTCTGATTGGCATCCTCTGCGATGGCAACGAACGCACGGCCTTGGGCATTTTGGCCGATGCTACTGAGCTGGCTGTTGCCCTCCAACGTCAGCAAGCCGTGGTAATCACTTGATATTTCCTGCGTGTGTTCCAGTTCGCCCATCGTGTAGTACTGCCGCACCGCCAGGCGCGAGGGAATGCTTGTGCCCGCGCCGGGGCTCAAGGTCTCCATGAACCAGGCCATATTCTCATTTGGTTCAGTGCCGTACTGCCATTTTTCGGCCGTTGTGGCATTTCCGCCCAATTCAATTGGTTTGCCCATCGTGTCCAAGAGGGTGATGTGATCAGGATGAAATTGCGAAGATGCGACATACGAAAACCATAAATGCAGGAAGCGCGGCTCAGGATTGAGTTTGAGTCTGCTTACATCGCAATCGGCAGGCTGAATTTGCTTCAGCCATTTCAACTGCGTCGCGTCCGTTACCCGTGAACCATTGAGATTCCGCGCCGCGCCCGGTTGATTGGTCGCCCATTCATCCTGCCACGCAAGGAAACGCAGCAAGGGCGGTGGATTGGCCATTTCATCAGGCTCAACTGAGGTGATAGTGACATTCGTTCCATCCATGATCATCCATTTGCCGTCGCCGATTGTCCACACTACACGTTCCGCCGTCATGACTGTGGACGTGTTTGTATTGGCCATCACAACCTTTCCATTTTGAAGTGAAAAGGTCCAGGCCGGTATTATCGAGTTTGTACCGGCCGGCTGATTTTGTGTTGGTCCTTGAATCAGCTTGTAAGCGACCTTCGCGCCTGCCTCCAGTTTGCTGGTTGGATCTACCACCACGATTTCTCCCGGAGACAAGCCCTCCGTAATTTCCACCACCCCGGCATCCTGCGCGCCGGTTTTCACAAGGCGCTGGCTCACGTTGTCATCAGGATTAATCACAAAGACGCTGGCCCCCTCCGTTCCCCTTCGGAGTGCTTGGGCCGGAATGAGCGTGACGCCGTGTTTGGTCTCCAGCAGCAGACGAATGGTCACAAACTGGTTGGGATACAACAAAACATCCGGGTTGGGCTGCACGCTGGCCTTGCACTTGAGCGTCCCGGTCGCCGGGTCAATTTCGTTGTCAACTCCCACCAAGGCTCCCTTGGCAAGAGATTGCTGCCCGTTGCCATTGTAAACATCCACAGTCAAAGTTTCGCCCGCGTCCAATGGTTTGACGACCTTCTGGACGTAGTCCTCAGAAATCCGGAAGAACACGGTGGTGAGCTTGCCTGGCGCAGGAACCGTGGATTGAAAGGTTTCATTGGTCGGCGCAGCAACGGTTCCCAAAGCCTCCAGGTAAACTCCAATGTCCCCTTTATATGCCTTGGCCGCTTCCACGGGTGGCTGTTGCTGAAGTCCGGCATTGGTCGGAACGACCAGGCGCGGCAGAGGTTTCTGTGCGTGCCGCACCGCAAGAACAATCGCGAGTGCCAACGCCACCGCCATCACACCGAAGATGACGCCTGCGCTCAGAGTACGCGGCCGTCGGTTTGCCAGAGGGGCTGCACCGCGCGGGACGTCTGCCCTGCCGTCATTCACCGCCCGCCACACCCCGCGAATCATGAAGTAGTCGGCAAGTCCAATGCTTACTAAACTCAACAGAACCCAGAATGTGCTAATCGGCGGCCCCAAGAGCCCAAGCCAGTGCTGGACGGCGTCGAGGAAACTGCCAATCAGCACATCCAGCACCAGCAGCGGGAAGAGCAATCTATCGAACACCGCCAGCCACAGGCCCTCAAGTTTCCCTGCCGAGAGGCGAATTTGCGAGACCGCCACATAGCCCAGCATCGTCGTGAAGCCGGCAAAGATGAGGGCCAACAATGGGCAGATAGTCTCACTGAACGCTACCAGTCGAGGAGACCCTTGGGGTGCACCTGGAGTGGTTAACATCAGGCCGAGCACTGGAAACACAAAGGCTGGAATCGCCAGGCACGCCCCCACGATGGCCGTGCGCGAAAAACGCGGCTCCATCTCCGGCTTCTGCCTTCTGTCTTCGGCCTCGTCACTTGTCGTCGCAATCATCTCCACTTGCGTCTTAAGCACGCTGGCCTGCTGGTAACGCAGTTCCGGTTTCTTTTCCAACGTGCGCAACACCACTTCATCCAGCCGTACGTCAATTTGCACTTTCTTCGACGGCGGTTCGATTTTCTTAGCGGGCAGTTCGCCCGTCAGCATCTGGTAAAACACCACGCCCAGCGCGTAAATGTCCGCCCGATGGTCCACTTCGCCCGGATGCTCCACCTGTTCGGGCGCCATGTATTGCGGCGTGCCCATCACCTTGCCCGCATCGGTCCATTCGCTGGTAGGGCGCGTCACTCCGTGCGCGCCGCCCTCGGCCGAGGGAAGGACCACGTGCACAGGACTGTCCGCCCCACCTTCCACAATCTTCGCCAGCCCAAAATCCGCCACCTTCACCCGGCCCCGCCGATCCAGCAGGATGTTCTCCGGCTTGATGTCGCGGTGGACAATGCCCTGGTCATGCGCGTATTGCAGCGCGTCGCAAATCTGCGGCACAATGGCCAGCGCCTCGCGCGCGGACACCCGCCCGGCGTGGAGCAACTGCCGCAGATTCACGCCATCCACGTATTCCATCAGGAAATAGTAGAGTGGTGTAGCGGCAGCCATCTTGGCTGCCGTATAGGGCGGCATCTTGCCGCCCGAACCGGTTGGCGAACTTTCAATGGGTCCGGGATTTCCGGCGCTTTCGGTGGTGACTGCGCTTCTCCCGCCGGGCTGGAAGCCCGGCTCTACGGCGGGCAGGATGCCCGCCGCCACACCAAACTCATAGAGTGTGACGATGCCGGGATGGCTAAGCTTGGCCAGCGCCTGGGCTTCGCGGGTGAAGCGCCCGGCAAACGCCGGGTCGCTCCCGATGTCCGGCGGCAGGATCTTCAGCGCCACGAGGCGGTTAAGCTGTTTTTGCCGCGCCTTATAGACCGCGCCCATGCCACCCTGGCCGATGAGTTCAAGGATTTCCAGTTGTGGAAAGAGCGAGCCCAAGTCCCCGATTTTCGGCGGCACAAAGCGCGGCGGCTGGCCGCCGGGATCTGTGCCGGTGGGGAAGCCGGTCTTGAGCAGGCATTCCTGGCAAAGACCCTGCGGCGCGTCGGGCGCGAGCGGCTTGCCGCAGCTTGGGCAAATGGGCTTGGTGTCCATGATACTCACTTAACCATTCGGGAAATGCGCCCCAATATTACAAAGATTCGTGGAAAATTTAAGCCCGAAAACCGAAGTTGGCACAGTCCATTTTCCGTCATTGCGTCGTAGCGCAGGTTTCCAACCTGCGGGTTCCGGCGACTTTCCAGTCGCCAGACCCTCGGCAAAACCCAAGTCGTTTTGCATGGGCGAGCCTTGCGGGTTGGAAACCCCTAGGACACCTTCCCGATTGCTTCGACGTTGGTGCCCGTCCGCCGGCATTGGTTTCTGTGACTGGTCGCGATCATCTGCGGCGAGTAAAGCACAAGTCAGCCGATCGGAATAGGCGACGGTCGCTCATTCGGTACGATTTTTCAGAAATGCGGAAAGCAGGAAGGCAGAAAGCGGAAATGTTCAGACAGGATTTACAGGATTTACAGGATTGGGGAAATTCCATCCTGTCCATCCTGTTAATCCTGTCAAAAAAACGTCTTCATGGCAGAAATGCCGATTGAGGTTTGGGACCGCGAATTACAGGAATGGACGCGAAAGGGATTTTTACAATAAGGTAACCAGAAAACAAAGAGGGTCGGGAATGTGCTTTGGCCGCGGACCTGCCGCGTCGAAGCGCAGCGAAGACGGGCGACCACAGCCTGTCGGTGTTTCAGTGTTTCAGCGTTTCCTACCGTCTCGTGGTTCCGTGGTCTATAGTCTGCAGTGGTCTGGTTTCAAGCTTGGTAGTTCCATGCGGCGGCGCAAGAGTGAGCCGGGCAAGCTGACGATGGCGGCGCGGTTGTGGCGGGAGACGACGCTTTGGCTCAAAGCGATTGCGGCTGGTGATGGTTTGGGCACGTCGGAAGAGCGTAAATGCTCGGCTGCACGAATGGACGAAACGAAACCAATCCGCATAAAAAATGAACCATTCTATGGGCTGACACCTTTTTCGCTTGCACTACCACTGTTTAATCGCAGGGCTGCCACCCCAGGCGCTCTGTTCCAGCCTCAACTTTGAACTGATGGCCGCCTGGCAAGCGCTGGGCGGCGGCTTGGCCAGAGTCTCCATTTACCAGCATGACCGCGACGGCGTGGGGTATCTGATCAAAGGGTTGGGCCACGCTTCCGAAGCGGAGATGAACTACGAGTTCCAAAAGTTCGGAAGCCGTCACTGCGACCTGATGCTGTCGAACTCGGCCATCCGCACCTGCGCCGAGCAACGTTGCCCGACCATAAAACCCGGCGGCCGATTTGGTAACAGCCAGGCCGTCTCGCACGGTCGGCAAAACGCTTTCCACCGTTGAAAGTCCACAGGGGCCACGGCGGCGAGGGGACGGGCGCGCGCAGCGCGCCCATCCCCCGCCGACGGGGTTGCTTGAAGTCGAGGTGCGTCCACGTCCGGCCAACCATGCTGGCGAACCCGGCTCGCTGCCGATAAAGCGACCGCCCTTTTCTGGTGGTGAGTCGAGTTCAATCATCCAAGTTGGCAAAATGATGACGAAAACCGCCGCTAAGTTTTGTGGCTAAAGCGAGTCGGTTGTTTTCCAGACCCAAATGTCAATAAGCCTTCCATTTTTATCAAATCCCCAATAAGCATCTATGGAGGTCGAACCAATCGGGAAGTTGCGATATTCACCCAAATGAACCTGTATGGATTTGATACCAACGACTTCTTGATGGGTTCCTTCCTGACGTAAAAAACCGGTAGTCTCATTTATCTGAACATGACTGAAATGGTGTTCCAACGTCTGAAACGCCACATCATATTGGGTCCCCAATGGCGTTAGCCGTTCCAGACGATCACGTATTGTTGCTTCACTGCGCCGCAATGACGAGCAGCCAATGAACATGAAGCCAACGACGGCGACGAGAAGAAAAACGCCCAGCAACTTTTTTCCATTCGTGAGCATGATACCGATTGATCAATACGCTATTCCTATACCACCAAGGTCTATTGGAACCGAAATCGAAATTCCTCCACCTGATACCGCCCCTGAGAGCAAAAAACCGACTGCTGATGGTAGTTCACTTGAACCAAAATCAGCCGGGGGAACAGGATGGTGTAATCCCGGTGTGTCTGCGCCGCTGACAAGCGGATCGTATCCAGCAACTTCAACCAAACCCTCGATAAAACTATTGGAATTATATCCCCACCCATTGTTTGGAAACAGCGTGTATTGCTCCCTGTGTTTGTTATACGCGTCTCCCAGCCTGAACAATTCCTTTACGGCAGCATCTTCGTTACCTCCATAACGCGACGGCAGCGGTAACACCTGTCTGTGTTCTTTAGGCTTATCTATATCTGTTGGACGATTTACTCCATATGTGAGTAAAGCGCCTTCTGCGCTGGTTAAGATGCTACCAACCGGACCCGCGCCAATCGTCGCAAACCGCCGTTTGTTTGAGTCGAAGTTTTGAAAGCGTGCATCGTTCGCATATTCAGCCTGATTATCTGGCGTGATAACCAGTAGCGAGTGATAAAATGAAGTTCCAGACACGCTGTGACAGGCATAGGCTATTTCATGACCACTTGGATCGCTCCCGTCCACCGGATTATCCTGTGCATAGAGGTATTTGTGGACACCCGATGCAAAATCGTAGCCACAAGCGGCGCTTTCCCTTGACGCCGCAATGAGTTTATCACTTTCCTGGGAAGCAAAATCAGACGGTTTTTCCGAAAAACCCCAGACGCGATTTTCTGGCCGTGCAATGGCCCACGCCGGCAGGCTCGTCAGCCCCAGCAGGAGCGCACAGAATAGCACTTTGAACAGTCGTTCAGCCATTGGATTCGCATCATCTTTCTCTTGGCAGTGTGAGTTCTTTCACCGGAGCATCCGGCCCCGGCACCACCAACGGCGGCATGTTGGTCACTCCAAGCTGTTGGCCGATTCCCAAAAGAATTTGATACTGTTCGATTGTCGTTGGAGGAACCTCAACAAAGATAAATGACGGCCCATGCGGCGACCAACTTTCATCCACGCCAGCCACTACGCTGGAGTCGTAGGTAAAAATGTCCACGCTGCATTTCTTCGCACCAAGTGCTGTAAGATGAATGTGGAAATCGGCATAATAAATCAATGGCTGACCATCTTTGAAATACACTTGCGATTCGCTGACGGGCGAAGTGCTGCCAAAGAGATACGCATCATTTTCATTGCCGGCTTTAGTGAGAAGATTCTTTGAAAGCGCATCAGCGTCTCCCTTAAAGAACAGACTTGGGGGTGGCGATTGGAGCGCTAGTGTGAGCGCATGTTTGGTCGTGGCGTCTCCGCGGCCTTCCCAAACCCTCTCCCGGTGCTTCTTCGCTTCTGCCAAATACCAATCAGTTCCAAAGGCTTTCTTGATTGCATTCGTAACGTCGCTAACGCTCGCATCAAACTCGTAATTCGTGAGATTTGGATGCGGCAGCACTTTTTCTTGCACTGTGAGCTGTTCAACATTACTGGCTCCGTGCTGTTCACAGCCCACAAGGGCTAACACCGCTCCAACACATAATGCCGGCAATTGGTGATGGGCTATGCTCATTGTTAAAATGCAAATCCTGCAATGGTGTCTGCTGTAAAGCTAAGATCGACATCCGGGATTATATCAATATTCGGCAGGAACCAGTGTTTGAATTCATCTCCCACGCTATCTGCCCCCAAATCATTGAAAAAGTCGGACGGCAATGGCTTGCTCGTATCATGGAAATAGTCATAGGACTCATCGGTTGCAATGTATAGCCAGCTATTTGGTCCCGGATTGATTGACTCCTTGGATGCGTGCCACCACTCATGCGGATTACATACTCCGCCCTTGTAATCATACCACGGCTGGAATCCATGATGCGCAGGAGAGGTGCTGTCTTGAAGCGCGTGTATTGCTTGACCGAGGTCTTGCAGCGCAGTCGTGTGGTCGTTCTTCGCTTCCGCCGCTCGAGCTTTCGTCAGCAAGTCTAGAACATAATTGTCTGCCTGCTGCTGTGCTTGGGCGGGCGCTTGCGGCGGATCGCTTGAGCCATCGCTCATAGCGTGTCTGTAGGAATCTACCGCCTTTTGATCCCTATCAACCTCATCCTGTTCGTCTTTTAATGTTTGGCGGTCGCTGGCTGGCAGAAGAGATGTTTCAAGCGCATGGTCAATGGCTTCTTTGTGGATGAAAGTAGCCCACTTGCCAAGTGGGTCGCTCATATTGACAGGGTTGTCCTCCGTATAGAGGTATTTGTGCACCCCCGACGCAAAATCGTAACCACAACCGGGGTTTTCGGCTCGTGTGCCAATGGGATTTGCACTTACTTGGGAAGCAAAATCGGACGAAAAAACCGGAGACCCCCCGACGCGATTTTCTGGACGTGTGATGGCCTTTGCCGCCGGGCCGGACAGCCCCAGCAGCAGCGCGCACAGCAACAAGTTGAACAGACGTGCGACCATCGGATTGACACGGCCAGTGTAGCCAAACGGCGGTTCAGAGGGAAGCAGCTAAAGGAAAAAAATTCAACGGTGCTGCCAGTAAAAGGGGCGGCGATGCAGGTGCATCACGGCTTTGAGGTAAAGCGCGTCGGCCTCCACGCTATAGACCATGGCGTAGGGAAAGCGGTGGAAGTTGAGCTTGCGATTGTCATCCCGGATTTTGCGCCAGCGTTCCGGTTCGGCCAGGATGCGGCCCAGCGTGGCATGATATTCCTCAAGAAAATCACGGCCCAAACCCGGCTGGCGCTCCTCATACCAGAGCGCGGCGGCTTCCAACTCCTGGGGAACTTCAGGATGTCGGATGACGCGCATGGAGCTTGGCTCGAATATCCCCGATCACTTCTTCCTCTGGACGGGTATCCACCCGGCCCTCGGCCATCTCGCGGGAGCGCCGGTCAATGACCTCGTTCCATTGCGCCTCGGCGTCCGCGTCCACGGTGTCGTCGAGGCTGGCAATGAGTTGACGGGCCAGATACGCCCGGTCTTGTTCCGGGAGGGCCATGACTTCGGCCACTTTTTCGGCAGCAATGCTCATGCGGGTATAATATCGCCTTTTCCGGTGGATTGACAAGTCGCGCCTGACTGCGATTCCGGCAGCTTGGCCGGATGCGTCAGCCGGTGGACTTCGATGAGCTTCTGGATGTTGACGTTGGTGTAAATCTCGGTGGTATTCAACCGGGCGTGGCCGAGCATTTGCTGGACGTAACGCAGGTCGGCGCCGTTCTCCAGCATCAAGGTAGCCATCGCGTGGCGGAACAGATGGCAACTGCCGTTTTTGGCGATGCCGCTGGCCTGCACATAATCGTGAACGACATGGCCCAGCACGCCCGGCGTCAGCCCGCGTCCTGATACGCACAGGAACACTTCGCGTTCGTCCGGTTCAACGATGAGTTTGGGCCGGGCTTCCTCCAGGTATTTGTTGAGCCACGCGGCGGCGCGCTGGCCGATGGGCAACAGCCGGTCTTTCTTGCCCTTGCCTTCGCGGATCATCACCGTGCCGCGTTCCAAATCCAGGTCATAGAGGCGCAGGCCCGTCAGTTCCTTGCGCCGCATTCCCGTTGAATACAGGATTTCGAGGATCGCCCGGTCACGGATGCCCACGGGCGTGGATAGATCGGGCTGGTTCAAGATTTGCTCGGCTTCGTGGGCCGTGAGCACCTGCCGGGGCAGACGCTTTTCCACCTTGGGCAACTCCAAATCGGCGGCGGGATTGGCGGTGATGTAATACTTTCGGCAGAGCCATTTGAAAAAGCCCTGGATGGTCGTCAGGCGCACATGCTGTCCGGCGAAGCTCAAGGGCTGGCCGTCCTGCTTGCGATGATGAAAGAGCACGCGCTGGTAACGCTCCAGCATCGGGCGCGTCACGTCCTGGGCGCGAAGGACGCCCCGTTCGGCCAGCCAATCGGTGAAACGGCCAATGTAGAGCCGGGCGTTGTGAATGGTGCCGGTCGCGTAATTGCGCGCCTCCATCCAGTGGCAATGTGCTTCCAGCAGTTCTTTGATGTTCATGGGCATGATTTACGATGCGACGATAACGGGCGGGCGCGTCCAGATGTGCGAACCCGTCAACCCGCCAACCGGCGATAAAACCCTTGCCGGCATTGGCGGTTCAGGCTGGCGGGGGGCTTGCGCCCACCCCCGTCAACCGCCCGGTTGACCCCGCCAACGGCCCGTCGCAGGGGTGCCGCAGCCGCTCCACGTCAATCAAACCGATATGGGCGACGTGATCGGGCGTGTTCACGTCCATCAGCACTTCGTAAAACAACTGGTTGTTCAAGGACGCGCGCCGCGTCGCCAGATATTCCAGTTCCACCAGCCGTTCCAGGTGGACGCGCACTTGCGTCAGACTCCAGCCGCATTGTTCGCGCAATTCACGGCGGCTAAAGGAAGCAGCGTTGCGCGGGACGCGTTCCTGGCGCTTGCCTTTCATCAGTTCGCGAATGTGACCATAGAGGCGGCGCGTCTGGGGCGGCAACTCGTCCAGCGAACGGCTCAACACTTCGGGCGCGAGCTGGTTGGCCAGCGCGATGTCATCGAGGGCGGCTTCGACGTAATTCTGCCCGTTGGGAAGCGTTTTGATTTCGCGCTGGTGTTGGCGCAAGAGCGCGATGGCCTCAATCAGCGTCAGGTATTTCTCATTGTCCCGGCGATGCCGCGTGCGCTCCTGGGCGAAGGTTAAATCCGGCGCGTAGTCGTTGACCACGGCCAGCGATTGCAACAGCCGCTGCGCGTTGCGCAGTTTCTTGAGCACGTCCTTGCGCTGCTCGCGCGCGATGAGGCCGGCCAGCGTGCGCCGCTGGCGTTGCATCCGGTGGATGCGCTGGGTCTGCTCGGCGCTCTCGTCCACCGCCAGCGTCAGACAGCGGTTTTGCAGTTCCTCATCCAGGTCAATGGCCGTGGTCGTCAGGAAAATCATCACCGGGCCGTCAACATGATATTCCTGTGTCACCATCTTGCCCGTAGCCGGGTCTTTGCCGGTCGAGGCAATGGTCAGTTCGCCTTCCGATTGCAGCAGTTTTAGCGCGTAGCTGGCTTTCTGGGCCCCGGCTTCCTCCACCACGGCCAGGATTTTGTGTTTGAGATTGGTTTCGCCCAGGTAGTAAAGCGATTGGCCCGTCATCGCCGAGTATTTGACACGCTCCTCCTCCGGGAAGAACGAGAGCACGGCGTCCATGAGCGTGGTCTTGCCCGCCGCCGATGCGCTTTGAATGATGATGGCCAGCGGCCTTTCCAACTTGCGCGACACGCCGGCCAAATACGCCACCAGCGTGTTGGTTTCCTCGCCGATGATGCCGGCCAGGTGGAACGCCTCGCGCAAACGGGCAACCAAATCCGGCGCTTTAAGCCAGGCCAGCGCCTCGTCACGTTCTTCACTGGTCATTGCCGGCACCGGCTCGGTCGGTTTCATCACGCCCAGCAATCGCCGGTCCCGCACCCCTTCCAGCTCCATCAATACCTTGGCCAAGTCGCGCTGCACCAGTTCCGCTTCCAGGCCGGTTTCCTCTGCCGCCTGCTTGACAAACGCCTGGCGCTGACGGGCCTGATACAAGTCCAGCGTGTCCAGGTGGAACCGTTCGTTGTGGAGCAACCGCAGATTGACTTTAAGCAGGTCAAAGCTGGTATTGTTCTCCACTCCACGGGCGCGCCATTCGCGCTGTTGGATTTGCAGCGTCACGCTGCCGTTTTCTTCAATCACCGATTCACACGGATTCACACGGAGGCTTTCTTCTTTAGCCGCTGGTTCGGTGGCCGCTGCCGCGGGTTGAGCAACTAACCGAGCAGCTAAAGCAGGAGAAGGCGCGGGCGCGACTGGCTTCGCTGGCGGTGGCGTGCCTCCCGTCATCCATTCCGCCGCGTTGATCAGCAAGCGCAGCGACTTGTCCGCCGGTGTTACCTTGCGGGCGTATTGGTTGGCGTCCATGCCCAGCGGGAACTTCACCCGCAAGCATTCGACACCGAACTGCTGCAACTTCTCCGCGTCCCGTGCCGCCGCCCGCTCGCCGGCATCGTCCCGGTCGTAGGCCAGATAAATGCGCCGCGTCTTGTGCTCACGGAACGCTTGCAACAACTCCTCGGTAAAACCTTCCGTGCCGTAAATGCACGTCACGTTTTTCAACCCGTTGACCCAAAATGTCAGCGCGTCAATCACCGCTTCACACAGGATAATATCGGCCGAGGCCAGGCATTCGCGGTTGAAGACGCCCACGTGCGGCCC
>JBEKMW010000027.1:0-44367 GCA_049523455.1 Verrucomicrobiota bacterium | reverse complement strand
CTTCTGATTGGTGGCATCGTTCAATTGTCAGCGCCCAATCTGCCAGAAGCGCGGCCCGGCGTCAACAACAATTACCAACAATTGGTAAAATGATCAAAATCATGATCAAGCCGTGGAGCCGCGCCGGGCAACCCGGCAGAGGGCGCCACGCCTTGACTTGGACTGCGCAGACATGTCTGCGCTTTGATCCGACGCGACATGTCGCGTCGAAGAAAACGGCGTCATGCCGCCGCACTCCGCCTTCAGCCTTCGCCTCGTCCCCTCCACCAATCCATCAATCCAGTAATCCACCAATCCAATCCCCTTCGCCTCCCGCCGCAATCCGCCCTTCCTTTGTCACGGCCTGTCACGGCTTTGTCACGGCTTTGTCACGGCTCCAAACTCACGAAAGGCCCGTCTTTATTGACTTGTCACGGTGTCACGGCTCCAGGGGGGTAAATACACCCCCCACCCCCTTGCCGCTCGTCCTCATCCTCGTCCTCGTCCTCGTAATCGAGCAGGAGCCTCCAGGCCAAGCCCAGCCTGCCCGGGCGTAGATGGACACTGAAAGACATAACGTCAATTAGCGCAAATGAACGCCAATGAACACAAATGGACACAAAAGAACACAAATAAACATGCTTAAACTCTCCCCCAAACCTCTGAAACAAAGCGCTGTAAGCCATTGATTTTAGCCCTCTTATACCCCTCTTCAACACTATTCAACGCTATTACACACGTTGATTTCACCCCTCCCATCCGCCCCGCGAAGTCCCACCCTGCCTACTGCCGTTCCAAGAGCAACGTGTTCTCCGATTTCTGCCCCAGGGCGGATTGGATGTCTAACAGTTTGGGATAATCTTTGGTGGGGATGATGGCGGGGAGCATATCGAATTCATCCGTGACTACAAATTTGCCGGCGGCGTTCGTTTGCGTGATGCCGGCGTGCGAGCCGCCAGGCGCGACGAAATGCTCGTCCTTGGGCGCAATGCCGGTCAGGCGGTAGCCGGCGGGCAATTCGATTTCTGCACGGACATGTTGGTCGCTTTCACCGGCTTCGAACAGCGGCAGCCCCCGCTGGCCGGCGAGGTTTCCGAAAAACGGCGGCAGGAACGGCAAATTGAAGTAAAGATAGTTTCCGTCCACCACGCCGTAATCATTCCAATCCACGGTGAATTCTTCGCGGCCGGGATAGGTGCTGAAATCCGTCGTCAAATCGCCAACAGCCCGGGCGCCTTGCGCCACGCGCGAAACCGCTTCCTGATAGTAATGGTGCCGTTCCTCCGGCGGCAATTCGGCGAAGAACTTGTGCATCCCGCCGTAGTCGGCGCCGTAAAAATAGCGCGAAATCTTGATACGGGCCTTGCCGTCGGCTGACAGCGAAATGGCGTAATCCGTATCGGTCCGGTCACCGCAGTTTTTGGCGGCGCGGATGGTTTCCATTTTTTGGCCGGCGAGAGCGAGGCCGAGCTTGCCGTTGAAGCCGGTGGCGCCCAATTGCGAGTATTGGTCGCCGTCGTTCAAATAATAATCATCACCGTCCACGGGAATCCTGACCAGCGGCGTTTTGAAATCATCCGGCAGCGGGAAATTTTGCGTGACATTGGTGATGCCGGCGATGGGTGGCAGGTCCGAGGCCATGACGAACTCCGGCTGAAAACCGGCGGCGGAAAGCATGGCATAAAACAAAATCGCGCGGTCGGCGGCGTGGCCATAGCCGTCAGCGAGCGTGGTATCGGCGTCGGAAAGCTCGCTCAATGGCAAATCGGTAAACGATGGGCCAGCGGCGCGGATGTTCTGGGCGATGAAATCGCGAATGGCCTTCACCGCGTCCAGGCGGGATTTGGCTGGGCCGGTCAATTGCCGGGCGAGCGCCGCGGCCTTGGCGGAGTTCTGCGAGCGGGTGAGCATGGCTTCGCTCAACGCCTGCCAGTAACCAGCCGGGTTGCCGACAAAATATGCGATGCCCGAATCGTAATTCCAATCAGGTGGCAATTGGTCGTCGGAGGGCAAGGCTTTGACGTTCCGGGTGCGCCAGTCAAAGGTCTGAGTGCCGTTCGCGGTTTGGTCATGTTCCTTGACGATGCCGCCGGGGCCGCCGATGAGTTTGTGGATGGACAAATCCGCCGGCGCGGTGAGGCTAAACGATTTTTCGTCCAACGCATCGGGGAATTGGAACGGTTCGAAGCCGGACAAATACGGTTTGCCGTGGAACGTGACTTCGAACTCCACGTCAATGGTGGAGCCGATTTCGACCCCGGGCAGGCTGGCCACGAGCACTTTGCCGCCGGTATAACGTTTGGCGGCGGCGTTCCAGCCCTGGTCCATCAGGTTGATCTCGCCGGGTGAGATTTCCTGGCGCACGCCGGTTTTGGACGTAACTACCGCGTGGATGATTTTTGCCTCTTCGCACGACGGATTGAAATTAACCTTCACTTCGGATTCACGAATTTTTCCGTCGTAGGTCAGGATGCTCTTGGAGTATTTCACGTGATAAATCGCCGTGTGCGCATCCTTGACCACCAGGGTCTTTTGGCTGGTGAGAATTCTGGCGTTGGAAATCAAGGCCGGCCCGGCGGAGTGACCCGCGCGCATCGGCGCTTCGGCGACCGATTTCGACTTGAGCGCCAGAATGAGACTTTTGCGGCGATCATAATCCATGTTTTTAAGCGTTTTTTTGAGTTCCAGATACTGGGCGGGCGAGAATTCGACGGCTTTCAATTTAAACTCGCGCGAGCAGTTCAACCAGTGGTTGGTGAAGGCGATGGTTTCATTGTACGCAACGCAATCGTCCTTGACGGGCGAGAATTCCGGCACTGCCAGTGGCTCAGCAAATCCGCCGGCCAATTTCAAGGACAGGTCTTCGCGCACGCCGCAAGCGACCTCGGTGATCAGCGGATATTTCCGCGTTTCCAGGCCGGCCAAACCGACCAGAAGGCGATTGGCCACGCCCAAATCCCTGGCGATCCACGGCAGGCTGACAATGGATTTATCGCTGCCGTTGGCCGTCAAGCCGTTGGCCATCAATTTCAACTCCGCGTGGAGCGGCACGGAGGTATCGAGCATGTTTTCGGGCGTGAATTTGAGCGAGATCAACTGGACGCCCGGAATGGCTTCCTGCAGACGCCCTTCGAAGAATTCTTTTTGTTCGTCGGGTTTCATTTCAGCGAAGCGGTTCCGATAGGCGTCGTCATTCACGCCGGTGAACGACAGATCCGAAGTGGCGTTCAGCACCCCATTGGCGTCGAGCGTGCCGGTGGTTTTCACGTACAACATGTGCTGGTCCACCGGCGGCACGGGGCTCACGCGCAGCGTTTCTCCTTCCGGCCGGCAAACGAGATAGCTGCGGTTGCAGTCGTAGGCCGGCAGCAAATCACGGGTGTTCTCGTCCGTGGGATCCATGAGCGTGTATTGGCCGTTGGTCAATTCGACGCAGGCAATCGCGTGGTTGAAGTCCGGCTGCGGCACTTGCTGATCGCGCTTGGCGCCGATATTGATGAGCACGGGGTAGGCGTTAAACCCGGCGAGCCGCAACATTTCGACGAGCAAGCCGGCCTTGTCGCGGCACACGCCATATTTTTTATCAAACGTGATGCAGACGTCGTGCGGCTCAAAGCCCGGCCGGTCTTTTTCCGGCGTCAACCCCATGTAACGAATTTTTTTCGAGACGAAATAAAACACCGCCGTGACCTTGTCCAAATCCGTCGGCGCGTTGGTGATCAAATCGGCCACGGTTTGTTTCATTTCCGGCGTGGTCATGTCGAGGTGTGGTTTGCTCAAGTTCCAGTACCATTTGGAAACGTCCTGCCAGGCGGGCACCGTGCTGACAAACAGCCGTTGCAGCACGGAGTCATAGGGTGGCATGCCCGGCTCGTCAAACATGCGCGGCACGTTGGCGACTTCCCATGTATAGACCAGCGTGCCGCCGTTGGTTTGTACCGTGGAAGTGATGGCGCCGGGCACCGCGTCGCGCAGGGCGATGCTTCGCAGCGGCAATTCGGCCGGGGCATGGACCTCGTAAGTCCAATGCCGGATGTAGCTGGTGCCTTCGAAGACATTTTCCTCGTCGTACTCATCGGGCATGATCGAGCGATGGATGATCTGGCGGTCCACTACGTGGACCACGTCGCCAATTTCCAGTTGGGACAGGTTGACTCTCAGGATGCGGACATTCGGGTCGTAGATGTTCATGGCCATCTGGCTGTCGTCAATGGATTCCTTGGAATTGGCCGCCACGTCCACGGGCACCACCGTGCCGTCGGGTTTAATCACCTCCATTTTCGGCACCGTGACGGTCCAATAGGGCAGCATGAAAAAGAAGGATTGTTCCCGGTTCTCGCGCCTGCCTTTTTCGGTCAGCACTTTGGTAAACGTTTCGTCCTGGCATTCACCCGTGCCGTCGGCGTGGTAATCGCGGACGCTGTTCTCTTCGACGATCGCCGAATCGGAATTCGGATACTTCCCGGGCGTGATCTCCGCGGCCGCGGCCATCACCTTTTGCGAATCAATGAGATTCCATTCGGCGCCCACAAAGTTCGTGTCGTCGGCAAAAGCCGGCAACGCCGCCGCCACGAACAGGGAACAGATGAATCTGGGAAACCGGCGCAAAGTCTTCGTTTTCATGTTTTGGAAATACAACCCATGTTATTCTCTTAGCGGACCATCATCGGAGTAATTTGTTCAAAGTTGCCTTCGGGCGCAAGCCGCCGCCGCAGCCGGCAGTGTCCTGATTTGTTCTCGGAGCGCGGGGGTCTGCGACCCGCAGCGGCTTGGATTGCATGGGGATGTGCTGCGGCTCATAGAGCCGCGCTCCTGAATTTAGGGCACTGCCCCGCAGTCGGTAGTGGATCAAATTGGTTGGTAGGGCGGAGCTGCTGCTCCGCCAGGCCGCGCGGCAGCGCGGCCCTACCACGGCAAATTAAGCCACTTCAGCCCGCTTCACGCCACGAGATGCGTTGGCTGATGAAGCGGCATAAATGCCGCGCTCCGGACTTCGTACTTCGATGTTTCCGGATCCAAGGGGCCTCATTTTCCTTCATCCAGCCAGGCCAGAATGGGAGGAGCGAGGTCGGCGAAGTAATAAGTCAACGCCTCGTGGGTTGCGTCAGGCGTCACGACCAGTTCGCTGCCGGGCAGCGCCAATGCCTCCAGTTGCTTGACGTCCTGGACCGGCGCGATGGTGTCCTCGCTGCCGGCCACGAACAGGGCAGCGACCGGCTGGCGTTTCAGAACTGTTGTGGTGTCAAGCTCGTTCGACGGAATTTGAAGGACGGCGGGGAGCTTTTTTAATCCGGATTTGATAATCCATTTGGGCATCCAGCCGGCATATTCGTGGCAGATGTTTAAAATGGCGTTGGATAAACTCCCGTAGGGGGCAATGGCCACGACCGCATGAACGCGCGGATCTACGGTCTTCCAGCGCAAGGCCAGGGAAGCGCCATAGGATTCCCCCACCGCATCCACCGGGCCGTCCAGAGTCTGGTCGCGCGCCAGGGCGTCCAGCAGTTGGCTCAGGTCATTGGTTTCAATGATGCCGAAGTAAACCCGATTGCCGGTGGATTTGCCATGGCCGCGCAAGTCAACCAGCGCGCACTGCCAGCCGTCCTCGGCCAGACGCAACGCCCAGGGCAACATCGAGAATTGAGCGAGCCCGTAGCCGTGGAGCAGCACGACGGTTCCCCGTGGCGCCGCGGTCCAGGCATTGGACTGCCCCGGCACCGTGGCCCGGAAGCCGAACTCGAATTGTTCCTTGCCGTGCTCCCACCAGTTGGACGAGGTGACGGTCAGGTGATAATCCGCCGGTTCAATCAGCCGGTAGCATAATTTCGCCGGTGGCGGACCGACTTCCACGTAATGGGTGACGAAGTTGGTAAGCAGCTTCGGGTTGAACGCGACGGTCACTGGGGCGTGAGGGGCGAGCCACGCCGGATACCGGTTCGGCGCGTGCACAATTGAATGGGCGACGAAGGTACCACAGCCGGCAGTGTTCAAGGCCAAATCCGCCAACAGCAAAAGACGGACAATGTTCATCAGTGACCGGCCCAATTTAGCAGATGCGATTGATTTGTCTGTAAAGTAGCATCAAACCTCACATGAAACGGCAAAACGACCGTCCATCCCCTGCCCGGGCCGTGGAATCGTCCGCATCCGGGAAAGCGCGGGGGCGCGGTGAGAAGCCCGGCCGGCCCGGGCCGACGGGAACAGGGACGACGAATTTGCCACACTTGAGCCGGAAGCAGTTTGCTTTGCCGGCCTTGTTTTTGGTTGGAATCACGGTGATCGCCTATCTGCCGGCGCTGGGGGGACAATTCATCTGGGATGACAACAATTACGTGACCGAGAACCTCTGGTTGCGCTCGCTGAAGGGCCTCGGGCAAATCTGGTTTACACCCGGAGCCGAGCCGCAATTTTACCCATTGTCGTTCACGAGTTTCTGGGTGGATTATCATTTGTGGAAACTAAATCCGCTGGGTTACCACCTCACCAATGTGCTGCTGCAGGCGCTCAACAGCGTCCTGCTATGGACCATCCTGCGGCGGTTGCGGGCGCCGGGCGCGTGGCTGGCGGCGGCAATCTTTGCGGTGCATCCAGTGAATGTGGAATCGGTGGCGTGGATCACTGAACGCAAGAACGTGCTGGCGGGGGTTTTTTATTTGAGTTCGGCCTTGGCCTGCCTGCGGTTCTGGTTGCCGGACACAGTGGCCGCCACCCAGCCGTCGGCGGGCGCTGATTTGGGGCGCTGGAAGTTCTATTGGCTGGCCCTGTTGCTTTATGTTGGTGCGTTGCTGGCGAAAACGGCCGCGGTGGCCCTGCCGGTGGCCGTTTTGCTGGTGGTGTGGTGGAAGCGCGGCAAATTGGGATGGCGCGAGGTTGTCCCCATGGCGCCTTTTTTCGCGGCGGGGATCACGATGGGGTTGTTCACCATGTGGGTGGAAAGGCATTTTGTACAGGCGGTAGGCCGGGATTGGACGTTTTCATTTCCCGACCGGTGCCTCATGGCTGGCCATGTGGTTTGGTTCTATCTGGGCAAACTGGCGTGGCCGCATCCGCTCATCTTTGTTTATCCACGCTGGGAAATTCAGGCCGCGCAGCCGCTGGATTATCTGCCGGTTCTGGCGCTGGTGGCGCTGGTCTTGATTTTGTGGATTAACCGGCGGAGTTGGGGGCGGCCGGCGCTGGTGGCGCTGGTCTATTTTCTCGCAGTCCTGTTTCCGGTGATGGGCTTCTTCAACGTCTATTTCTTCCGCTATTCGTTCGTGGCGGATCATTTTCAATATCTAGCCGCCATCGGTCCCTTGGCGCTGGCCGCCGCCGGCCTCAGCCGGTTGTTCGGATACGTTTGCCTGTTCAAGCCGGCGCTTGGCGCTGCGTTGGTGCTCGTGCTCGGCGTCCTGACCTGGCGGCAATGCAGCACGCTGGCCGACATGGATACCCTATGGCGGACGACACTGGCGCAAAACCCGGATTGCTGGATGGCTCACAATAACCTGGGTCTTCTGCTGAAGAATCAGGGCCGCTTGGGAGAAGCGATCGAACAATACCACGAGGCCCTTCAGATAGCGCCAAACGCCTGGGACGCGCTGAATGACCTGGGGGTGGCCCTCGCCGCCAATGGCCAATATGAGGAGGCGATCCAGAGCTATCGCCACGCGCTCCAAATCAAGCCGGACCTGGCCGCGGTGCACAACAACCTGGGCCACGCCCTTGCGGCCGAAGGGAAATTTGACGAAGCGATTGAGTGCTATCGCCAGGCGATCGGCATCAATCCGAGTTTTGCCGATGCGCTGAATAATCTCGGCAACGCCCTGGCCGTGCAGGGCCGGGTGGACGAAGCGATTGCGAACTATCGCCAGGCCATCCAGATTAATCCGGAATTCACCGAGGCGCTGAACAACCTGGGGTTTGCCCTGGCGGCCCAGGGCCGATTTGACGAGGCAATTACGAACTATCGCCGCGCCATCCAAATCAAACCGGAGGATGCTGCGGCACTCGATAATCTCGGCGTGGCCCTGGCCGGCGAAGGCCGATTGGACGAAGCGATCAAGAGTTATGGTGAGGCCATCCAGGTGAATCCCAACCGTCCCGAAGCTTACTTTCACTTGGGCGCGACCTTGGATCAACTCAATCGCACCCAGGAAGCGGTGGTCCAATACCGTGCAGCCCTAAGGCTGGATCCCAACTTGAGCGGGGCCTTGAACAACCTGGCCTGGACGCTGGCCACCAGCCACGATAGTGCGCTACGCAACGGGCCTGAGGCGGTGCGATTGGCCGAACGCGCGTGCGCGCTGACGCATGATGGTGAACCGTCGTTCATGGGCACGCTGGCCGCCGCGTATGCCGAAGCCGGCCGTTTCCCGGAAGCGGTGGACACAGCCGAAAAGGCGGAGCAACTCGCCACCACTTCCGGTTCGGCGAAACTGGCCGAGAGCATCCGGGAATTGCTGGACCTCTATCGCGCGGGGAAGCCCTATCACGAACCGGCACCGGCCGGGCGATGACGTGCGGTGGTGCTTCGGCAAGGCGTGGAGGGGGCGCATGAAGAGACGCCCGCCTTCATCCCGGCGCTCGCCATGAACCGGGAAACATCGAACATCCAACATCGAACGCCGAACATCGAATGAAAAGGAGCCCTCACCTCATCCGCCTTCGCTCGGAAGCTACGGCGCGACAGGCAGCAAGCGGGCGAAGTTCATATTCGGGGGCTCGCCGATTTCAGCGCGATGGAGAAGAAGCTATGATAGGTAAAAACGCATAGCAGAAGGATGTATGACAGCAATATGGAGTTTGTCAACTGACTGATGTGCGGCTGTGCGCTAATGGGCGCAACTCGATACTGCCACCGGAGCGCGGGTCTGTGACCCGCAGCGGTGTGGACGAAGCGAAGCGCGAACGAATGGGATCGAAAGACCTTGAAACGGCGGCCCTGCTGCGGCTCACAGAGCCGCGCTCCGTCAGCAGGCCGGTTCTTTGGTGGTGGTGTGAAGTTGCGCCCTGCGCTAATGCCACTGGTGCTCCATGCTTGGCAGTGTCCGAATTTGCAGTGAAGCGCCGGAGTCAGCCCGATTCCAGGGGCGCAATGCTTTGGCCGTTGAAGCGGCATGAATGCCGCGCTCCTTGAATGGGGACAGTGCTTCATGCTTGATTGAATGCTTAGATCCGGCGATAGTCCGTGGTAGCATGAAGTTGATCGTCCTTCTGTGCGGATGGTTCATTTTCACCGCGAGCGAATGGCGGGCCATGGGTCAACACGTTTGGGAGAAACAGGAGCTCACGTTCACTGCCAATCTCACCTACACTAATGCTTACGTCCAAGTCACCGTCTGGGTGGACCTGAGCGGACCGAACTTCAACAAGCGGGTTTACGGCTTTTGGGACGGCGGCCAGACGTTTCGAGTGCGCCTCGTGGCGACGGAGCCGGGCTCTTGGACGTGGAAGAGCGGTTCGAGTCCGGAGGACGATGGCCTCGCCGGCAAGAGCGGCTCGTTTGTGGCGGTGCCCTGGAGTGAAGTGGAGAAGGAGGCGAACCCCTTGCGCCGGGGCTTTTTACAGGCGACGGCCAATCACCACGCCCTGGAGCACGCCGATGGCACTTCGTTCTTCGCCTTGGGCGACACGTGGTGGCCGCTGGGGGCGAGTCGGTTCCGCTGGTACGACGACGATAAGAAGCGCCCGCTGGGGCCGACGGCCGGTTTCAAGGATTACGTTCGTTATCGCAAGGCGCAAGGGTTCAACTGGGTTAACATGATCGCCGCCTTTCCGAACTGGATGACGGACGGCAAGCCTTGGGAGGTGGCCATGACTAAACCGGAACGGATGACCATCCGCTCGGCGTGGCTGGAATTCGGGGCCAACAGCGCAAAGAACATGGACAATGAGGGAGGCCGGCCATTCTTTTTCCCCGGCAAAGTGCCCGGTTTCGAAAACATGTTCCCGGACGTGGACCGGATCAACCCGGCCTACTTCCACTATATAGATCGGAAGGTGGATTATCTTAATGAGCAGGGGTTCGTTCCCTTCATCGAGGTTTCGCGGCGGGATGCCAGTCTGTGCTGGAAACGGTATTACGCCTGGCCCGAATCCTACGCCCGCTTCATCCAGTACGTCTGGTCGCGTTACCAGGCGAATAATACCGTGTTGAGCCCGATCCACCTGGACACGATCAGCCAGTCGGTCAATCAGACCGATTATGTGGCGGCGATTCGGATGGTGTTCGACCGGTTCGGGCCGCCGCCGTTTGGAACCCTGCTTTCCGCGGATGCGAACCCCTCCACATTGGAGAATTGGGGCGACGATTCATGGGTGACGCTGCATCAGATCGGAAACATGCGCGAGCACAACAACTACTGGTATCTGACCGAGATTTATCAGTCGCCCCACCCCAAGCCGGCGCTGGATGGCGAGCCGTATTACTCGGGGTACGTTGACGCCCGCGGACAGAATAGCGGCTACAAATTCGGTGCGCCCGGCGGCACGGAGAAGGACGATCAGTTCGTGCGTTCGGCCATGTACGGCACTTTTCTTTCCGGCGGCCTCGGCGGATTCGTCTATGGCGCTGAAGGGATTTGGGGCGGGGACATTGAGCCGCAGGCGCCGATCAAGATGTGGGATGCCTTCCAGTGGAGTTCCGCCAAGCAAGTGAAGTACCTGCGCACCTTCGCCTTTTCCATCGGCAAACGGTACCAGGAACTGGTTCCGAACGCGGATTTGGTGTCACCCAACAAGACGCCCATCCTGCGTTCGTATGAGGGCTGGGCCTATTGCGCCCGGACGCCGGATCGGGAAATTTTCCTGGTGTATTTCGAGAAGGGCTGCCCGCGCAGCCAGGTCCGGGGCGCCAGGCTTAACAATCTTTACCGCGCCCAATGGTTCGACCCCCGCAAGGGCACGTGGCAGGACGCCGAGAGCGGAACCCTGCGCTCAAGCGTGATCGGAATCATCACGCTGCCTCCCATTCCCAGTGATGCGGACTGGGGCTTGAAGTTGACGCTATCTTCGGAGCAGCCTTGAAACGAGGTGGTTGGTGATTTGCCACCGAAGCCGCGCCAACCACACTGACATTGGAATTATCGGGCATCCCCGACCGGCGATTCGGCACAATGGCGAAATGAGTTGACTATTCAGTCAAGTGGCGTAGCCTGATACCGTTTGAACAAAGCGAATGATGAATGCGAACCGAGCGGCTCCAGGAAATTGATCAAGGTTGCGGTTTGGTGGCCGCCAGACGCCGGGAGCGGCCCCAATGGCGGCGCGACCAAACGATGATACTTTATGGGTAAACCGACTGACACGCGGGAGAAGCTGCTGCAGGTGGCGTTTGACCTCATTTGGAACCAAAGCTACGGCTCCGTGAGTGTGGATCATATTTGCGAGCGCGCCCGCGTCAACAAAGGGAGCTTCTATCATTATTTTGATTCCAAGTCCGACCTGGCGGTGGAGGCGTACGAGGAACATTGGCAGGAGAAACAGCCGGAATTGGACCAGATATTTTCTCCACAAATTCCTCCGCTGGAGCGACTAACGCGGT
Source organism: Verrucomicrobiota bacterium (assembly GCA_049523455.1). Lineage (GTDB taxonomy): Bacteria > Verrucomicrobiota > Verrucomicrobiia > Limisphaerales > UBA11358 > UBA11358. The sequence goes on along the minus strand of JBEKMW010000027.1, from coordinate 32,864 downwards.
GGTGCCAGCAGGTCTGTCAACGGCAGCGGCAAAAGGCCGAAAAATACGGTCATGTTTGCGGCTGCCCCTACGCCAGCCTGGGAACCGAGCTGGCCACGCAGGACGAAAGAATCCGGGCCAAGTCCCAGGAGCTCATGGACCGGAACATTCGTTACGTGGAAAGCGCATTGCGGGACGCCAAGCGCGAAGGCCTGGTGTCGCTGGATGACGCCCGCGCCGGAGCCAAGCGCGTCTATACCACGGTGCTCGGCATGTTGATGTACGCGAAAATTCACAACGACCTCGCGGCGCTCCAGGAATTGGAGCCGACGGTCATGGACCTAATCGGGGCGCGGCAGTTGGCGGCTGGAAACGGGATGGAACCGGAAACGAGAGATTAGGCGCAAGAGTTTGACCAAACGGTCAATTACCCAAGTTATGTGGATTGTTCTATTAGCGCTGCGGCGGCCCTACACGTTCGTGGTGGCGGCGCTGCTGCTGGTCATCCTGACGCCGTTCGTTTTGCTGCGGACGCCGACGGATATTTTTCCGGCCATCAACATTCCGGTGGTGAGCATCATCTGGCAATACACCGGCCTGGACGCGCAGCAAATGGAGCGACGCATCGTATTCATTGATGAGCGCGCGCTGACGGTGACGGTCAACAACATCGAGCACATCGAGTCCACGTCCTACAACGGCATTGGCGTGATCAAGGTCTTTCTCCAGCCGGGGGCTTCGGTGGATTCTGCGGTGGCGCAAATCACCGCGGTGGCGCAGACGGTGCTGAAGCAGATGCCACCGGGCATGACGCCGCCGCTGATTATTCAATACAACGCCTCGACGGTGCCGATTCTGCAATATGGATTCAGCAGCCCCACGATGTCCGAGCAAGCCCTGTTCGACGCGACGGCCAACCATGTGCGCGTGGCCTTGGCCACGGTGTCCGGCACGATGATTCCATGGCCTTACGGCGGCAAGAGCCGGTGCGTGGCGGTGGACTTGATCCTCCCGGCGCTCAAGGCCAAAGGCATCCAGGCGCAGGACGTTATCAACGCCATCAACGCGCAAAATCTGGTGTTACCCAGCGGCACAGCCAAAATCGGGCCAACGGAGTATTCGGTAGCGGTGGATGCGAACGCGCGATTGATTGACGATTTGAATCACGTGCCGGTCAAGATGGTCAACGGCACGACGATTTATCTGGGCGACGTGGCGGAGGTCCACGACGGCTACACGCCGCAGCAAAATGCCGTGCGCCAGAACGGCGTGCGGGGCGCATTGCTGACCATTATGAAGGCGGGCAATGCCTCGACGCTGGACGTGGTGAAGGGCGTCAAAGCCGCCCTGCCCAATGCCATGGCTTCGGCGCAGGCGCCGGATTTGCACGTGCAGGAATTCGCCGATCAGTCGCTCTTCGTGCGCGCCGCCGTCAGCGGCGTGGTAAAGGAAGGCGTCATAGCGGCCTTGTTGACGGCGATAATGATTTTGCTGTTTCTGGGTTCGTGGCGGAGCACGTTTATCATCGCCCTGTCCATTCCGCTGGCGGTGCTGTGTTCCATCACCACCTTGAGCGCCTTGGGCGAGACCATCAATTTGATGACGCTGGGCGGGCTGGCGCTGGCGGTGGGCATCCTGGTGGACGACGCGACGGTGACGATCGAAAACACCCATCGCCACATGGCCTCCGGCAAGCTTTTGGAAGAGGCCGTCATTGACGGCTCGCGGGAAATCGTGCTGCCAGCCTTCGTATCGGCGCTGTGCATCAGCATCGTGTTTGTGCCGATGTTCTTTCTGAGAGGGGTGGGGCATTATTTGTTTGTGCCGCTGGCCGAGGCGGTGGTGTTTGCGATCCTGGCCAGCTTCGTCATTTCGCGAACGCTGGTGCCGACGATGGTGCGCTGGTTTTATCGCGGCGTGAAACTGCACGGCGAGCACAGTGACGAAACGAACGTGCCGGTGGCGGTTTTGCCGTTCCTCCGGTTGCAGCGCGCCTTTGAAGCCGGCTTTGCGCGTTTTCGCGAGGGTTACCGCGGCTTGCTCACCAGTTGTTTCGAGCATCGCAATAACTTTGCGATTCTCTTTCTGGCGTGCTGCGTGGGCTCGTGGCTGCTGATCCAACCGCTGGGCCAGAACTTTTTTCCGAACGTGGACACCGGCCAGTTTTTGCTGCATCTCCGCGCGCACACCGGCACGCGGATCGAGGAAACCGAGCGGCTGGCCAGCGAGGTGAATGCGGTCATCCGCCGTGAAGTGCCGACGCGCGATCTCGGCGGCATCCTCGACAACATCGGCATACCCAATTCCTCGATCAATTTGAGTTACAACACCAGCGGCGTGATCGGCGCGGGCGACGCGGACGTGCTGGTTTCGCTCAAGCGCGGCCATGCGCCCACGGAGAAATATGTGCGGGCCTTGCGCGAAGAGTTGCGGCGCGAATTTCCGGGCGTCATGTTTTACTTTTTGCCGGCGGACATCGTGAGCCAGACGCTGAATTTCAGCCTGCCGGCACCGTTCGACGTACAGATCGTGGGCCGGAATCCGGGCAACCGCGAAGTCGCCCAGCGCCTGGCCGAAGAGATCCGCCAGATCCCCGGCGCGGTGGACGTACGGATTAATCAGCCTGACAACCTGCCGCAATTCAGCATTGCGGTTGACCGGGTGAAGGCCGCGGAACTGGGGTTGACGGAACAAAGCGTGGCCAATTCGGTTTTGCTGGACTTGAGCGGCAGCAGCCAGGTGCAGCCGGCTTATTGGCTCGATCCCAAGGGAGGCATACAATACCTCATCAACGTGAGCGCGCCGCAATACGCCATGGATTCGGTGCAGCAACTGGATGCCATGCCGGTGAACACGGGCCGGTGGGGCGACCAGATATTGGCGAACGTGGCCACGTTCAAACGCGTCCAAATCCCGCCGGTCATTTCGCATTACGACGTGACGCCGGCCCTGGACATTTACGGCGGGGTGGATGGCCGCGATCTCGGCGGCGTGTGGGGGGACATAAAGCCGCTGGTGGAGAAAAGCAAAAAAGAATTGCCGAAGGGTAATGACATCATCGTGCGCGGCCAGGCGGAGACGATGCAGACGAGCTACGTTGGCCTCAGCCTGGGCCTGGTGATGGCGATCATCCTGATTTATTTTCTGCTGGTGGTGAATTTTCAGAGCTGGCTGGACCCGTTCATCATCATCACCGCGCTGCCCGGCGCGCTGGCGGGCGTGATTTGGGGGCTGTTTTTGACGCAGACCACGTTGAGCGTTCCGGCGCTCATGGGCGCGATCATGGCCATGGGCGTGGCCACGGCCAACTCCGTGCTCGTCGTATCCTTCGCGCGCGCCAATCTGGCGCGCGGCCTTGATGCGACGGCGGCCGCGCTGGAAGCAGGCTTCAGCCGCATTCGTCCGGTATTAATGACGGCGCTGGCCATGATGATTGGCATGGCGCCCATGAGCCTGGGCCTCGGTGAGGGCGGCGAACAAAACGCGCCGCTGGGCCGCGCCGTCATCGGCGGCCTGGTGTTCGCCACCGTGGCCACGCTGTTCTTCGTACCGGTGGTTTTCAGTTTCATGCACCGGCATCATCAATCGCAATCTGTGAATCCACCTTTAAAGTCATGAATGCAACAATTCCTCCCACGGCTTCCGGCTCTGGTGATGGCGACCAGACGGAAAAGCGGCCTGAAGGCCGCGCACCGGCTGCCGCGCCACCCCCTATCCGTTTGCGGCGGGTCGCGGAATTAGCCGCCGTTCTCATTGTCATCGGCCTGCTCATCGGATTCGTGCCGCGCTGGCTGGCGCACCGCAAACTGCTGGCTGAGGCGAGCGCCGATTCGGTCCGGACGGTCAGCGTGATTTCGCCGAAACCGTCCAGTCCAGATTTGGCAACGCCGCTGCCGGCGGACGTTCAGGCGTTCATTCAAGCCACGATCCACGCGCGCGCCAGCGGCTATCTAAAGGACTGGTATGTGGACATCGGCGACCACGTGACCAACGGCCAGACGATGGCGGAAATAGACACGCCGGAATTGGATGAACAACTCGCCCAAGCGCGGGCCGAATTGGACCAGGCCAAGGCCGCGCTGGATTTGGCCAAGATCACGGCGGACCGGTGGACGGAATTGCTCAAGACCGCCAGCGTGAGCGAACAGGAAACGGCCGAAAAACAATCCGACTATGTGTTGAAGCGGGCCAACGTGGAGGCGGCGCAGGCCAACGTCAAACGACTGGAGGATTTGAAGGCGTTTGATCGCGTCGCGGCGCCGTTCGACGGCGTGGTCAGCGCGCGCAACACGGACATCGGCCAGCTCATCGCCGCCGAAAGCGGACCGGAACTCTTCCGCGTGGCGCAAACGGATCCGCTGCGGGTCTATGTCCAGCTTCCGCAGCAATACCTTCACGCAGTCAGCGCGGGCCAGAGAGCCCAGTTGACCTTTCTCGAGCTGCCGGGCCGGGTTTTTACCGCCACCGTAACGCGCATCGCCGGCGCGGTGGACCCGGCCACGCGCACGCTCCAGGTGGAGTTGCAAGTGCCCAATCCGCGGGGGGAACTTTTCGCCGGCAGCTACGCGCAGGTGCGGTTCAACGAAGCCGCCGATCCCGACGCTTTGGCCATTTCGGACAACGCCATCATTTTCCGCGCCCAGGGCACGCAGGTGGCCATTGTTGGCAACGACAACAAAGTGCAGTTGCGTTCGGTCAAATTAGGACGCGACTTCGGCGATACCGTCGAAGTGCTGGCGGGGTTGAGCATGAATGACCGCGTCATTGACAATCCGCCAGATGCCATCACCGAAGGCATGGTGGTGCAAGTCGCGCAATCGGATGCCAATTCGACGAAATGAACTTCCGGGTGTCAAAACTGAAATGGGCAGGGAGGGCGCGAAGCGTATGGACTGCCACCGTTTCCATAATGCCGGTACTGCTTCTGGCTGGTTGCGCCGTGGGGCCGGATTATCACCAGCCCGCGGCGTTGCCCCACCGACGGTTGCCTGGGGCCTTCAGCCAGCCGGCGCCGGCGGGAACCAATCAGGTTGTCTGGAAAGTCGCTGCGCCATCGGCTCATATACCGCGAGGCGACTGGTGGCAAATGTTCGGGGATTCCGAATTGGGGCGGTTGGAAATGCTGGCCTTGACCAACAATCAGAATCTTGAGGCCGCGGCGGCGCAGTTTGAGCAGGCGCGCGCGCTGGCGGCTGCGGCGCGGTCGGCATTCTTTCCCCAAGTGACAGCCGGCGGCACGCCGGGTGGCGACGTCACCCGCACGCACACCAGCGTCAATGCGCCGCAAAATGGCCAAGCCGTGGGCACTGCGTACAATTACGACACGTTAACGGCGCCGATTTATCTGGGGTGGGAACTGGATTTGTGGGGACGCGTGCGCCGGCTGTCGCAGTCCGCGCACGCGCGCTATATCGCCAGAGCCGATGACTGGGAATCCGCAAAGCTGGATGTGACCGCGGAGGTGGCCGGCGATTATTTCACGGTGCGGACCCTGGACGACGAGTACAATTTGATCGCGGACACCATCGAAGCCTACCGGCGCTCGCTGGAACTGACGCAAAACCGACGGCGCGGCGGAGTGGTATCCGACCTGGACGTGGCGCAGGCAGCCACGCAACTGCACGCCGCCGAAGCGGAGTTGCCGGACATTCGCCTGCGACGGGCGCAAACGCTCCACGCCCTGGCCATTCTTTGCGGCCAGTCGCCGATGGATTTTTTCGTGCCCACCAATTTGCCGGAGCGAGGGGCCATTCCAGCGATTCCGCCGAGCCTCCCGAGCGAATTGCTCGAACACCGGCCCGACGTTGCCGCCGCGGAACGCCGCATGGCGGCGGCCAACGCGGACATTGGCGTGGCCCAAGCCGCATTCTATCCCACGATTCGCCTCAACGGCCTGGCGGGTTTTCAATCGGTGGACTCACGCACGTGGTTCGACTGGTCGAGCCGGTTCTGGTCGGTCGGTCCGTCGGTTGAAATACCGCTGTTCACCGGCGGATTGATCCGCGCGAACCTCGCCGCCGCGCGCGCCGCCTATCACCAGACCGTCGCCGATTATCGCCAGACGGTTCTGACCGCATTCGGCGAGGTGGAAGATGAACTGGCCGCGCAAGAACTGCTGACCGACGAATGGAACGCGGAAACCGAGGCGGTCGCCGCCGCGCGGCACGCTTTGGAAATCGCGGACAACCGTTACCGCGCCGGATTGGTGACCTACCTTGACGTGGCAACGGCCCAGACCGAGGCCTTGGATCAGGAGCGTAGTGCCGTTCAGTTGCAAGGTGCGCGCCTGGTCGCGTCCGTCAATCTCATCAAAGCGCTCGGTTGCAGTTGGCGCCCGGTGGAATAACCATTCGCCATTCATTTCAACCCCAGAATCTCAATCGTCTTAATGTCCTTCCGGCCCGCAAAATACTTTTCGAGAGCGGCGCCAAAAAGCGGTTCCTCCGGAACCGCCAGGGCAAAGAGCGTCATGCAGGAATGGAATTTGAGGTCATCGGGATAACCGAAAATGTCCGCAATACCGCGATCTTGGACCTCACCCACCAGCCGGGTGCAGCGGCGGAGCCGTTCGCCGAGAATTGGATGCGCCGCGTAACGCCGCGCCTCGTCCAGGGAGTGCAGGGCATACCGACGTGCCATGTGGCTATGCCCCAGGCCGATTATTTGTGGAAAGACGAACCACATCCAGTGCGAGCGCTTTTTGCCGGCCACCAGCTCGCGGGTGACGCGGTCGAAGACCGGACTCTGGGCTTCCAGGAAATGTGCGAACTCGTCGTCACTCATAAAGCGGCCAATATTTGGCCGGCCTTTCTCACCAATCCGATACGGGGAAATACTTTTTTAACTGTGAACGTGTGCTCTTCCAGCGACAAGGCAGACATCGCATCCTCCACAAAAACCTGATTATATCCATATTCAAAGGCAAACCTCGCCGTGCTCTCAACGCCAATATTTGTCGCTATGCCACACAGCACCATTGTGGTTATGCCGCGCCTTCTGAATTCCAAATCAAGCTCCGTTCCGTAAAAAGCGCCCCACTGATGTTTGGTGATCACAAAATCACCCGGCTTTGGTCCCATTTCTGGAACAATTTCCGTCCAGTCCGGCGGAGGGGTTTGAGCCGGCCATGGCATATCCACCAGCGGACGCAGAACATCTTTGCCGTCCGGAGAAAATGCGACCCGCACCAAAAATACGGGCATGCCGGACTTCCTGAACGCGTCGGCCAGAGCGGCGGCATTTTTCACCACGGCGTCCGATGCATAGGGAGCGGTTTGCCTTCCGACTACGCCCTTCTGGAGATCAATGACCACCAACGCCGTTGTGGATCTGTCAATGGATGTGTTGTTCATTTGCTGCATTTTACCATTTTCGGTTGAAACAAAACAGAAAATAGCATGACGACGGCAAGCGCATATCTGTTGAAGCACGTCCTACCGACCAGGAGTCGGAGGATTTCGGCGCACGGTCAACCACGTCACCAGACCAGATCCGGCACAAATCAAAGCTCCCACTGCAATGGTCCACGGCACGCCCACGGCGTGCGACAGGAATCCGGATTCCATGCCGCCCACGGGCATCATGCCGCCGAATACCAGCGCCCAGATGCCCATCACCCGGCCGCGCATGGCGTCCGACACGCTGGTCTGGATGACCGTGTTGGTCGTCGAAAAATTGAGCAGCATGCCCCATCCACCCACCGCCATGCATAGCAGCACCATTGGATACCAGCGGATGACGGCCAGCAGCAACAGCATGGCCGAGAACAGCCAAAGCCCGCCGAAAATCATGAATCGTGGCCGAATCCTGCCGCCAAATGTGGCCACCGTCAGTGCGCCCAGAAGCGCGCCCAAACCATTGGCACTGAGCAGCACACCATAACCACGTTCACCAACGTGCAGAACATCGGTCGCATAGGCGGGCAGCAGCACCGAGTATGACCAGCCAAAAATGCCGACCACGCCAATGAGCAGGAGCAAAATGCGCACACGGCGATGGCCGGCCACATAGGCTAAACCTTCAAGGACATGCCGTCCGGTTGAGTGGGGTTCTGCCGGCGGCACAAACTTGGGCAGCCGCATCATCCGCAAGCCAGCGATCACCGCGATGAAACTGAGGCCATTCAGAAGGAAACACCACTTCATGCCGACATACGCCATGAGGAAACCCGCCACAGCGGGACCGACGACCCGTGCGCCGTTGACGATGGCGCTGTTAAGCGACACCGCATTCTTCAGATGTTCGCGGCTGGTCATCTCCACCATGAACGCTTGCCGGGCGGGCATATCAAATGCCATCGCCACACCGCCCAACGCCGCCAACACGAGGATGTGCCAGGGCTGGATGTGCCCGCTCCCAACCAACGCGGCAAACGTGAAGGCCAGCATCATCATCGCGCTCTGAGTGATGACAACCACATTGCGCTTGGAATGCCGGTCGGCAATGGAGCCACCCCAAACGGACAACAATAACAGGGGGAGCGATCCGACGGCCGCCACCGTGCCCAGCAAAACCTTGGAGCCGGTCAACTGATAGACCAACCAGCCTTGGGCGGTAGCCTGCATCCAGGTCCCGGTAAGTGATACGAGTTGACCAACGAAGAACAACCGGAAATTGCGGTGTTTCAGGGCGGCAAAGGTGTCCCGCCACGTAACGCTGCCCACGACCACGCGCCGGGGTTGCCCCGTGATCTCCTGCGGAACACTGGCGACTTGGGCGGTGGATTCAGTTTGTTCAGAAGACATCGCTGTCAGCAATGGAATTCTACGAGTTCGGAGTTTCCGAATCGAGTCTCCGTATGGAGACGGTTATTGATAAGTTGCAAATGGTGGGACAGCACGGCCAGTCCCTCCGCCAGGTCTTCCTTCCGCGCCACCACTGAATCCGGTACTTTGAGCTTCACGGGGGTGAAATTCCAGATGCCGCGGTTGCCGGCGCCAATTATGATCGGAGCATTACAACGACGCAAGCCCGTGGGGCGGCCTTCATTGTGGGCAGGCATAAGGGACTTCATCAAAAAACTGATCGCGCTCCTGGGATAAAACCGCTGATTGAAGGCGTTGGGTGTATCAATCCGATGGGAAATCCGGCATTCTCCCCGCATGAACATTGGTCTCACTGATATTTCATTTTTTCAATTGATTTTCCGGAAAATCCGCTCAAGAATGTGGTGGAATCACTCATTTTGTTTCGTCTGAAAACCACAAAATGAAAGGAATTCGTTATGGAAGCGACCGAAGAGAAAAAGAGCTGTGAAACGAAAAAGTGCTGTTGCCTCTGCCATAAAATGCCCGCCGTGTTCATCATCCTGATTGGTGTGGCCGTGCTGTTGCGGGCGTTGGAAGTACTGGGCCACCAGCCCTTCTGGATCACCATCGCCATCCTCGTGATCCTGGCCGGGCTGCAACAGCTCTGCTGCGGCAGGTGCAAATGCTGCGACAAATCGGGTGCCGTGGAATCCTGCAAGAAATAAGCGCCGTTCTTGGGTGAATTCAATCTCCGGCTGTTCCACAAGAATCATCAGTTTAACTGGCGAGGTCATGAGCCGGTTGCCGCCCGCTCAGGATCGCCCGCCGCAATCTGAAGCCATCCGCTTCCAGCCCAGGCCTGGACGGGAATACGAGGAGACGGAGAAGGCGCTCCAGCCCCACGATAGGACGGGAAGCAACCGAAACCGGAATCGAATTCGTCAACAATTTTGTGCAGGTGGCCGAATCACTAAACTCTGTCGCCGCCCCAGTGCAGCACTGCGTCGCCGGATGCTGCTTATGCGAATTCTCCCGGAGTGTGCGTGAGGCAATTCCCATTCCGACCGGAAACATTTAACGATCATACCCTGAAGCCCTATAAACCCCTCCAACCGGGCAGGACGGTGCTGCCACTTGACACCGAACCGGACAGGAGCTGGCCGTTGCCGCAAGTGAGGTCGGTGAGGGTTGAGGCCGAGCGCCAGGACGCTCGCCCATTCGGACGGCGCCGACGGACACTTGGGAGTTATGAAGCGCGGCGACGCCCGCCGTCGCTCCGAAGCAACGACCTGTCATCGCGGGCTGATATGCAGAATTTGCCCGTAAAATAAGGGGAAAGTGATGGAGCGAGCGAAGGGATTCGAACCCTCGACATTCACCTTGGCAAGGTGACGCTCTACCAGACTGAGCTACGCTCGCTTCCTGAAGTGGATGTAAAATACGAAAAAAATGGTCCGCAGGCAAGCCGGATTTCACCGGATTTTGCAGAATCGGGGCGGCCGGTTGTCACCGGATTTTCACGCCACTTTGGCGGGCATCGGTGCGAGCGTGGCCCGGATGACCTTGAGCAGGTCGTCGTGGTCAATCGGTTTGTGGAAAAACGCCACGGCGCCGTTGCTGGTGGCCCGTTCCTTGTATTTCGGGTCTTCGCTGCCGGTGATAATGATGACCGGAATTTTTCTGGCCGATTCCAGGCGGTGAAACCACTCCATCACCCGAAAACCATCCCACGGTACTCCGGCTACATCGGGCGGAAAACTGATGTCCAACAGAATCAAATCCGGGGTTTCCTTGCGCGCGGCAGCCACCGCCTCGGCTCCGTCCAAGGCGGTGATCACCTGGTAGCCGGCGCCCTGAAGTTTCAGGGAAACGGTTTTGAGGATGATTTCATTGTCATCCACCACCAGGATCTTTTGCGTACCGTCCGCTGCGGGTTTATCGGTCATAAACGTCATTAAACCGGTTGAATATGGACCACCCTAACAAACCGGATATGACGTTGCAAAGCACAATTTATGCCTCGATTTATGCTTTTTGACATCCCGCGGTCCAGCAGTATTAAATAAGTGCCGTGTGCAACGTCTTTTATGCGCCGGGAGAACAGCGCGCCGCAAAGGTCAACGACCTTTTTGCCGCCATTGCCCATCGCTACGACCTGCTCAACGACTTGCAAAGCCTGGGTCTGCATCGCCGTTGGAAATGCCGTGTCATAAAATTAGCCAGTCCGCAGCCGGGGGCGCGCGCGCTGGATGTGTGTTGCGGCACCGGTGACCTGGCCCTGGCGCTGGCCCGCCGGGGCGTCGAAGTAACCGGATTGGATTTCAGCGGGAAGATGCTTGAAATCGCAAGGGCCCGCAGCCGGAAGCTGGCGGCTCCCGTGCCGCAATTCATACAGGGCGATGCGCAGCAAATCCCGTTTCCGGATGATTCCTTCGACCTGGTCACGGTCGCTTACGGGCTGCGGAATCTGGCGAATTGGGAAACGGGTTTGGCCGAGATTTGCCGGGTGGCCCGTCCCGGCGGGCGGATCGTGTCGCTGGATTTTGGCAAGCCGCCGAATGCCTTATGGCGGGCCATTTATTTCACGCACCTGAAGCTTTCGGTGCCGCTCATCGGCCTGCTTTTTTGCGGCAACTCCCGCGCCTATGCCTACATTCTCGAATCGTTGAAACATTTTCCCGCGCAGCGCGGCGTCGAGGAAAAGATGCACGAATTGAAACTGGCGCAGGTGCGCGTGATCCGCCTGCTGGGCGGCGCCATGGCCATCAACTACGGCGAGAAGCCGCGGTGAGACAGTGTGAGCGTTTGTAATTCCCGCGCCGCGTCCACTTTCAATTTGTGTTTCTGCCGGGCGACAAGTTGCCGCGCGTGTTTTACCAGGCCATCCATCTTCCGGTCGTCGTGGTCGGGATCGTGGTGAAAGAGGCACAGGTGCTTGACGCCGGCGTTCAAGGCCAGCGCCACTGAAGCATCCACGCAGCCGTGGCCCCAGCCGAGGTGCTTTTGGTATTCCCGGGCGTCATATTGTGAATCCATGATCAGCACGTCCACGTCGCGCAGGAAATCAATCAGTGCCCGTTCCTCGGCGCCCCGGCTCGGTTCGGTGTCGGGGAAATACGCGATCCGGCCGTCGGGTGAAAACAAGCGGTAACCGACGCACAGGCCGGGATGATTCGCACGGTGGGAGCGCACACAGACCGAGCCGATGTTGAGATTGAAATCCTTGAGTTCCTCAATCTCGATATTGCCGGGCAGTTTGGAAAACGGCACGGGGAAGTAGGTGCTTTCCATCTGGCCGGTCAAGGCGTTGAGCAGGCTCGCGCGCGCCCCCACGCAACCCAGAATGCGCACCCGGCAGCGCGGATCATAAAGGGGCGCGAAGAACGGCAGACCGTGGATGTGGTCCCAATGAGTGTGCGTGAGCAGCAGCGTCAGGCCGAGCGGCCGGTGCCTGAATTCCTCCATCAACGCGCGGCCCAGGGCGCGCAAGCCCGTGCCGGCGTCGAGAATGATGATGTCGTCGCCGCACCGCACCTCCACGCACGAAGTGTTGCCGCCGTAGCGCAGCGTGCCCCGCCCCGGCGTGGGGATGGAACCGCGGACTCCCCAGAATTTGATGTGCGTGGCGGTCTTGATGCAGCGCACTTTATCGCAACGCCGGCGGAAAATAAATTGAAAATCCTTTATGCCCCTGGAGCAAACGGGAAAAACATTTTGTGGAACGCCGGAGCGGCTTGCGCCATAATGGGAGCGTTACTCCGGCTTATGAAATGTTTCGTCACTGGCGCTTCCGGGTTTGTCGGTTCCAATCTTGTCCATGAACTGGTGGCGTCGGGCCATCGCGTCAAGGCGCTGCTGCGCCCGAACGCGGACACGCGCGGGTTGGCGGGGGTGGAGTGCCGACGGGTGACGGGCGACCTGGGCGACCGCGAATTGCTGAAACGCGAGATGGACGGCTATGAATGGTGTTTCCACGTGGCGGCGAGCTATCAGTTGTGGATGCGCAACTATGCGCCGATGTACGCCACCAACGTCGAAGGCACGCGCAATGTCATCGAAGCCGCCGGCGCCGCGGGTTGTTTGCGGATTGTTTATACCAGCACCGTCGGCTGCATTGCGCTGCCGAAGACCGTGGATGGCCGGCTCGTTCCCGGCGACGAAATGGAGCCGGTGTCCGAGCAACAGATGGGGAATCATTACAAGCGCTCGAAATGGCAGGCGGAATGCCTGGCGATACGCCTGGCCCGAGAAGACGGCCTGCCGGTCATCATCGTTAATCCGAGCGCGCCGGTGGGGCCGCGCGACGTGAAGCCGACGCCCACAGGCCGGATGATTCTGGATTTTCTCAACCGCAAAATGCCGGGGTACGTTGACTCCGGGCTGAACTGGGTGTCCGTGCGCGACGTGGCGGCGGGCCACATACTGGCGGCGGAAGACGGAGCGATTGGCGAACGGTACATTCTGGCCAACGCGCAGGGCAATTGGACCATCAAGGAGACCTTCGACACGCTGGCGGAAATCAGCGGCGTGCCGGCGCCGACGCTCAAACTGCCGCACTGGGTGGCGCTCACTGCCGGCCACGTGAGCGAGACCATCGCCAATCTCACCGGCCGCCCGCCGCGAATTCCGTTGGGCGGGGTGCGCATGGCCAAATACAAGATGTGGTTCAATCCGGCCAAGGCCATCCGCGAACTCGGCCTGCCGCAAACGCCGGTGAAGCAAGCCATGGCGGAAGCCGTGGAGTGGTTCCGGGCCAATGGCTATGTCAAGCGGTGAGCCGAACACGAAGGCTAAAGACTAAGGGTTGAAAAATTCGGAGGGTACTTTTCTAAAAAGACGACGCACCTGCGCTGCTCGAATACAATTCCGTCTTGGCCTGCTCCCCATCCAGAACTTGGCACAAAAATCCTTTTTGACCGGGTGCCGCGGGAACTTTACGCTGAACCCGTGCAAGGACGACTGGCCAAGGCCTTTGGCTTTACGGACACGCAAGTGTTCCGGCGCGCACCCGTGCCCAAAACCTATTCGGATTTTCTGGGCCGGAAGCTGTTCCTGTTTTTCCTGACCGTGCAAGGCCTGGCCGCGTTTTCGCTCATCACGCTGGGCGTCATCCTGAGAAAACTCACCGCGGCGCCGAATCTGATGCACCCGCGCATCCGGCAGGAAATCAGCCGTGCGGGCGTGGCGATGCTGCCCATGTTTATCTTTCTGGCGCTGGCTTTGGGCTTTCTCGTCATCGGGCAGGCGGTCGCGGCCCTGGCCGCCTTTGGGGCCACCAATTACCTCGGCTCGACGATGGATATTGTGATCGTCCGCGAACTCGGGCCCTTGCTGGCCGCGATGGTGGTGCTGGCGCGCGTCGGCACCGTCCACGTGATCGAACTGGGGACCGCGCGCGCCCTGGGCGAGGTGGAGGCGCTCGAAGCGCTGGGCATTGACCCGGTGCATTATCTCGTCATGCCGCGCGTAATCGGCATGGCGTTGGGTGTTTTCGCGCTGACGGTTTATTTGATCATCGGATCGCTCGCGAGCGGCTATCTGTTTGCCTTTTTGCAGAACGTGCCGCTGACGCCCCGCACCTATTTCAACGAAATTGTCCAGGCTCTCGGCTGGCTGGATTTCGTTTTGCTGGCGCTCAAGACCGTGGCGTTCGGCTTTTTCATCGCCGTGGTGACGTGTTATCACGGGCTGGCGCAGCCCTTGCGCCTGGAAGATGTGTCGCGCGTGGCCGTGCGTGCGGTCACCCAAGGCGTGATCGTTTGCGTGCTGATTGATGCCCTGTTTATCCTGCTCTATCTCGTGGCCTCATGAGCAAATCGCAAAACATTTCGACCGCGGCGGCCCAGCCGGTGCTGGAGATGCGCGCGGTTACCGTGTCCGCCATGCGCGATGCTTCGTTCGTGGTGGTGGACCACGTGGATTGGACGGTCGCGCCCGGTGAATTCTGGGTGGTGGGCGGGCCGCAGCATTCCGGCAAAACGGATTTGATGTTCGTGGCCGCGGGTGTGCTGCCGCCGGCCGCCGGCAGTTGCAAGCTGTTTGGCTTGGAGACCCGGTCGTTCAGTGAAGCCGAATTGCCCAAGCGCCTCCGCGTGGGATATGTCGCCGAAGGCGGCCAGATTTTCAACCGCATGACGGTGGCCGAAAACATCGCCTTGCCGCTGCGTTATCATAAAAACCTGGCCTCCGCGGACGCCGCCCCGGAAGTGAAGGCGCTGCTCGAACTAATGGAGCTGTCGCCGCTGGCAGACGTGACGCCCGCCCACGTGCCGGCGAACTGGCGCCACCGCGCCGCGCTGGCGCGCGCGTTGATCATGAAACCGGACCTGCTGCTGCTCGACAATCCGCTGAGCGGCCTGGCCCCCCGGCATCAGTCATGGTGGATCCACTTTCTGGATCAACTTGGGCGCGGACATGAATTTTTTGGGGGCCGGCCCATGACGATCGCCGCGACAGCCGAGGATTTCCGCCCGTGGCGGAAGGCGCCGCGGCAATTCGCCGCCTTGCACGACCGGCAATTCATTCCGCTGGGAACGTGGCAGCAGGTGGAATCCTGCGACGACCCGGGCGTGAGGGAATTGCTGGGGCCGGCGCTGGAACTGGTTACTTAAACATTATGGCACTTCAAGATCTGACTCCGCAACTGCGCACGCGCCTGAGCCACATGGAACGCGCGGTGGGCTGGTTCGTTTTTCTGGCGACGGCACTGCTGCTGTTTTGCCTCGGATATTACGCTTACAACAAAGCGGAAAGCAAAGGCTGGGGCCTGGTCAGGGCCAGATATTATACCTACGTCAACAGCGCGGCCGGCTTAAAAGTGCTGGATCCGGTGACCTTGATGGGTTTTCAGGTCGGTGAGATTTCCGGTATTACCACCATGCCGCCGCGCACGGGGCACAACGTCCGCATTGCATTCGTCATCTTCAAAGTCAATCAACTCGGTGATCCTTACTACGGCTACATCTGGACCGAAGGCTCGCGGGTGAAGTTGAATTCGTCGGATTTCCTGGGGTCACGCTCGTTGGAGGTCACGCGCGGCACCAACGGCTTCAACATTTATCAGGCGCTTCCCCTCAACACGCTTTCGCTGGACGAGGCAGAGCACTTGAGCCATCCCGAGCAATGGCGATTGGCGGAAAATGTCTATGATGAGAATTCCAACCTCGTTGCCCGCGCGTTTACGACGCTGGTGGAATCCAACTTGACCCGCATCGCCCGCGTGACCAGCGGACCCCTGGAGGCCTTTGAGATTATTCCCAACCATCCGGCGAACCGGCACCACATCACCTGCGTCTGGAACAACGCCTTGCAGCGTTATGTGAAGTACAATTACCGGGATGAGAACGAAACCAACGCCTACGAATTGACGGCCGACGAATCGCCGGCGATTTCCGACCAATTGCAGGCCATGGTCACGCAAGTGCAGCAAGCGCTGCCGAATGTCCTGGCGCTCACCAACAAGCTGGCCGCCGTGCTGGACAACGCCACCGCCGCCCTGGGCAATGCCGCCGCGGCTACTTCCAACTTGAACGTCACGATCGTCGAAACGCGGCCGGTGGTCACCAATTTCGCCCTGGTGAGTGAGCAGTTGCGCGAGCCGGGCGGGCCGGTGCTGTGGGCGCTGGGCACCAACGGCAACCAGGAATTACAAAGCTCGCTGACGAATCTTGATTCATTGCTCGGCAACACCGACACCAACCTCGCCGCCTTGCTCATCAATCTGGCTGACATTACCAGCAACCTGAACGCGCAGGTGCAGGCCAACTCGAACATGCTGAGCGGCATCGCCAAGACCGTCGCCGATAGCGATGATTTTATCCAGGGATTAAAGCGCCATTGGCTGCTGCGCTCGGCCTTCAAGAAGGGAAATGCCGCCGCCAGGACGAATGCGCCGGCCGGCAAGCGTTGACGGACCGCTTCAAAAATTCACGCGGGTTGACCCAAAAATCGGCGCAGGCGGTTGAGGAGCGCCTCGGCATAACGCTCGTAGGGGACAAGCGGACGGCCATACGCTTTGATTTCCTCGACCGCCGCCAGCGTCATGCAAAAATCGAGATCATGCGGGCGGCGTCCGCGTTTGACGCGCTTGAGCCAGCGGCCCAGGTCGGTGATTTCCTCAATCTCTGCCCCAGGGCCCGGATGAAAAGACATGCCCCAATCGTCGCGTCGCACAAAGCCGTCGGCCTCGCCCCGCCTCTCGAACCACGGATCGCACAAGAGCACGCACAGCGACTCGCCGCGGCAGTCGCCGACGCCGTACAATACCACGCGCGCCTTTGTGGCGGCGAAGTCTTCAAATGCGATGTCCAGCGCGTCGTCGGGCGGCGGAGTGAAGCGGGTCTGAAAAACCAAATGAAATCCATCTGGTGCCGCCGGCGATTTTTCGAAACAGAGGTTCTCCTCGAACAACCAGCGCAAGCGGCGGGGACGGCCCTGCCGGGTGAGAATCGTTTCCCAAGCGTTCAGCGCTTCCGATAGGGTCGGCCGGGTAAACGTGGTCCCTGAACTCATAGGCTCATTCTAACCGGTGCTTTGGCGAAACCAATCCACAAATTTCTCGATGCCTTGCTCGATGTTTACGCGCGGCTGGTAGCCCAACCGGGCGCGGGCCTTGGAAATATCGGCGAAGGTGATCGGCACATCGCCAGGTTGCAGCGGTTGGCGCTCTATGATCGCCTTTTTGCCGAGCGCCTTTTCCAACAACGTGATCAAGTCCTGCAACTTTACCGTCTGTGACTCGCCGAGGTTGAAAATCTCGCAGCCGAATTCCCTTTGGGTGCAGGCCATGATGCCATCGAGCGTGTCGGTGATGAAGGTATAATCCCGCGCCGCGCTGCCATCGCCAAAGACGGGAATGGGCCGCCCCTCGCTGATGAGCCGGGCAAACTTGTAGATCACCAGATCGGGCCGCTGGCGCGGGCCATAGACCGTGAAGAACCGCAGCACCGCCACGTCCATGCCGTAAAGGTGATGCCAGACGTGGCCCAGCGCCTCGCACGCCAGTTTGCTGGCCGCGTAAGGCGACACCGCGGAAAAAACCGGGTCGCTCTCCGAGAACGGCGTTTTGGCGTTCACGCCATAGACTGAGGATGACGAAGCGAGAATGATTTTTTTGACCCCATGCCGGCGCGCCGCTTCGAGCACGTTCACCGTGCCTTCCACGTTCACGCGCTGGCAAAGGGCCGGAGCCGCCAGGCTCGGCTGCACGCCGGCGCGCGCCGCCAGGTGGATGACCTGGTCGAATCTGACCGACGAAAAAATCTCCGCCAGTGCCGTCTCATCGGTGATGTCACCCCGGATGAATTCGAACGGCAGCGCGAGCGCCTGGATTTCGCGAAGGTTGCGGCGTTTGAGCCGCGGGTCGTAAAACCCGTTCAAGTCATCCAGCGTCCAGACATGATGGCCGTCGCGCAGGAGCCGTTCGCAAACGTGCGAGCCGATGAAACCGGCGCCGCCGGTGACCAGAAAATTCATGGCGCAACGCTAACAATCACGCTGCGCCCTGTCGAGGGCGATGCAGCCCGTTCTATTTCTTCCCCTCGCTTTCTCGACCCGCGTATTTGCGTCCAGCCGTATCCACCCGGATTTTTTCGCCCGGAGCGATGAAGAGTGGCACCATGATTTCCAGACCGGTGTCGAGCTTGGCGGGTTTCCAATTGGTGTCCGACCCGCCGCGGATGGTTGGATCGGTCGCCACCACCTCCAGCGTCACGATCGGAGGCAGCACGACGTCCAGCAACCGTCCGTCCAGGAGCATGGCACGGTATTCCACGTCTTCCTTGATGAACCAGCGCCGCTCCCCCATCTGCTCGGCGCCGAGCGTCATCTCTTCGAAGGATTCAACGTCGGAAAAAACGTAATCCTTGCCGTCATGGTAGCTGAACTGCACGCGGCGGTGCTGCACGTCGGCGAGCAGCACGCGCTCGCCTTCGGAAAACGTGTGGTCATTGAGCCGGCCGGTCTTCAGATGGCGCAACCGGGCGTGCAGCTTGTGCCGCGTCTGGGCCGTGCCGCTCATGTGAAACTCCTCCAGCATCTGCGGCACGCCATCGAGCAGCAGGACCATGCCGCGCTTGAACTCCGAAGTCAGAATGGTTTGCATCGTGCGCCTCTTCCCGGTGCCCCGGGGTAATTCACGGTGGCTCAGGAATCTGTCATCTTGATAACGCACCACCGCTGGTGCGTCAACTCCGGGCTCCGGCTGGCACTGTCCTGATTTGCGGCGGCGCGCGGGCTTCAGCCCGCTTCATACCACGAAATGCTTTGGCCGATGAAGCGGCATAAATGCCGCGCTCCTGAATTTAGGACACCGCCTTGCCGCTCAATTTCATCGCGCCTGTCGCACAAAATAATATGGCTGGCCGTGCCAGGGATGTTCCCAGCCAGGCGCCAGCCGGGCAGTGCCCGAACGATCCCGGAGTTGGAAGTAATATTGCAGCGGAAATGGAGTGTCCGTGTAACTGGCGGAAATGACCGCGCGATAGTCGCTGCCGCTGTGTTCCATTTCCACCGCTTGCCAGGTCTCGGCCTGATTCACACGCCGGTACCGGAGGCAGACCCCGTCAACGTCAGGCGCATGAGCGCTCACCGTCAACGATTGGCCGCGCCGGAAGGACGCCGCTGGTTCGTGCAATCCCGGCAGCGGCGGGTTGCTTTCAGGCGGCGGTTTGGCAAAAACCTTGTGCATGGCTTGGAGAATAATCTTGGAATCCACCTTCAAGGCCACCCCGCCGCCGGCGGACGATTGCGTCAAAAGCGCTTCCAGGTCGGCAATATTGTCGTCAATGACGGGCAGCCGATCCACCCATTGGCTGCGTTGGAAATAGTCCGGCCCGAAGGTAATGTCCGGCAAATATACGTGTCGCGGCGGTTCCGACAACGCCGCCCAGGCATCGCGCGCTGCATGATAACGCCTGACGGCTTCCTCCAGCGCCGGCCGGAAATTGCTGCGTTGGTACAGCGCGAAAAACACGCCGGCCCGGAATTTTGCCGCGAAGAACCGGCCCAGCCCGGCTTGAATGGCCACATCCGCTGCCAGCCGCTGGAATTCGGCACTCGCCGCCTGCCCGGCTGGGGTCACTTTGCAGAGTTCAGCCATCGCTTTGTCCGCCTCTTCTTCCAATCGCGTGGCCACCCACACCGGCGAGTATTTGCCGCTGATTTCATTACCCAGCAACTCCTCGGCGTACTCATCTATGCCCAGGAAAAATTCCGGATCGAGCGGACTGACATTGCCGAACAGTTTTGGGCTGCGCGTGTCGCCGTATGGATGCCGCCGGCTGAGATTCATCAACGACATGTCGTAATACATCTCCGGCCAGTAATTGTTGTTGGCCGCCGATGGACAATGCGCCGTCGTCACCAGCGGCAGAATGCGGCTCGCCAAAGCCAGTGCCGCCCCCGCCGATTCCGCGCCCGCGCCGACTTGACTGCGCAACGAACGCTGCCAGCCGTCGGCGTCGCCACCCGGATGGTAAAGATTCCTGCCCCAAACGCGGTACGTGTAATCGTATTTCTCAAAATCAAGCGCCGGTTTCAGCGCGGGTTCGGCGTAGGCATCGCGCCCGCCCGGCAGGCCCGACCCTTTGCGGCCCTTGAAAAAGAGCGGTTCAAAAATTTCCACGCCATTGCTGCCGCAAAAATTTGCAACCCGTCCGTAGGCAGCGGCCATTTCCGGATCACCCCACAAGAGCAACCGCTGCGTTCCCGGCCAGATGCGGTGGAGCACCTGGTAGCGGCGGTCCTCGGCCAGCAAATCGCCGTAACCATAGCGCAGAAACGAGCGCGAACCCGAGCTGCGTGAGAAAAAGCCCGTGCCGTGGCTGTTGGCCGGCATTTCCAACTGGCGGATGGACCCCTGCATGTAGGGCAACCCCATGTGCTCGGCCCAGAATTTGGGCGAGATGACAATGGGCATGCCCGTGCCGAGTGCCACGTCAATCATCGGCTGGTCCATTCCTTTGGCGTGCATGTCAATCTCCACGCGTCGTCCGCACTGCACCACGCCGTCAAAGACCGTTTTCCAAAAATCGTAGCTGCCTTCCGCCACACCGCTTTCCCCGTGAATCCGGAAGGTCATTCCCCCGATGGACGGGCATGCCTCCAGCAGCGCGCGCAAGGCATCGCGGCAGTACGGCCCCTGCGTTTCGGGGGTGAGCCCCTCGATGGTGTAGTTCACGTCCGGACTGTCCGTCCATTGGTAAGCATGCGTCCAGATGCCGAGCTGAAACCGCAAGCCGCGCCGGACCGTTTCGTCGCTGATGAACCGGAGCATGGCCAGGTTGCGGTCCCGCTCCGTATCGGCCAACGGCACGGCGCGCACGCGATAACCCGGCACGGGCAATAGAAACGGATAGGCGAAATAAAAATAAGTGTCGCGGAGGCCCATCGGCGCGTCGTAGCCCAGACCGAGTGTGAGGCTGAACCGGTTGAACCGGTTCGCCGCCAGCATCGTCAGATAGGACGGCCAGAAATCGCGGTCCGGGAACCACGCTTGGTCCTCCACGTCGCTCACAAAGGCGCGACTCATGCTGCGGATGGCATTGGCCGGCTGCTCGCTGATTGGTTTTTCAATGTTCAACGCGGCCAGCGGGTTGGCGGCGAACTTCACGCGGTCGGCGAGCTCAAGCAACGCATACACCAGCCCGCGCTCGTCCGAACCGCAAACGGAAAGGGCGCGACGCTTCTCAAGGTTCTTAAGCTCCAACACGAAGGACTCCGGAGTGGCGAGCGCGGCGGGATTCGTCGGTTTCAAGAGCTCACGCCCAACCACGACGCACGCCGGCGAAGCCGGAACCTGGCCGATGGAGTCATACGTTGCCGACGCTACGCCACGGGCCTCCAAAGCCGCCCGCAACTCGCCCACCGCCCACTGCACCGGTGGCTGCTTCACCAGCACATCTCCAGGATCCAGAACGATGGAGGCGGCCGGGCTGCCTTCGGCGCCATAAACGGAGAACTGCAGGACGCCGGCTCCAGCCACCGTCGCGGCGGCCATTCCGGTTTTCTTGATGAACTGCCGGCGTGTCTCGCGGCCAAAGTGACTTGATTTCGCGCGCATGGCTGGCCTTGAATGGAATGCATTCGGGCCCCGCTGGCGAGGAAATTCCAGATGTTCAGTCAGCATCTTCGCCTGTCGCGAAGATTTTTCGGAGCGCGGGTTGTCCCCAACCCGCAGCGCTTGCGAACGCGGTCGGTCGTATTATTACCTCCCCACGAACCCGGACCCTCACCTCACCCTGACCCTCTCCCCTCCCATCCGATGGGAGCGGAGAGGGAACAGTCGGCGGGCGCAGAGAGTGACTCGGGAGACTGGCAGCTTGCGACAGGTTCAGGGGTTCAATGCGCGATCTTATCGGGGAAATCTCTCACAACAGCGCACGCTGTTCCTCTCCGCCGCGCGGACCAATCTCCATGCTCCCCACCACCACCGCGCCCGCTTCCACTACCAGGCTTCGCGCATCAACGTTTCCAAATAATCGCCCCGTGGACTTCACCATAACCGTCTCCTCGGCCCGCAGGCTCGCCGCCAGTTCGCCGGCAATCTCCGCCGAGCCCACCCGGATTTGACTCTGCCACCGGAAATGATTTTCCGCCGGAATAATCAGGCGCGCGGCGGTCAATTGCCCTTTGATGTCGGCCGTCGAGTAAATCGTCAACGACCCTTCCGCCGTCAATTTGCCATGATATTTCCCCCGGATGACCGCCTCCCCAACGATGGACTCGGTATTGAAAACGCTGCCCTTGAGCTCAACGACCAGTGCGCCCTTGGTCTTGAAATTTTTGGCCAGGGGATGGGTGATGCGGTAATCGTGCAGATCCACATAATGGCTGCAGTGCCGGCACATGGTGGATTCGGCCGTAGCCGGAACCGGCAATTCGGCGCCGCACTCGAAGCACGTCACCAGCCGCTGTTTGGGCATGTGTTTGGCGGCCGGCGGCGCCGGCAGAAGGATATCCTGGACGCGCAGGTGCTGCCCGCACTTTTTGCAAATAGTGGAAAAGGCCGCGCGCGATTCCGGCTGCTGGTGGCCGCAATGCGGGCACGTCAGCAGGACCTTGTCCTGTTTTGGGGCCGGCATTCAATCGGGCGGCATCGAATCGCGGCTCAGCGCGCCATCATCTTGGCCGCCGGCTCGTGAAGCTTCGATGCTTCAGCCAGACGCGCCGGCGGGGCCGCGGGCGAAACCTTGTTCGGGTTCACCTCGGTCTTGCCCACAAACGTCACGCCCTCTTCGATGGCCAGTTTGGTCGCGCGAATGTCGCCGAACAATTCGGCCTTCGCCTTGATTTCAATTTTTTCCTTGGCCGTGATGTTGCCATTCACCTTGCCGCGCACCACCACGGACTGCGCGTTGATGTTCCCGTTGACCACCGCGCTTTCGCCGAGATTCAAAGTGCCATCGGTCTGGATTTCCCCGTCCAGCTTGCCGTCAAACGTCAATTCGCCGGCAAACTTGATGTTGCCCTTGATCTCCACGTCAGTGTTCAACACATTTTTGCCCGTGTTGCCTGCATTCACATTGTCCATTTCTTTCTCCTTCGTTTGTTCCTGCCTATTACCTAGCGCAGTACCGCAGCACGGTCAAAAATTATTTCCCGGCGAAGGCGGAGCGCGCCCGCCCTCGGGTGCCGTTTTCCGCGCCCCCGCGGAAAACATTGGCGGAATCGGCGCACGCCTCTCGCTTAACCCCAAGCCCCTCAGGGCGACCGACCATAGCCCAGGTAAAACCGTGGCTGCGCTTTTCGTCTTCTCTTTGAAATCTCCAATCTCCAATCTCAAATCGCCCAAGCCATTCTGTTTTCCTCGCGTTCCCCCTTCTCTGGATGTTCGGCGTTCGATGTTCGATGTTGGATGTTTCCGCTTTGGTCTTGGACCACCTTTCACTCGTTTAACCATTTAACTGATTCACCACTTCCCCCTCCGCGTTGAATTCCCAGTTTGCGCGGCAGCAGCCGGGGCGTAGATTGCCACCCACATGGACGTGAGTTGGCGAAAACTGAAGCGCCTGGCCCTGGCCGAAGTCGAGGCCACCCTGTCCGCGCTGCCCGCCCCCTTGCGCGAACGCGCGGCGAAATTGCCCGTCACGTTTGAGCCGGCCCCCAACGCCGGCCTGGTGGCCGATGGCATCGAGCCCGACACCCTGGGCCTGTTCACCGGGCCGGAATTCGCCGAGGAGGAATATGGGCCCCTTCCGCCGCAGATCATTTTGTTTCTCGAAAATCTTTGGGATTTTGCCGAAGGCGACGAGCAAACATTCCGGGACGAAGTGCACACGACCTATCTGCACGAACTGGGCCATTATCTGGGCTTGGACGAGGACGAGCTGACCGAACGCGGGCTGGAGTAGCCCCTGAATCAAGGAAAACGCCGACCACTCAAATCGAATGATCGGCGTCAGTTCCCCCAGCCTGCGGTAGCAGGCAATTCCGTTCACCAACCACGCCCATGACCCGGGTCGTCGTGGCCTCCATGCCCGCCAGCATCCACTCGCCCTTGGACATGCGAATCGTGGATGTCCACTCCAATCCTGACGTCATGATGCGTCAGCGTGGCAATATGGTCGCGGCCCAAACCTTCAATGATAAAACGGCCGTGGTCCATGCGATACCCGTTAAGCACCAGGCTGCCACGGAAAACCACGACCAGTCGGTCGTGCGGCAGGAAAAACGGACGCAGATTATGGTCCCAGAAATGGTCGTAGCCCACGAACATGAAGTCATCAACGCCCAGGCCGAAATCTACGTCGAGCGCCACCGCTCCGTTAAAATATAGGCCCACGCCGGGTTTATAGACCGCTGCGGGCGGCAAGGCTGCCCAGCCGGAATAGCCGTCCGCTTGCCGCCAGCAAACCCACGCCGGCGCCCAATCGTAACCCGGCACCCACACCCAGGCGCCGTTGAAGCGGCACCACCGGCCATAGTGGAAGACTACGCCACCCCACGGATAATCGGACTCCCAGGACCACCCCGCATCCGTGTAATCCCAGTGCCCTTGGTCAAAATACGGGCGCCACGCCGGATCAGTCACCGCCACCGTCGGCTGCCAGCATAAGCCGTAACCGGGCACTTGAATCCAACTCCCATAGGGCGTGAGTTGGGCTTGGAAACTGTCGAGGCTCACCGCCGGCTGGGCGGCCGGAACCGGAGGCGCCGCGGGCGCTGGCGCAGGCGGTGGAACAGCCGCAGGCGCTGCGGCAGCCGTGGGCGCAGGTGCGGGCGCAGGCGCGACTGCCGGAGCCGGTGCGGGTGCCGGCTGAGCCGCCGGTACCGCGCTCACAACCGGTGCCGCCGTCCCGCTGGCCACCAACGCCTTGATCACCGGCTGGGAAACGCCCTTCTCTTTCAGGTAAATGATCTGGTCCGCCGTCAGATTGTAATTCGCGCCATTATCTTTAATCTGGGTGAGAATCACGTCGTCGGAAATACCCGCTTGCGCCAGTTTGACAACGTCTTGCACTCCCGGAGGCAGAGACTGGGCCCGGCCGACATTCGCGCCGCACAGCATCAGCGCAAATCCTATCACGAGGAAGGGTGTTTTTTGTATTAACGTCCGAATTTTGGATTTCATAAATGGAGTTTGGTGAACAACTGCGGTTCCCGAAAGCGTGGGTGGCCGGCGACCGGTTACAGTGGGACTTCCTTGAGAACGGCCATGATGGCCGCCCCATCCGGGGCCGCCAGCAATTGCGCCACCGTTTCCGGATTTTGTCCCAGTTTCGCCAGGCTGGCGAGCAGTTGCAAATAACGGCTGGTCTCGCCTCCGGGAACGGCGAGCAAAAAAATCAATTGCACCCGGCAGGAATTGTTGGCGCTCCAAACGACCGGGCTCGCCGTGCGCCCGCTGGCAAACAGCAGTCGCTTGATTCCGCCCATCCGCGCGTGCGCCACCGCCAGCCCGGAACCCCCGGCCGAGTCCGATAAAAGTTCCTGGTTCAGCGCCGCCTGGTAAAACGACAGAACATCCGGCACACACTCCCACCGTCCCAGGACCCGGCTCAACTCGCCAATGATGCCCGCCGCGTCCCGCTCGCACAATTGGTGGACGATCAATTCACGCCGGGTATAATCCGCCAGCGAATTGGCCGTCCTCACACAAGTTGTCGTCTCAAGCGGCATGGGCCAGTTCCCGCGCCGCGCGCGATTTCCTGGGCGTCTTGCGCGGCAATTGCGAAATTGGTGATTCGGCTGGCATCGTTTCCGGGAGATACAGATAAGCCCCGCAGTTTCCGCAGAGTTGAATATCGGTTCCCTGCATGAGATAGACCACCGTGGCTCGCGGCACCTGCATATGACAGCCCGTGCAAATCTGGCCGCGGACGGCGGCAATACCCTTCTTGCCGCGTTGGCGCAACCGGTCGTAATGCGCGAGGATCGCCAACGGTACCCCCACGCGCACTTCCGCGATCTGTCGCGTCACTTTCCGGTCCTCGACGTCGTTGGAGTCAAGCGCCTGAAGTTGTATGAGGTTTTGCAGCAGTGGTTTCGTGTCAATATCATCCATAAGAAAAGAAAACCGGCTAAATTATGACCAGAGGGAACTGTTGAAAAAGAGACCGGCGCCGTGTTCCTCCGCCCGACACCGGTCTCTGTGTGATCGAGGCCACGCCAGAGCGTGACCATGCCCACAAATCCGGTTAGCGCTTACGCATCCGTTTGGACGCTTTGGGCGCGTTGGGCGCGGGGGTCGCGGCAGCCGCCGGTTGCGGTTGCGCAGCCGTGGGCGCGGGTTTGGTTTCACCTTTGCAGGTGCATGTGGTGTTCGGTTCTTTCACTGTGGCACTGGTCGTTTCGTTCATGGTTTTTGTTAAGTTAATGGTTGTGGTAAAATGACAACCAATTGACTCCACGCAAAGGCCATGCCATGCCACCCATTTTACGACTTAAGTCGTTTATCTTGAACGTTTTGTGAATAAAAAGCAGACCATTGACGACATGCCCGTATATGGCCTTTTGTGCAATTTCTGCACTCCCAGTGCCCCAGCCTGTGCAAACCGCCGTAGCGCAGACATTCCTGTCTGCGGGTTCGCGGGACATTCCTGTCCCGTGTTCCGAAACTGGCGGTTGAAAAACCGCCCTCACCCGCAAGCTCGAAAGCTTGCACTACGAAGCAGCCGTCGCTTGCTGGCATTGAAGTAACTATGAAACATGCGGGCTATTGCCCGGCTGGTTCGTCCTTTTGCTCCAACAGGCCGTAGTGCTTCAGCTTGTATTGCAAGGCGCGGCGGCTGATGCCCAGCGCCTTGGCCGCTTCGGCGCGGTTACTGGTCAGATGCGCCAGCGTCTGGCGGATGAGGAGTTTCTCAACCTCCGCCAGTGGCGTGCCGGCCCGCACGGTGAACGAGGTGGCATTGCGCTCATAATCGCGCAGAAAGTCCGGCAGATGTTCCACTTGCACCACGGGCTCGCGGCAGGTGATGA
Organism: Verrucomicrobiota bacterium; assembly: GCA_049523455.1. Taxonomy (GTDB): domain Bacteria; phylum Verrucomicrobiota; class Verrucomicrobiia; order Limisphaerales; family UBA11358; genus UBA11358. The sequence continues at coordinate 5,718 of JBEKMW010000027.1, read as the reverse complement.
CGAGCCTTTCGACAGCGTTGCGCAACTGCCGCACGTTGCCCGGCCAGGGGAATCGCTGGCAAATTTGCAGCGCCTCGGCGGACAGCCGTTTGCGCCGGCGTTTGTGTTTGGCCGTAAACTGGTCGAAGAAGGATTCAATCAGCAGGGGAATGTCCTCGGCCCGCTCACGCAACGGGGGCATGACAATGGGCACGATTTGCAGCCGGTAAAACAGGTCTTCGCGGAACTTGCCTTCGGCGACCGCCGCCTGAAGATTCTTATTGGTGGCGGCAATAATGCGCACATTGACCCGGATCAATTCGGAACCGCCGACCATCCGGAATGCGCTGTCTTCGAGCACGCGCAGCAGGTCCCCCTGGCCCTTGGGCGAGAGGTCGCCGATTTCGTCGAGGAAGAGCGTGCCGCCGTCGGCCATTTGAAAGCGGCCGGGTTTGTCGGCCACCGCGCCCGTAAATGCGCCTTTGACGTGGCCGAAGAGCTCGGCTTCCAGCAGTTGTTCGGCCAGCGCCGCGCAGTTGACGGATACGAACGGCTTGGCGCGCCGGGCGCTCTGCGCGTGGATGGCCCGGGCGACGATTTCCTTGCCGGTGCCGCTTTCGCCTTCAATGAGCACCGTCACTTCGCTGTTGGCCACCTCGTCAACCAGCCGCATGACGTTGCGTATGGGTTCGCTTTCGCCCACGAGCAGATTGGGTGGCGACGCCTTTTGCAGACGGGAGCGCAACTCGTTGTTTTCGGCCACCACGGCCTGGAATTCGATGGCCTTTTGCACCAATACCCGCAGCCGTTTCATGTCAATCGGCTTGGGCAGATAATCATAAGCACCCTGCTTCATCGCCGCCACGGCGTTTTCCACGGTGCCGTAAGCGGTCATCAAAATGAAGAGTGTGTCCCGATGGCGCTCGCGAACCTTCGCCAGCAGTTCCAGGCCGCTCAGGCCGGGCATTTTGATGTCGGAAATGACGAGGTTGTATAAATTATCGGACGCCAGTTTGAGCGCGGCCTGCGGATCGGTGGTGGCGTCCACGTCGTGGCCTTCGCGCTGCAAGGCCTCCTGCAGGCCGGCGCACAGTCCTTGCTCGTCGTCCACCACCAGAATTTTGACCTTCGGGTTACTCACCGGGATTTTTCTTTCGCGGCAGCGGCAGCGTCAGGGTAAAGAGCGCGCCGCCGCCCGGAGGATTGGCGGCCACTAGGGAACCGCCGTGCGCCGTGGCAATCTGCTGCGCTATCCACAACCCCAGCCCGCTGCCCTCCGCTTTGGTCGAATAATACGGATCAAAGATTTCCGTCAGCTTATCCGCCGGTATGCCCGGCCCGGTGTCCCGCACGCGCAACATGACGGCGTCGGCGGCCGGCGATTTTGCGGCGGTAACCTCCACGCGGCCCTGATGATCAACCGCTTGCACGGCATTGATGACGAGATTCATCAACGCCTGCGTCATCCGAATGGGATCGGCTTTGACGTTCGGCAGCGCGGCTTCGAATTGCGTGGCGATGTCAATCTGGCGGGTCGAAGCCTCCACGCGCAACAGGTCGCAAACGTGCGTAATCATCCGTGGCACGTCAACCGGTTCCAGGTCCAACCCGGACGGGCCGGCCAGCCGGAGAAACCGTTCCACGATCCCGTCGAGCCGGTGCAGTTCGCCGTGGATGATTTCCAGGCGCGAGGCCAGCGGTTTACGCGCCTCCGGCGCGAGCGACGCGAGGTCTTCCTCCAGCAACTGAACGTGGATGTCGAGGGAGCTGAGTGGATTGCGGATTTCGTGCGCCAGCCGCTTGAGCAAGCGGGCCAGCAAGTCGCGTTTCTCCGCCGCGGCCAATTGCGATTCATCCTGGCCCATGGCTTTCGCCAACATATTGTCCATTGCGGAAACAGGATATTGAACCTCACCCCGGTCGTCCAGCCGACGGCCACGAATGACAGCCACGGGAGACGTGACCCAAGGGCGCATCTCGACAGGCTCCTGCCGCTTCTCCCTCTCCCCGCCAAACGGGGAGAGAATTCCCCGGAGCAATTCGCGCATTGAACCCCTGAACCTGCCGATGCCAAACGAGCTTCCGAAAATGAATGTTGCCCGCTTGCTGTTCCCTCTCCGCTCCCATTCTGACGGGAGGGGAGAGAGTCAGGGCCTGTCGGGCCATAGCTTCGGAGCGAAGGCCGATGAGGTGAGGGCTCTTTGCCTCCATTCGATGTTCGGCGTTCGATGTTCGATGTTTCCGGATGGCGGATGGACACAGATTTGGGAAAGGCGGAAAAATGGAGGCAGGAGGAATTAACCGCAGAGAACACAGCGCGGCGGAGCCGCAACCAAAGAAGATGGAAGATAGCGGATGGAAGATGGCAAATGGCGGGAGAGCAGAAACATCGAACATCGAACATCGAACTCCGAACATCGAAAAAATGCACACAATAGGGAAATAAAGAATAAACAGCGTCGGGAAAATCCTCGCGAAACTGCGCGACTCTGACAGATTGCAGTACAGAGAGCGCAAAGAAGCGGCTTCAAATTCTTTGGTAGTGTCCCGATCTCTTTTCGGAGCGCGGGTCTGCGACCCGCAGCGGCTTGGATTGCATGGGGATGTGCTGTGGCTTATAGAGCCGCGCTCCTGAATTTAGGACACTACCAATTCTTTGTGTTCTTCCTGCCCGCCATAGCCTTGGCGCAGGCGGGTGCGTTCTTTGTGGTAAAAATCGAGGCTGGAAAATCGGCAGGCGGGGACAGCAGAATTGCGAGGACGTGAAGGGTGAAACCGGAAGCGCAAACAACAAGGAAACGAAGCAAACGAAGGATTTCATCCGCGAATCACGCCGTTTCGCAACCGCATCGGCCTGTTCCTCGGCAACAAGTATTTGCGCGAACGCAACGACGTGGCGCTGGTTTGGCCGTACAAAGACCGCGTCCTGGAAGGCGGCCAAACGAGGGGACTTCCGGTAACAGGGCGCAAGGCGAGGCCGGAAATATCTGCGTTTTAACTGGCATATAACTGACATCGGGTTATATCTGGCCTTGGTTGGATGACAAGCTGCGAAATAGGCGAAATACGCGAAAGGGGTTTTTACAACAAGGTAACCAAGGAGACAACGAGGTTTTGGAACTGCGAAATGGCTGTCGAAATGGCTTGCAAATCCGTGCGGCGCGAGGATAATCACGCAAATAGTCAAAACAGTTCATTTACGCCATGCTATGAAAACATTCAGGCACCTTCTAAAAACACCTCTAAAAACGCGATGGTTTCGGGCTGGTCTGGCGGGTTTGATTCTGACCGCCGGCGCCGCGGCCGGCTACGTCTGTGAGACCTCGGCTCAGTCTCAGACTAATGTTGTTATTCCGAGGAGTTTTTTTGGGTTGCATGCCATGGGCTATGGGTCCTCTCCGTATCCAGTTCCATACCAGCCCTGGGGCTTGATGAGAGATTGGGACCACTGGGGAAGTGGCAACGTCAACTGGCAAAATCTTGAGCCGTCAAAGGGAACTTTTACCTGGACAGCAATGGATGCGACAGTGAATGCGGTCACAAATTTAAATGTCAAATTTCTCCACTGTTTCGGCGCGGGTCCAAGTTGGGCGGGCGGCAATGCGCCCACAAACATCCTGGATTGGGATCTCTTCATCACTAACTTTGTAACCCGTTACCATACGAAAATAAAATATCTGGAGACCTGGAATGAATCCGCGGCCGGAGAGGGTTTTTATACGGGGACCACCGCTATGCTCGTGCAGATGGAGCACGATCTTTATACGATAACCAAATCCATTGATCCGACCGTCACGGTCCTGACGCCGGATGCGACCGGCGGCAAGACGGTCGTTTGGAATTTTTACACCAATTATTTTGCTGCCGGAGGCACGAATTGCGACGCTATCGCTTTTCACGGCTATTGCTCCATGACAGGCATAGCTGGTAATATTCTTTATCCGGAAGAGATAATAGGCATCGTCACGAATCTGCAGACCGCGATGAAAGCCTACGGTCAGGGCTCCAAACCCATCTTTTGCACCGAAGGAGACTGGGGAACTGAAGGGCCCAATGCAAATTGTCCCACTACGAATGATGCCGTGGCTTTCCTGGCCCGGCACTACCTTCTCATGTGGTCGCTGGGAGTATCGAGCTATGCCTGGTATGACTGGGAGAATAATAACGGCTATTGGCAATATGGGGAGATGTGGGACCCGAACAATGGCGGCCTCAATGCTGCGGGTCTTGCGTACCAGCAATTATACTATTGGATGGTGGGCGCTCAGATGAGCCAGCCATATACGCACCAGGGTTCGCTTTACACCTGCGGTTTCACCCGCCCAGGCGGCTATCAAGCATTGGCCGTGTGGTATACTAATAGAGCCTCGACTTCGACGTTCACGGTTCCAAGTGGCTACATCCAGTACCGCGACCTTGCGGGCAACTTGTACAGCATAAGTGGATCAACGGTTACCATCGGAATCGAGCCGATTCTGCTTGAAAATATGAACGAGCCCATATTCTCAGGTTTGACCAGCCACACCAATACTTATGGCGCTGCCAGCGTGACATTGACGGGCACAGTGACCTCCTACGGCACCAATCTGCCCAGCGGCACTGTTATCACCGTCACCGTCAATGGGTCGGCGCAAACCACCACTGTTTCCGATGCGATGGGGGATTTTAGCATCAATTACAACACCACCGGCCTGCCGGCCAGCCCTACGCCCTATACCGTTACCTGTTCAAATGCCGCTGCCGGCAGCTTGCCGGCCGCAACCGATACGAGCAGCACATTGACGGTCAATCCACGGCCGGTGGTCTTGACCGGCACGCGCCTTTATGACGGGACGACGAACGCGGCAGCGGCGATTCTCTCGGTGACGAATCTAGTCGGCAGCGACAGCGTGACCTTGAGTGGCAGCGTGGGGTTGGCGGGCGCCAATGCGGGAGCGCAGGCCATCACTTCCTTCAGCGGGCTGACCTTGGGCGGCGGGTCGGCGACGAATTACACGCTGACGGGAGCCAGCGGCACGGTGACGATAACGCCGCAAACACCCATGTTCTCGGGTTTGACCAGCCCCACCATTACTTATGGCGCTAGCAACGTGACGTTGACGGGCACAGTGAGTACCAACAGCCTCTATCCGCCCAGCGGCACCGTTATCACCGTCACCATCAATGGGTCGGCGCAAACCACCACCATTTCCGATGCGACGGGGGATTTTACCATCAATGACAACATTGTCGGCCTGCCGGCCAATGTTTATCCTGTTACCTCTTCGTCTGCCTGTCACGGCTAACTTCAATGCCGCCACCAACACGAGCACCACTTTGACGATCAATCCGCGGCCGGTGGTCTTGACCGGCACCCGCGCTTATGACGGGACGGCGACCGCGGCGGCGGCGATTCTCTCGGTGGTGAATCTGGTCGGTAGCGACAGCGTGACCTTGAGTGGCAGCGTGGGGTTGGCGGGCGCCAATGCGGGAGCGCAGGCCATTACTTCCTTCAGCGGGCTGACCTTGGGCGGTGGAGCGGTGGGGGATTACACGCTGACCGGAGCCAGCGGGACGGTGACGATAACCGAGATGGCACTGGGTGGCCTCAGCGTCAGCGGCAGTCAGTTCATTTGGAGCTACCCGACGGTTTCCGGGCAGACTTACCAGCTTGAGTATACCACGGACCTCAGTTCGGGCGCGTGGCTGCCGGTGGGCGACCCGGTTCCGGGCACCGGCGCGCCGGTTTCGGTGACCAAC
>JBEKMW010000026.1:0-46525 GCA_049523455.1 Verrucomicrobiota bacterium | reverse complement strand
GTGACCAGACGATCCTACGGCTTCCGCACCTATGACGCGATGGAAATTGCCCTGTATCACACGTTAGGACGGCTCCCGGAGCCGGAAGAATCTACCCACAGATTTTGCTGACGAGGCAAAAACACAAACAAACAAAAAACACCAAAAATATGAACAAACAAACACAAGAAGGCAGCAATGACATGGGCCAACTGGCCGAAGATGCGCGCGCCTTGATGGCGGCCACGGCGGACGTGGCCGGAGAAAAAGTCGGGGAGGCTCGCAAGCGCCTCGCCGCTGCATTGGACCGCGTCAAGGAAATCTATGGCCGGGTTAAAGAGAAGGCGGTTGAGGGCGCCAAAGCCACGGACGAAGCTGTGCGCGAACATCCTTATCAAGCCATGGCCATCGCCTTTGGTGTTGGTGCGATCGTCGGTTATCTCGCCGCTCGCCGGTGCTCCCGTAACTGCGATTGATGCCGTTATGGAACCAGCCGCCAACGGTGTCGGGCAACTCGTCGAGACGTCAAAGCGCTTCGCGCGGCGACTTTTCACCATCGCGGAAAACCGCCTCGAATTGTTGATGGTCGAAGTGCAGGAGGAGCGCGAGCGTTGCCTGCACGTCATCCTGCTGGCCCTCGGTGTGGCGGCATTCGGCCTGTTCGCTGGAATCACACTGACCGCTGCCATCGTGGTATTGCTCTGGCAATATTCGCCCGTGGGCGTTCTCCTAACGCTGACTGGCCTCTATGGTGTGGCGGCGGTTTGTCTTTACCGGCGACTCACCGGAATTCTTCGCGACTGGCAGCATCTTCCGGACACCGTCGCCCAACTTAAAAAGGACCGCGCATGTTTGAAAAAAAACGCCACGTGACTCCGCTCGAATTGCGGAAGCAACTTTTGATTGCGGAAAGCGAACTCAACCGCGCGCAACTGGTCGAGGATATGGCCGCGCTGACGGCAGGCGTTCGCAGGCTCACCGACCACGCCAAATCCTTCGGTTCGATTGCCTCGTCAGCAGCGGTACTGGTGGCAGGCCTGGGGGCCTTCCGGCGCGGCAAGCCAGTGGACGCCGAGGCCAAACCTTCCAGGCTACAAACCATTCTCAAAGGCGCGGGCCTGATTTCCAGCCTGTGGCTGGCGTTTCGCTCGCAGGGTCGCAATCAAAAAGACAAATAGAAGAATATCAGAAAGGCAGATTTATGTTGCGAAGCATTAAACAGTTGTATCGAGACAAACTCGGGGCGTCAGATGGCGAAACCGGCCAGGTGAAGGATTTTTATTTTGACGATCGGGAATTGGGCGGTTCGTTGTGTTCCTGGTTGTCGGGACGGAGTGGTGACCCGTGGATATGAAAACAAACCCACTAAAAAAAGGCGAGCTGACCGTGAATTCCGCCGGCATCGGCACGGTATCCCGGAAGATGGTGCGGAAGCGCGCGGTGGAACTGGCCAAACTCGATGGTCGTTCCGAGCAAGACGTGACGAAATCCGATTGGGAAGCGGCCAAGCGGGAATTAACCGGCGGACCGGACACGGATCCGAAAGGGGCGCTGCTTGAATCAGCACCCGAATCCGAGCGCTGGGACCCGGTGCCCGGCTCAACCGGGCACAAAGTTCCAGTGAGTCCCGGGGAGGATGAGGATGACGAGGGGCGGAGTGACAACGAAAGACTTGTCGAAGAAGGCATCGAGGAGGCGGAGCTTGATCAGATGGACCAAGCCAGCCGGGCTGCCGCGAAAAAGCGAAAAAAAGGAGCCTGAGTTTTGGAACCGGGAAACGCAACCATTGGAAATGTGTAATATCAGCCATTAAAAAACAAATCACCCATGAAAATTCCAGTCATCGCTCAAAAATCCCCCGCCGTTCAAAAGGCCGAAAAAGGAACCTATTGGTGGTGCGCTTGCGGGAAATCCAAGACGCAGCCTTTTTGCGACGGTTCCCACAAAGGAACTGAGTTCACGCCCCTGAAAGTTGAGATTGACGAGGCCAAAACCGTGGCCTGGTGCCAATGCAAACATACCAAAACTCCGCCCTTCTGCGACGGATCGCACCAGCACCTTTAGTCCCGGGAAGGTCGTTGCCCACGACTCATCAACGCTGCCGTGCGCGGAAACGGCGCCTTGCTCAACGCGTTGTCGCGGTGTTGCGCGCCGACCTAGCCACATTGACGCAGACACTTCCCAGTCTGACGACCACTTGGGTGACTGGTTCATGTCTGGGCCAGAATAAGAATACGGAGGAAGCAACCGCAAACACCAAAGTAATGGGTTTCATAATTGCGATCTTAACTAAAAGAGGGCCTTTATAAGAACAAAGGGTATGGCTGGAAATCACCTCGAAGACGCAAAGCAAACCGATAGGGCAGCGCGCGCCCATGCCGCACCGAGAAACAAATAGATGCTCGCCACAGTGCCAACCTGCGTCATCAAAGCATAAAAAAAGGAAAAGGAGAAAGCGGTCAACGCAGAATGGCGCTTATACTGTGCTATTTGCGGGAAGCAGGAGGGAATTTTTGGGATGGCCGGCTTGACAATCACTTCCAACATGGGCGATTAGTGATATATGAGGCTAGTGATCGTTTCCAACCGGTTACCATTCACGGTGTCTTTCAAGGAGGGAAAACCGGAATTCGAGGCCAGTTCCGGCGGACTCAGCACGGGACTTTCGAGTTATTTGCAGCAGGCCACAGCGGGGTCGGCGAACCGTCCGGATTTCTTTTGGCTGGGCTGGCCGGGGACGACCGTGGCCCCGGAACACCAGGAGGCGGTGCGGTCCTACGGCGAGCAGCAATTCAAGTGCAGTCCGGTCTTTTTGCCGGAAGAAAGCATGGACCAGTTTTACCACGGGTTCTGCAACAAAACGATTTGGCCGCTGTTTCACTATTTCCCGACGCTGGCGCAGTACGAGGAGGAGAACTGGGAGGAGTACCGGAACGTGAACCGGATTTTCAGCGAAGCGGTGGTGAACGCCCTACGGCCGGACGACCTGCTGTGGATCCATGATTATCACCTGATGCTGCTGCCGAAATTGGTACGCGAACAATTCCCGGAAATGGCAATCGGGTTTTTCCTGCACATTCCGTTTCCTTCCTTTGAAGTGTTCCGCTTGTTGCCGCGGGCGTGGCGCGAGGAAATCATTGCGGGCCTGCTGGGCGCCAACCTGGTGGGCTTTCACACGCACGATTACACGCGGTATTTTCTGACCTCGGTGTTGCGGACCGCCGGCTACGAACATCAGTTGGGGAGCCTGACGGTTGGGGAGCGCGTGGTGAAGGTGGACACGTTTCCCATGGGGGTGGATTTCGAGCGGTTTGCCCGGGCTGCGGCGGCGCCGGAGACGAAGGCGCGCGTGGCGAAGTTGCGCGAGAACTGCGCCGGCCAGAAGGTGATTTTTTCCGTGGACCGGCAGGATTACACGAAGGGGCTCATCAACCGCCTGCGCGGTTATGAACTGTTTCTGAAACGCAATCCCCAATGGCACGGCAAGGTGGTCTTTATCCTGTCAGTGGCTCCTTCGCGCATTGGCGTGGAAAGTTACCAGGAGATGAAGCAGGAACTGGAGCAAACCGTCGGGCGCATCGGCGGGGCCTTTGGCAACGTGAATTGGAATCCGCTGATTTATCAATACCGCAATCTGGGATTCGACGAGGTGGTGGCGCTTTACCGGTTCTGCGATGTGGCCCTGATCTCTCCTTTACGCGACGGCATGAACCTGGTAGCCAAGGAATTTATCGCCTCGCGTCCGGACCAGACGGGGGTGCTCATCCTTAGCGAAATGGCGGGCGCAGCGAAGGAAATGGGGGAGGCACTCATCATCAATCCGTTTCACGCCGAAGATTTTGCCCGCGCGCTGGAACAAGCACTTACGATGCCGGTGGAGGAACAGATTAAACGCAACCAACTGATTCAGGAACGATTGCGCCGTTACAACGTCGTCCGCTGGGCCGATGATTTTGTCCAAGCCGTGCTCGCCACGCAGAACATCGAGGCGGCGCGCCGGGCCCGCGCCCTGACCAGCAAGGCCCAAGCAGCGTTGGTGGAGCAGTATAAATCGGCCAGACACCGCGCCTTGTTGCTGGATTACGACGGGACGCTGGTGCCGTTTGCGGAAAAACCCGGACTGGCGAAACCGGATCCGGAATTGCCCGGCCTGCTCCTGCGCCTAGGCAGCGATCCGGGCAACGAAATCGTGATTATCAGCGGCCGGCCGCGGCGCGACCTGGAAGAATGGTTTGGCCATTTGCCGGTGGCCCTGGTGGCCGAGCATGGCGTCTGGTTGCGGCACAAGCACGCCGACTGGCGCATGTTGAAAACCGTGACCACGGAATGGAAGGAGGGGGTGCGGCCCATTCTCCAGCTTTACGTGGACCGGCTGCCGGGCGCGTTGCTGGAGGAAAAGGAATTCTCGCTGGCCTGGCATTTTCGGCGAGCGGATCCCGAACAGGCTCCCCAACGTGCCAAGGAATTGCTCGACGATCTCGCCGGCTACACCCGCAATATTGACGTGCAGGTGCTGGAAGGCAACAAGGTCATCGAAATCCGCAACACCGGTGTGAATAAGGGGACCGCGGCGAAGGAATGGCTGAACGGCTACGCGCCGGATTTCATACTCGGGGTGGGTGACGATTGGACGGACGAGGACCTCTTTCGCGCTTTGCCATCAACGGCTCATTCGATACGGGTGGGGCCGGCCAATACCGCCGCGAATTATTTTCTGGGCAGCCACACGATGGTGCGGCGGCTGTTGCGCGAATTGAGCGAGTTATATCATGAAAAGGAAACCGCGCCGGCGCCCCAACCGCAGTTGACCGGCGTTGGCCGCACGGACCAGCCGGCACCTTGAGGAGCTCCATGCCCGCCTCCAACCACAATCGCGAAGGCCTGGACCACGACCCGTTCTGGTACAAGAACGGCGTCATTTATGAAGTGCACGTGCGCGCGTTTTACGATGCCAACGGGGATGGCATGGGCGATTTCCGGGGCCTGACCGAAAAACTGGAATACATCAAGGGCCTGGGCGTGACCGCCATCTGGCTGCTGCCATTCTATCCCTCACCGCTCAAGGATGACGGTTACGACATCGCCGATTACTGCGCCGTGCATCCGTCGTACGGCACGCTCAACGATTTCAAGGTGTTTCTGCGGGAGGCGCACCACCGCGGTTTGCGTGTCATCACGGAACTGGTGTTGAATCATACTTCGGACCAGCACCCGTGGTTTCAGCGCGCCCGCCGCGCCAAACCCGGCAGCCGCTGGCGAAATTATTATGTCTGGAGCGACGACCCACACAAATATCCCGAGGCCTACATCATCTTCAAAGACGTGGAGACCTCGAACTGGACGTGGGACGCGCTGGCAAAGGCTTATTTCTGGCACCGTTTTTTTTCGCATCAACCCGACCTGAACTTCGACCATGCGGAAGTGCGCGAAGCCATGTTCAAGATTGTGGATTTCTGGCTGGAGCTGGGCGTGGACGGCCTGCGCCTGGACGCCGTGCCCTACCTGTACGAACGTGATGGCACCGCCTGCGAAAACCTCCCGGAAACCCACGCCTTCCTCAAATCGCTGCGCGCGCACGTTGACGAAAAGTACGGCGACCGGATGTTGCTGGCGGAGGCGAACCAATGGCCGGAGAGTGCCGCGGCGTATTTCGGGCAGGGCCGCGGGGACCAATGTCACATGGCGTTTCATTTTCCGCTTATGCCGCGCCTGTTCATGGCGTTGCGCATGGAGGACAGCCTGCCCATTGTGGACATTCTCGAACAAACCCCGCCGATTCCGGAAACGAGCCAGTGGGCGTTGTTTCTGCGCAATCACGACGAGTTGACGCTGGCGATGGTGACCGACGAGGAGCGCGATTTCATGTACCGGATGTATGCGCAAATGCATCAGGCGCGGCTTTATCTGGGCATCCGGCGCCGCCTGGCCCCGTTGCTGAACAACGACCGCAAGAGCATCGAACTGCTCAACGCCCTGCTGTTTTCGCTGCCGGGAACACCCGTGCTTTATTACGGCGACGAAATCGGGCTGGGCGAAAATATTTATCTGGGCGACCGCAATGGGGTGCGCACCCCGATGCAATGGAGTCCGGACAAGAACGCCGGTTTCTCCCGCGCCAATCCGCAAAGCCTTTACCTGCCGATCGTGCTTGACCCAGGTTACCATTACGAAGCCGTGAACGTGGAGGTGCAACTGGCCAATCTGCACTCGTTGCTTTGGTGGATGCGCCGGCTGCTGGCGTTGCGGAAACGCTGGCGCGCGCTGGGCGAAGGCAAATGTGAATTCCTTCATCATGAAAATCGGAAGGTGCTGGCGTATCTCCTCCGGCACGAACAGGAAACGCTGCTGGTGGCGGCCAACCTGTCGCGTTTCGTGCAGCCGGTTGAGTTGAATTTGCCGGCGTTCAAAACGCGCGTGCCCGTCGAATTGTTTGGCCGCACGGAATTTCCGGCCATCACCGAGCGGCCTTATTTTCTCTCGCTTGGCCCGCACGGTTTTTTCTGGTTCTCGCTGGAAGACAAACCGGTCCCGGCCGCCGTGGTCCCGGCTTCCGGTTTGCGGACGCAGCTTCCGAAACTTGCGGTAGATGGGGAATGGGACCGGATTCTTGAGGGAAAGAACAAGGCCCGCCTGGAAGCGGTCCTGCCGCCCTTCTTGAAACTGCAACGCTGGTTTGCTGGCCGGGACCGAAACATCAAATGGGTCACCATCAAGGAAATTATTTCCGTGCCGTTCAACGGCGGGAGTCGCGCCCGCCTCGCCTTGCTGCAAGTAGATTACAGCGCGGGGGATGTGGATTACTACACGCTCCCGCTGGCGTTTGCGACGAATGCCGAGGCCGGGCGGCTGCGCGAAACTTTTCCACAACTGATCATTGCCGAATTGGAAACAATGGACAAGGAACCGGGCGGCATTTTATATGAGGCCACCGGCAGCCAGGCGTTTTGGAAGGCGCTGCTGGAGTTGATGCTCAATCGCCGCCGCCTGAAGGGCACGCACGGTGAAGTGGAATCCACGCGCACGCCGGCCCTGCGCCAGATCTTTGGCGAAGCCGCCCTGCCGGAATCGGCCCTGTTGAAGACCGATCAAAGCCACACCTCGATTCTGTTTGGCGACAAGGCCATTTTGAAATTCTTCCGCCAGTTTGATTGGGGCCTCAACCCCGAGCTGGAGATGGGGCGGTTTCTGACGAAAAAAAACTTTCGCCAAAACAAGCCGTTGACCGGCGCGCTGGAATACATTGACGCGCAAAACACGCGCACCACGCTGGCGGTCATCAACACTTACATTCCCGAAGGCAAAACCGCCTGGGACTATACGCTGGACACCCTGGGCCGTTTCTATGAGCGCGTGACCACGACGAGCGCGCAAGGGGTATCGGCGCCAACGGCCTCCGCCGACCCGCTGAAAATTTTCGAGCAGGACATTCCGGCGACCATGCTGGAGAACATCGGCACTTATATTGAATCCGCGCATCTGCTGGGGGTGCGCACGGCCGAACTGCACCTCACACTTGCGTCGGACCTGGAGGACACGAAATTCGCGCCGGAACCCTTCACGTCGTATTACCAGCGCTCGCTCTTTCAATCCATGCGCAATCTGGCGGTCGAAACTTTCTGGCAAGTGCGCAAACAACTCCAAGCGCTGCCGCCGGAGATTATGCCGCTGGCCCAGCGCGCCCTCGAATTGAAACCGGCGGTCATCCAGCAATTCCGCTGGTTGTTTGAACATCGCGTCGCCGCCCAGCGCATCCGCATCCACGGCAATTTGCAGCTTGGCGAAGTGCTTTGGACCGGGAAGGACTTTGTCTTTCTCGATTTCGAAGGGAGCATCACGACGCCCATCAGCGAGCGCGGCATCAAACATTCGCCGTTGCGGGACTTGGCCAGCCTGGTCGGTTCGTTTCGTTACGCCGCCCATGCCGGACTGGCCCAGCATGGCGAGCGTGGCAATGTGCCTGTGCCCTCATTTGAGTCATGGGCGCAATATTGGGGCGATGGCGTGAGCGCGGTGTTTTTGAGGGCGTATTTCGAGCGGCTTGGCGAATGCGCATTGTACCCCGCCTGCAAGGTGGAATTGCAGGGGATGTTGCAAGCCTACCTGTTGAACCGGATGCTGCGGGAATTGAACCGTGAATTGCGGAGCCACTCGGACAAGTTGAAAATTCCGCTGCAAGGCATTCTCCATCTCGTGGGTGAATCCACTCCATCACCGAGCGCCGACGGGATGCCTGACGCACCAGCATCCGGCGCCAACCCGGAAACATGAACCCCGACATCGGATGTCGGGGCGAACATGGAACATCCATTGATTAGTCCGGGTAGCCGGTGGGGTGTTTTTTGTGCCAGGACCAGGCGGAGGCGACGATGTCTTGGAGCCTGGGGAATTGCGGGCGCCAGCCGAGTTCGCGGATGGCTTTATCGGCGGAGGCCACGAGTTTGGGCGGGTCGCCGGGACGGCGCGGTTTTTCGAGGGCGGGAATTTTCCGGCCGGTCACTTGTTCACAGGTTTGAATCACCTGCCGCACCGAATAACCATCGCCGTTGCCGAGGTTATAAAAGCCGGACTTTCCCGGTTGCAAGCCCAGGATGTGCGCCTGCGCCAGGTCGAGGATATGGATGTAATCGCGAATGCACGTGCCGTCGGGCGTGGGATAATCGGTGCCGTAGATTTCGCAATGGTGCGCAATGCCCAGGGGGACTTTGAGGACGTTGGGGATAAGGTGGGTTTCGACGCGGTGATGTTCGCCGAATTTTTCGCTGGCGCCGGCGGCGTTGAAGTAGCGGAAGGCGATGAAGTCGAGTCCGTAAACCTGGCGGTACCACGACAGAATTTTTTCGAACATCAGCTTGGATTCGCCATAGGGGTTGATGGGGCGTTGGGGCAGGTCCTCGGCCATGGGCATGCGGTCGGGCGGACCGTAGGTGGCGCAGGTGGAGCTGAACACGAATTTTTTCACGCGACAGGCGATGGCGGCATCGGCCAGGTTGAGGGCGTTCACGACGTTGTTGTGAAAATACTTTTTGGGATTGGCCATGGACTCGCCGACGAGCGCATTAGCGGCGAAATGCATGATAGCGTCGGGCCGGGCGGACTTGACGGCGCGGAGGAGGTCGCCTTCGGTTTCCGGCTGGCCCAGGATGAACCGGGCGCGGGGGTCCACGGCCGAGCGATGGCCTTCCGAGAGGTTGTCATAGGCGGTGACCTGGTGTCCGGCGTTGAGCAGTTCCTCCGCGCAGATGGACCCAATGTAGCCGGCGCCGCCGGTGACGAAGACGTTCATGCGGAGAGGCTAAAAAAATCCGCCGCCGATTACAGTTTAAAATTTTCAGGAAAGCGTGCGGACGGTTTCGACGCGGGAGATCAGCCAGCCATCTTCGGTTTTTTGGAAGGTGAATTTCATTTGCTGCACAAAGCTGTCGGATTGGCCCGCGGCATTGGCCACGACGGTGACGTCCACCACGGCGGATTGTTTGTCCGGGGCCACGGTCACGTTCAGGTCGGGAAACGTGATTTTGAGGCTGGCCAGACTTTCGCGTGCACCCAGGGCGGCCTGCTGGATTTCGTCGCGGCCCACAAAGTTGTGGTCAAGGTGGCCGGGGACATCAATGTTGACCTCGACGTTGGTGGCAAAGAAGCCGGCCAGTTTATCCGCGGCGGCGAGTTTCGCCAGGTTGCCTTCGCCCGGGGCGAACGAAGCAGTGCGCGCCAACGCGGCGAGTTGTTTGCGGACGATCGTTTCGGGGCTGGGGAAGAGGACGAACCAGAGCCAGGCGCCAAACGCGGCCAGCGCGGCGATCAAGACCAAGCGCAAAACGACCTTCATAACATCAGCTTGCCCACGATCTGCTCGCGCTCGGCTATGCCAAAAACGTGGTCCTCCTTCGGCATGGTCCGGTTGTCGCCCACCACAAAATACTGGTCCGGGTCAAGTCTCTTCGGCTTGAGGTTCCAGTCGCAACTGGTCTTTTCATAGGGTTCATCGAGTATCTCGCCGTTGATGAGCACATGGCCATCGGCGAAGGCGACGGTTTCACCGGGCAGGCCGACGATGCGTTTCAACAACAGGACGTGCGGCACTTTCAACGAGTCAGCCACCTGTTTCATGCCGGAGGGGGTGTTGGTTACGACCGAAAGCCGGATGCTGACCACGTCGCCGCGCCGGGGTTCGTGCCACAGATAGGCGAGCCGGTTGACCAGATGAACGGAGCGGTCTCGATAGGCAGGGACCATACTGATGCCTTCGACACGGATCGGAAGCAGGATGAATTTGAAAATAACAAGACATGAAACGGCCAAAACAGCGGCGCGGATCAGGGTGAATTTGGGATTGCGACCAACTGCCAGGATGCGCAGCCAACCGGGAAATGATGGCTGCAGCCGGGCGGTGTGGTCTGGCGCGCTCATGCTTGAAGTTTCGGCGCATTTGGGCCGGCACGCAACTGAAACTGCGGATGCCGGCGCAAGGTTTCCCACGTGGCCGGGGCCAAGGGTGCCCGCTGATAGATGGACCCGGCGAGCGGTTCGGCGCTGTCAGAGCGTTTCGCGCGCTCCAGCCACCGGCGGTCCAGCGGCTCATCCAGCAGCTCCAACCGGTTGGCCGCCATGGTGGTTTCCTCCTTCAGGCCGGACGGATGGCCGACGCCCACAAAGAAACCGCCCAGCAGCAGGGCCGTCCGGGCCAGGGTGCTGCGCGTGAACGTGGCCAGTGCGCAGGGACGTTGCGGGTCAAGCCGGCAGAACAAGTCGGCGAACAATGACGCCGTCCACATGGCCGGATTCTTCCTGGGCGAATGAGGGTCAAACAAGATGGCGTGCGGTGGTTCGATGGGAGTGGGCGCCGCATCTCGGCGGGCCGAAACCAGCCACGCCGGAAAATCACTGAGTTCCAATGTCCAAGCGACCCTGACCGGGCCGGCGTTGAAGTTCACGAAACGGCTCCGGACCAATTCCGCCAGCGCCGCTTCAAATCCGTAGAGATAATCGAGCTCCCGGCTGTGTTCCAATGCGAATGCCGCGGCATCGCGTGTGTGGTCGAAGCTGAGGAGGCGGATTTGGGCGGATTTCCCGTCGGGTTCCTCCTGAATCAGCCGTATGGCGGTGAGGGCGTTGGCCGCGGCGCCCAGGCCGACGTCCCAGATGACGAACTCACCGCTGGATTCGCGCACGCGTTGCGGCAGACGCAATTGCCGGACGTAGAGGGCTTGGGCCTCCGCGGCCGGGCCGATGCCGGGATGAAAGGTCTCGCCATCGGCCAGCGAGCGGATGGAGCACGCGCCATTGGGCAGGCGGACCAGACGATAGCCGGTTTGCACGGGGAGGATTGTGCCGCGCTGACGGAGGACGGAAAGGAAAACCGGCGAAAGCGCCGTCGCCGCTGCGCTCTGCCGGCGCAGTTCAAAAGAACGTTTACCAATTGGGAGACACCTCGAAATCATCCGCCACGTTTAAACGGTCCGTTTTGAATCGGTAGATTGTTTTGATTTGAGCAGGCGTAGCGGCTCGCTCAAACCAACGGGCCGAACCCCACGGATATTGGTTTGCTACCGGAACCAGACGGTGTTTAACCGGGTTTTGGTGCGTGTAGTGAAGCCGGGCCAAATATGACTTTTCGTAAGTTAACCGGGTTTCCCGGTAGTTGTGCCAAACTTTCCGGCCTGGCGTGCGGTCGAGCTGGTTGATCCATTTGGCAGTCTTTTCGTGCAAAAGGCCGAGCATCGCTGACAGGTTTTCCGCTGTTTCCAGGTTCGCCGGAGAGTGGCCAACAAAATGATAATGATTTGAAAAGACCACCCAGGCTTCCAAACGCCAGCCGAAGTCCGCAGCGACCTTGAGCAGACCCCGGTGAAGCACGGCTAATCGGGTTTTGCCTGCAAAATGATGCTGATGCAGATAAGTGCTCGCCGTGACAAAGTAAGTCCCGCGGACGCTGAGACGATGCTCCGGCGCGTGTGGCCAGGGAATCTTGCAGGCAGGCACAAATGTAGAGTGATGGTTTTTGACTGCGGTGGCAAGCGCGAGACCGCTTTTGAGGGAACGACTTACGCGATACAAAAGCGCCGTCGCCGCTGCGCTCTGCCGGCGCAGTCCAAAAGAGGGCGGTCGCGATCCTGGATGTCAGGGGCGATATTTGCGGCATCGGCAAAAACGTCAAAGGCAGGGGCGTAGTGCGGGCGGAATGGATTCCTTTTGACTGCGGTGGCAATTGAAGTGCGAGACCGCTTTTTGGGGAACGTTTTACACGATACGAAAGCGCCGTCGCCGCTGCGCTCTGCCGGCGCAGTCCAAAATGAGCGGTCGCGATCCTGGGCGTACTACGCGCGAAGGTGAGGCGCTATGAGCCCAACACGTCCGGCGTCACAACTGGGTCATGGCTTTGTCCAGCGCGGCGATGAGATGGTTCATGGTGGCTTCGGTCTCGTCGCCCATGTTCGAGATGCGGAAGGTCTTGCCCTTGATTTTTCCGTAACCGCCATCAATCAGAAAGCCCTGATCCTTGACCAGCTTCTGGAGCTTGGGCACGTCCACCACACGCCCGCCGGGTTTGGCGCCGTTGTTGACGCAGGTCAAGGTAAGCGACTCAAAGCCCTTGTCCGGGAACAAGGTGAAGCCGTGTTTTGCCGCCCAATCGCGCACCATCTGATTGGTCCGGCGATGGCGCGCGTAGCGGTTATCCAATCCCTCGGCGAAAATGTCCTCCAGTTTGGAAGCCAGCGCATACACGTGGCCGATGCTGGGCGTGCTGGGCGTCATGTTTTGCTCGGCGTTTTTCTGGAACTCGACGAAATCGAAGTAATAACCGCGGTCGTTGATGGTGGCGGCCTTGGCCAACGCGTTTTTGGAGCAGGTGAAAATGGCGGTGCCGGGCGGCAGGGCCAGCGCCTTTTGCGTACCCGCCAGCAGCACGTCAATGCCCAGCGCATCGAATTCGATCTTCGTGCCAGTCAGGGAGCTGACGGCGTCCACGATGAACATCACGTCGGGATATTTTCTCTTGAGCGCGGCGATTTCAGGCAGCGGGCTCATGACGCCGGTGGAAGTTTCGTTGTGGATGACGGTGAGCGCGTCGAACTGGCCGGTGGCCAGCTTTTTATCCACGGCTTCGGCGCGGATGGGCGAGCCCCAGTCCACTTGGAGCGCCTCGGCGTTTTTGCCGGACCGTTTCGAGACGTCGAACCATTTGTCCGAAAACGCGCCGCACATGCAGTTGAGGACCTTGCGGGCGACGAGATTGCGGATGGCGCCTTCCATGACGCCCCAGGCGGACGAGGTGGAGATATAGACCAGTTGCCTGGTGAAAAGCAGTTGCTGGAGTTGCGGTTGGATTTTCGCGTAAAGGTCTTTGAACCCCTGTCCGCGATGACCGATCATGGGCGAGCGAAACGCCTGATAGGTTTTCTCACTGACCTCGACCGGTCCCGGAATGTGTAGTTTGACGTGTGCCATAACTTGCGCGGGAAATGTTTCATCACGCGCGGCCCAAAGGCAAGACCTGCTTTGTCAAATGCTGCACGGAAATTGGCCGGAATTTGAGAGCGCATCGGCAATCACAACAAAGGGCAATTTTGACGCTCGCCCTCATCAGCCCTCTCCCCCAGGAGAGGGGGAATTTTCCTCCGTCGGTCAAAATATCAGCAACACACATCCCCGAATAATGAGGCGCAAAATCGGAAATGGTTGTCTCGCGTGGCCGATGATTATTTAGCCGCAAGCAGTGCATTTACTTTTGCCATCACCTGGAAGGCGTCGGCGACGTAAAGCACGTCGGCCTTGCCACGCGCCCAGCCGCAGTTGGGGTCCAGGTTGATGGCGCGGCGCTCGGCGATGAAACGCCAGCCCACCACGTGCGGCTCTTCGCCGTGGCAGCAGGTGGAAAGGCCTTTGGGATGCCGCGGCGTGGCGCCCGTCTGGCCTACCTGGTTGAGGTGCGACAGGAAGGACAAGACGGCTTGTCCCTCGCCGCTTTGGTCCACGAGCGATTTGCTGCTGCCCAGAGACGCGCGGCTGGCTTGCAGGAAACCGCGAATCAATTTCTCCGCCTCCGCCGCGTGCGCCTGGCCGTCGGCCTGTTTCTTGGTCCAGCCGGCGCCGGTCACAAAGAGTAATTTCGCATCCGGGCGGATGGTTTGGGCATCGGCCGGCGGTTGGCGCACACCGGCAATCGTCGTGCGCCGGCAGGCATCCGGCAGTTGGACGGCGAGCGCTTCCACGGCGGCGGTTCCGCTGCCACATTGGCAGGCGGCTTGGCTGCCCGGATCAACCAAGATGAACCAAGGACGCTGCGCGCGTTGCAAGGTGGCCTCCATACGCTGCCGGTAATACCAGCGGTGGAGGAAGATTTTGCCATCGGCCGCGGCGACCGCAGTCACGTGCGTATCGGCGCGTCCGCCGAGGCGTTGGGCCACGCCGGCCAGGCAGCGGTTAAATCGTGAGGTGGCCGGGGCAACGACCAGGGTGGCTTGCGCCGCCCTGGCGATGGCTTCCGCCGCCGCCGCGTCGGAGGCGTAACGCGCTTGGCCGAATTCGGCGCCGACCACGCCAAAATACTTCGTTGCGGGACAAGCGGCGATCGAGTTTGCCGCGGCTTGCACCGATTCGCCGATTAGGCCGACGACAAGCTTCGAGCCGGTGAGCGCTTTATGCAGGGTGGCCGCCGCGTGTAATGCTTCGCGGACCGGCTGGGCGAGCGAGCCATCGGTTTCCGTGTGAGCCAGAAGAAGAATTGTTTCCATGGGGAAAATAGGGGTAATGGAGTATTGGAGTGGTGGAGTATTGGGTTATGCAACCGTGCGCCGCTTCATTTTTTGATCCATTCGACAATTTCCTTTGCGATCTGGTCCGGCGATTGATCTTTCACGATTTTGGTTTCGCGCAATTGTTTGGGAAGCGCGACGCTGGCGAAGGTCAAGCCCTGGCCGGCGAGTTTGGCGGGCCGGGCTTTTTGCAGCGCGGGCATGACGGTACGCATGTTGACCATGCCGATCTGCGGATTGTTTTTGGGCTCCGGCAAACTGCCCGTGGCCCAGCCGAGGACCGCCGGCGGGCCGGCACATTTTGACACCTGATGCCTGCCACCCTCGATGCGTTCCAGGATTTCCAGCGAGCCGTCGGCGGCGATTTTCAGTTCATCCACACCTTGAAATTGGTCCACGATGCCAAGCCGTTCGCCGACGATTTGCATGGTGGCCCCGGCGCCGCGCGAGGCGGATTCCCAGCCGCCAAATACCAGCAACCTGGACTTCTCGAGGCCGGGGATGGTCCCGATGGCATCGGCGAGCACGGCCGCGGTTTCCGCCGCATCGGTGAAACCGCTGGCCGGACCATCGAGTGCCACCAATTCAAACGGCACCTTCTGCGCGATGGTCATCATCACCTGCTGGAGCTTGGCCTTGGGGCCGAGGCTGACGAGCCAGACTTTGCTGCCCGGCGCGTTTTTCGCCAGGTTCGCCGCTTCATATAGCGCGTGGCTGGCCCACGGGTCGAGGACGGCGGGCAGCAGCATTTCGTTTTTCAACGCTGGTCCGGTGGGCGTGGCGATTGGTTCCAATGTCTGCAACGGGTCGGGCACGATGCCGGCGCAGACGACGATTTGATAGGCTATGCTCATAAAATTTTTTTCAATTCTCCGCCGAGTGCAAGCCGCCGGTGCCGGCGCGGAAGGCGATGTTCGTGCGCTCGGGATTTTGGGGATTCGCCTGCGAGCAGTTCCACAGGCAGACGCCGCAGTGGACGCATTTCTCGCGGTCGAAATTCGGGACGCCGGCTGGGCCGGGGGTCAGCGCCTGGCCGCTGCAAGCTTCGACACAAATTTTCGTGCCGCACTTCTCGCACAGTTCGGGATAAACGAAAACCACGTGGTCGGCGTAGCCGGGCGGCGCCTGGACCTTGCCGCCCATGAGCAGCGCGTCCTGGTGGGACACGAGCAATTGCCCGTCAAACGGCACCGCCGGCCAGCCGATGCGGTCCATCAACGCGCCGTGCAGGGAAACGCCCTTGATCTGGCACTCCTTGCGCAGCCGCTGGATTTCGTCCACGGAAATTTTGCCGCGATAATATTCCTCCACGGAGGGAATACGCTTCCAGGGTTGCATTGGCTCGTCGTTCAAGGTGAACCGGCCATTGGTCAGGCCGGCCAGCGCCATGCCAATCATTCCACGAACGACGCCTTTTTGGAAACCGTCGCGTGATTTTTCCGCCACGCAGCCTTCCTGTTCCACCCAGCTTGCCCGGCGGCGCGTCACGTAGGCCGCCTCAAGATTTTCCCTGGTGAAGGGCTTTTTGGCCTTGAGCAATTCGAGGACGGCTTCCGCGAGCTGCGCGCCGCTGGCCCACGCTTCGTCCACGCCCGAACCGGTGAGCACGTTGGTGGTGCCGCTGCCTTCGCCGATGCGGGCGTAGCCGTGGCCCACCAGGCGCGGTTCGCCGCGTTTGCCGGATTCGCCCAGCGTCTTGGCGCCCCACGAACGGAGTTTGCCACCCCGGAGATAACGCCAAAGGCAAGGATGCAGCATCCAATGCTGGAGATAGCGGTAGGCCGTGCGCACCGGGCTGTCGAACCAGGACGGCACGAAGATGCCGAGCGAGGCAATGCGCTCCGGATGCACATAGAGAAAGCCGAAAATTTCCGGCTCCGGATACCCAAACGTGTGCAGCACCGTGCCAGGCTTCAGCGTGGTGTTTTCCGGCAGGTCCACCACGAACTTCATGCCCACGGCCCAGTCGCGCTGGTGATGGCCATCGGGCATGCCAAATTGTTCGTCCAGTTGCCGGCCGATGGGACCAATCGGGCCATCGCCGACGACCGTGAGCGCGGCATGGATGTCCATGCCCGGCGTGAAACCGTCGGAAGGCTTCCCTTTTTTGTCCACGCCCTGGTCCAACAAACGGACCCCGACGACTTTTTCATTTTCAATCAATGCTTCGGCCACCGGCGTGCCCGGCCAGATTTGGACCGCGCCGGTGCTTTGCACCTGGGCGCCGGCCCATTGCATGAATTGGCCCAACGAGAGGATCAGCCCGCCTTGCTTGTGCAAAAACGGCGGGGTCCACGGCAGCTTGAGCGCGTGATTTTCAAACGGCAACATCCATTGGCAGGTGCGGATTAATCGGTCCGTCGCGCGCAAGGCCGTCGAACGGCGGCTGGCGCCGTGCGGGTCGAGCAGGTAAAAGACTTTTTCCTCCGCGACGGGCGCGGCCATGGGGATGCCCGCCGGATCCAAGTGGGGAAACGTGGCGCGCAGAGCCCGCGCCCTGGTGACGACGCCGGACACGCCGAAGCCGATGTCATCGGCGCGCTCGTAACAGAGCACTTGCGGCGGCATACCGGGCATGACGGCGCTTTCGACGGTTGGGGTGCCATCGGCATTGACCAATTGTTTGGACAACGCAGCCAGGAAACCCGCCGTGGCGGGGCCAAAGCCCACGCAGACGATGTCCGCGTCCATGCGCTGGCGCTCGATTTGCGACGTTTCTGACATGGGGAAAATTCTAGTCGCGAAGGAATCCGATTTGCCGCCGTTTGGGTTTCGGCGCTGGCAGCGGCTCCATCAACTTTTTTATTTCGTCAAGGATGTGTACGATGGCCTTTTCGTGATCATCAAGCCGGGCGGTCAAGGTTCGTTCCAATTCCGAAAGTTTGGCGGCCAGCTCTTTGTTTTCAGCCAGCGCCTGCCGCATTTTCACAAATGCGCGCACGACAAAAACACTCATTTGCACGGCACGCGGACTGTTGAGAACATTTGCCGCCATGATGGCACCGTGTTCGGTGAAGGCGATGGGAATATAGCGCCGCCCGCCGCGTCCCTTTGAGGTCACAATTTGTGACCTCAAAGCTGTAACCTCTTGAACATCAAGCTGAAACGCAAAATCACCAGGAAAGCGATCCGGGTTTCTTTTGATAGCTTGGTTGAGTCGTTTCGTTGGAACACCATAAACTCGCGCTAAATCAGCGTCCAATATGACGCGCTGACCGCGGGCGAAGCGTATCAATCCTTCGACAGGTTCGCCTGCATAAACGGCGAGTTTTCGATTTTCTGATTTCATTCGGCTGAAATATGTGGACATCTCCGATCTCGCAACTTGCAAGGTCAAAATGTCACGCCGGATAATCCAGCGCCTCGCGGGTCATGACTTTAGTGAGCGCTTCGGCGGCGCGGTCCTTGGCCAGACGGCAACCGGTAAGGCAACCGTCCAGCTTCATGCGCAAGCGAACAAAGGCCTCGAGGCCGTCGAACCGCGCGCAGGGCCCGGCCTTGGGCGGATGCGCTTCCTGGATTTCCGAAACGTCCGCATAGGCGCGCGCCGAGCCGCCGATTCCTGGGATGATGCCTTCGAGCGTGTCGAGTTCGTCGGCCCGATAACACGCATGACAACTGGTTTCGTCCCAGGCGGGATGGCGGTTGTAACCGTGGACAATCTCGGCGCAGATGCGGCCGGTCTCGCCCGCGGCCCGCGCGGTTTGCACGTGGCACAGGTCGGTGAAAAATGAAACGGTGCCGGACAGCCCCTCGGCCAGCGCCGGGTTTTCCGCTCCCTTGGTTTCCAGTTCCACCACGTCCAAAATGAATTGCCGCGCCGCGAGCAACCAGCACAACGCGTCCGCCAGCGGGAACGTCACCCCCTGGCGCGTCTTGCGGTACAGTTTCGCGCCGTCGGCGTCGGTGGCCGTCTGCACGTGCTGGAGCGTCCAGAGCCAGAGTTGCATGGCCGAGGCGACCGTGCACGCGCCGGTGCCGGGGCGGTCGGAGGCGATGCGGCGCATCTCCGAAATCCATTGCCCAAACTGCGCGAGGAACAATTCGTTGGTCATGGTCATGGAGAGCTGCAACCGTTGCACCGCCTCCGGCCCCTCGTACGTGGCTTCGAGCTGCGCGTCCATCCACTTCTGGCCGAGGAAGCCCGGGCAATCCTCCGTAATGCCATAGCCGCCCATGAGACTGACGGCCTCGCGCATCATGTTGGCGCCGTGGCCGGTGTTCCAGAGCTTGCACGCCGGGCACAACACGTTGGCCAGCGAGTCGAGCAACAAAAACCGCACGAGCGGGTCGGCCTGCAATTCCTCCTCGCGCTTGTGGTCGCGCGCGCCGACGGGCTGCGAGGTCATTTGCAAAAGCTCCAAGGCATCCCGCTGTTTCTTGGACAATTCTTTGAACGCGGCGCGCCCCGTCAGTTTTTTCTCCGCCAGCCACCGGTCCTTTTCCTTTTCCAACGGGTCCAAATCGTCAAACAATCGCGCGGCGGCGAATCCCAGCGAGGCGCTCGCCTCGCCTGTGGCCCAGACGTCCGCCAGCCGGTGCAGGGCGTCTTCCTTTTGCTGGATGCCCAATTCAAACCGGGGAGTGCCCGGCGCGCCTTCGCCGCCCCGGAATCGCCGGCGTTGATAGAGAATCACCGGCTCAATCGCCGACAAAAGCTTCGCGCTGGTCATCAATCCCACCGTCACGCGCGTGCGGCGGAACACCGCCTCAATGATTTCCGAGTGCGAAAAATTCGGGATGATGACGCCATCCTTGACCGTGTAGCCGCCGACGATGCGGCTGGCGGGCACGCGCAAGTTGAAGACCGGATCGTTGGTGGAAGAAAGCTGGTGGACCAGTTTTTTGGTCGGGGTGCCCCGGTCCCAAACGCCCGGGTCGCCTTCCTCCAGGATCACCATGCAGCTCCCCTTGATGCGTGGGTCGTCGGAATCCACGGCGGCGGTGACGACATTGGCAAAACCCATGTTCGTGATGAACCGTCCCCGTTTGTCCACTTGCAGCACCGGCTCGCCGTCCGGCTCCCACTGCGCCACCCGCACCTTGCCGGCCAACATGCCGGTTTCCACGCCCACGAACGGTATCGGTTCGGTCAACGCAAACGCGGCGCGGACTTGTTTGCGGTGTTCGCCCGGCTTGACCGGCGCGGCGGCGGCGATGTATTTGGCCCGCTGCTCGGACGTGCCGCGCTCGTGAATCGGCGCCAGTCCCAGGTTGCCCGCCAGGCTCCCGGTGGCGGCCCCGGCGTCCACCCACGCCAATTCATAAGCAATCAACGCCAGCACCAGATTCTTGGGCCCCGCAATGAAGCCGCCGTCCTCCGGGTCGAGAAACGCCGCCGTGATGCCGCTTTCATCAAAATGCGGGAGCAACGCCGCCTTGGCTTCCGTCCAACCGTGTGTGTTGCGTCCGCCATTGGCCACCAGGCGCGCCACCGGCCCCCGCGCCACGTTGCGGGCCGCCTGGACCAGCATTTGCAATTCGTAACGGTCCGCAAACCGCCACATGATTTGCCGGACATCATCTCCCGGCAACGCCTGCAGCGTGGCCGCCACGTTCTTGTTATCCATCGCTTCCATCTGGCTGCTTTCGATTTTTCCCTTGCCGTGCCGGGGCAAGGGACGCCGCGCGTTTGGACCGCCGGTCAGGTTTTGTAACAGAGATGTCTAGTTCAAGGCAGAACCGCGCGCTAACCGGATATTGCTTATCCTATAGACAAAATTGGTCTGGCCAGATATGCGGGCTAGAAGACGATGGGGTCGTTGAGCCGGCCGCATTGGACGCAGCGGGAGCGGTCCACGTCCGGGTCGTCGGTATAAACGGCGCCACAGTTTTTGCAGCGGAAGATCCGGTCCTCGGCGTGCGTGGGCCAGAACCGGCGGCTGCGCAATTCGGAATAAATGGCCAGCCCGCCCAACGCGCCGAGCAGGACGGCGACATAAATGGTCAACAGCGCGGGCGTGCTCATGGCCGGACAGCAGGGGCGTTGGTGGCCGGTTCGGGCACCGTGTGCCAGCGGAAAACCAATTCGCCAAACGCCAGCCCGGACGCCGGCGTAAACCGCAAGCCGCGGGCGATATTCAGGGCGTTGGTGTCGCCCACGTCGGCGCGCCCGGCGGCTTCGACGGCATTGTCCGAGGGCAGCAAGACCGCCGATACCACCTGGCCTGACGAATCCACCAGCACCTGGACGCGGCTGGGGGCAATCACATCGTGGTAAGGCAGCGACGGCAACCGTGGCAGCGTGGGCAGCCGTTGCGCGAGTTCGCCGGTGATTCGCAGGGTTGATTCCTCCGGCAGGGCGGGTTCAACGGCTAGCTCCGGGGCGTTGGTTGGCGCCGGCGGTCTCAAGCTGGCGGCAAAACCATCGGGGAATTCCGTGCTGGGACTGCGATAGGTCTGCATGAAACGGTCGAATACTGCGCCCAGTTCGTTGGTGGGCAACGGCAACCACCTCAGCGGCTCGGTCCAACCGAACTGCGGCGGGCTGACGGCGCGCAGTTGCAAGCCGCCGCCGGCAAAATCGCGGGCATGCGGCAAGGCAAACAACGTGGGATCGTCCAACGCCAGCAACTCGTCCGAAGCTTCGGCCATTCGCAACGAAGGAGCATGGATGACCGGTCGCGGTGTGATTTGTTTCCGGGCGCCGAAGGCGTAAAGCAATGCCACATGAAGGGCAAACACCAGCACAATCAGCGTCAGCCAGCGCGTGCGCGTCCAGGTCCGTGGTGACGGGCGGTCCGGCTCCGCAGGCAGGGGCGAATCTGCCGGCGCGGGGTTCATGGTTGGGCGGGCGCGGTGGCGGGACCGGGCAGGGTCGCCAGCAAGGCGTCGTGGATGCCGGCGCTGGACGCGAGCAGCGTCAAAGTCACAAGCTGGTCGTAAGTCACGGATTTATCGGCATGAATAATCAGCGTGAGAGGTTTGTGGGATAGCTTCACGTCGGTCACGAGCCTGGCTTTCAACCGGTTGGAACTGACCATCTCGTTTTCGAAGTAATACCGGCCCGAAGCGTCCACGGCCACGGCCACATGGGGACTATCCACTCCCGGCAGATTGTCCGCCCTCGGCGGTTGCAGGCGTATGCCCGGCACGGGGATCAGTCCCGCCAGCATCACGAAAATGACCAGCAGGAAAAACACCGCGGCGAACGGCGCCATGTCAAACGGGCTGCGCAGGATCCGGGCGTTGCGGGGAAACTTCATGGGCCGTTGGAATTTTCGGTGACGATGTTGACGATTTCGCCGGCGGCGCGCTCCATGTCCAGGACGATTTTATTGATGCGGCTGACCAGGTAATTGTAGCCGGCGTGGACCGGGATGGCGACAGCGATGCCCGCCGCCGCGCAAATGATCGCTCCCGAAACGCCTCTGGCAAGTTCCTCGACATTGGCGTATAGACCGTTCCCTTGGATTTGATGGAAAATGTCATAAAAGCCCAGAATGGTTCCGAACAGGCCCAGCAAGGGCGCGATTTGGGCGATGGTGGCCAGCAGCGTCAACCTTTCCTCCAGCAGCGGCACTTCCGTGAGGCCGGCCTCCTCGACGGCCTCGCGCACCCGCTCGCGCCCCAGATCGCGGCTGAGGATCGCGGTTTTCACGATGCGCGCGACCGGGCTGGGCGTCGCGTCGCAGATGGAAATGGCTTCCACCACGTTGTTGCGCTTAAGCACGGTGCGGACGCCGCTGATGAACTCTGCGGAGTTAATCTGCGAGCGATGGCAGTAGAGCGCCCTTTCGATAAACACGACCATGGCGACCGCCGCGGTGAGGACAATCAGCCAAATCACCGGCGTGCCGCTGGCTAGGAACGTAGGCATGAGGTCTTATAGGCGTTTGCGCCGGAACTTCAAAGCCGAAAATCAAGCCAGCCGTCGCTGGATCCCAGCCGGGCTGCGTCGGCAAAGGAAATAAATTACCGCGACTGGTTTCACTGCTTTTAACTTGGACTGCGCCGGCAGAGCACAGCGGCGACGGCGCCTTGGGATTTCCGCCTCATTTAACCAATTACCATTTAACGATTTAACCATCACGTTTCACGTTTCATCCTGTTAATCCTGT
Source organism: Verrucomicrobiota bacterium (assembly GCA_049523455.1). GTDB lineage: Bacteria > Verrucomicrobiota > Verrucomicrobiia > Limisphaerales > UBA11358 > UBA11358. The sequence continues at coordinate 23,733 of JBEKMW010000026.1, read as the reverse complement.
CCATCCTGTCCAAAACATTTCCCGTGACGGGCCAAAATACGGTTGAAAACGTGCATAATGCGCGACCGTCGCTTATTCCTAAACCAAAAATCTTGCGCGGTTGGCAACGGTCACAGCCCGCCCCCGCAGGCGGGCCAGGACTTGCAACGGCCATAGCCCGCCGCCACACCGTATGAATCCATCTTGCGGGACAACTCCGAATACAACCTGACAGCGGCCATTTTCTGCTTACCCCCCATGAGCGCCTCTTGTATCTTGCTGCCCGTGGCACAGCCTGACCAATTCCGCGAAAAGTCCCGCACGCCAGAAACCCACAAGTTGCGAACCGGCGTGCGGACCGGTTGCCGGCCATGAAAAACTGGATTTTCAAGGAGGAATCCTCCCTGCCTCCCGATCCGAAGGTGGCCCGCACGCGCGCCATCCTTCTGGCGCTGCCGTTTGCCCTGCTGGGAATCGGGGCGCTGGTGATGTTGCTGCACGACGAACTGGGTGGGGGATTGCCGCGGCAACGGGCCATCGGCACCGCGAGCTTCATCGTCACCTGTTTTGGATTTGTGGCCTTGATCCTCGGCATCAACGCCAAAAAAATGGCGCTGCAAGCATCCGGCCTCAAGTCATCCACCCCGGCGACGCCGGAAAAACCGTGGCTCCAGCGCCCGGATTGGGCGGCTGGCCGCGTGGCCTCGGGCAGCCGCAAGAGCGTCATCCTGCTATGGCTGTTCGTGCTGATTTGGTGCGGTTTCTCGGGAGCGTTTACATTGGCGCTGGTTCCACAAGCCGTCAGGCATGGCAATCATGCGGCGCTCATCGCCTTGATCTTTCCGCTGGTCGGCCTGGGCGTACTGGCGTATGCGATAAACACCACGCTGGCGTGGCGGAAATTCGGCCAAAGCATCTTTGAGATGGCCGCCGTGCCCGCCGCGCCCGGCGGCACGCTGGAGGGTGAAATTCAGGTGCCAACGAAGCTGCAGCCGCTACACGGTTTGCATTTGCGTTTAAGTTGCCTCCGCCGCACCACCACCGGCGCCGGGAAAAACCGGCAAACCACCGAAAAAATTTTGTGGGAGGACGAAAAATGGCTGAAGCCCGATTTGCCGCAAACCGGCGTAAATGCAACCGGCATTCCCGTCTATTTCAAATTGCCGGAAGGCCAGCCTGAGTCCACTCCGGCTCGCGGCGACGGAATTCATTGGCGTTTGGAGGCCTCGGCCAAACTTCGCGGGCCGGGCTTTCACGCCTCCTTCGACGTGCCCGTCTTCAAATTGGCCGAACCGCCGGAAGTGTCCGAGGACCCCACGGCAAAATACCAAATGTCGCTCGACGAAATCCGGCAACAAATTCACTCAAAAATCCAGATCGCCGATCTTGCCGGCGGCGGGAAGGAATTGGTATTTCCCGCGGCCCGCAACCGCGGTTTTGCGTCCGGCGCCGCGATTGTCTGCCTGGTCTGGACGGGCATCGTTGCGCTGCTGCTCTGGAAACATGCGCCGCCCCTGTTGCCGATCATCTTTGGAGTGATTGATTTGGCCCTGCTCGCCGTTTCATTCGACCTCTGGTTTCGCCGCAGCCGCGTCAGCATCGCCGCCGGGGAAATCAAAATCGAAACCGCCTGGCTGGTGTTCAAGCGGCAAGCCTCGCTGAAGATCTCCGACGCCGCGAATTTTTTGGCGGAGCTCGGCGCGACCGCCGGGCACTCGGCCTATCTCGATTTGAAATTGCGGATGCGCGACGGCCGGGAATTCACGCTGGCCAAGCACCTCAGCGCCAAGCCTGAGGCCGATTGGCTCGTGCGCGAAATGACGGCCGCCGCGAAGCGGTCCGCGACCACGGAAACAATCGCGTGAGCATCCCGCGCCAAGTCAAAAAACCAACACTACCGGCCGCCGATCCCTCGCGCTGGCGCAAGGAAGTGGAGCGCGTGCTCATCACCGAGGACCAGATCGCGCGGCGCATCCGCGTGCTGGCGCGGGAAATCGAACGCGATTTTCGCGGACGCGAGATGGTCGTGGTTTCGCTGCTCAACGGCACGGTGATGTTTCTGGCGGACTTGGTCCGGCACCTCAACCTGCCGTTGCGCCTGGATTTCCTCGGCGTGTCCAGCTACGGCCTGGGCACGGAGTCGGGCGAGTTGATTTTCACCAAGGAACTGCGGTTGGACGTGCGCGGACGCGACGTGTTGCTGGTGGACGATATTCTCGACACCGGCAAGACCATGAGCCGCGTGCTGCCCAAGGTGAAAGCGCTCAAGCCCCGGCGCATCAAGATTTGTGTCCTGCTCGACAAACCGAGCCGCCGGACCGAGTCCATCGAGGCCGATTACGTCGGATTCAAAATTCCGGACTTCTTTGTCGTCGGCTACGGCCTGGATTTCGCGGAACGTTACCGCAATTTGCCGTTCGTCGGCGTGTTGCATCCGCACGTCTACAAGGAAGGCTGCCAGCAAGTTTGCTTGAAATGATCGAACTCCGACTCACCAGCCTGCTCGGATGGTTCACCATGATCGCGGTGGCGTGGGCCATTTCCTACAACCGCAAATTGTTCCCTTGGCGCACGGTGGTCTGGGGCGTGGGCCTGCAATTCACGCTGGCGCTGCTGATTTTGAAAACGCCCTGGGGCGACGCGCTGTTCATTTTCGCCGGCAAGGTCATTCAGAAACTCATCCTGTTTTCCAACGTAGGCTGCAAATTTGTGTTCGGCCCGCTGGCGGACGAGGACCTGCTCACGGAAAAATTCGGCGCCGGCAACGCGGTGATTTTCGCCATCCTGGTGACGGGCACCATCATCATCGTCGCGTGCATTTCGTCGCTGCTTTATCATTGGGGCATTTTGCAAAGGGTGGTGCGGGCCGTCGCCTGGGTGATGCGCCTGGTCATGCGCACCAGCGGCAGCGAAACGCTTTCCGCCTGCGCCAACATTGTCATGGGCCAAACCGAGGCGCCGCTCATGATCCGGCCCTATATTCCGCGCCTGACCCTCAGCGAATTGATGACCATCATGGTGTGCGGCATGGCGCACATCGCCGGCGGCGTGGCGGCGGTGTATGCGGACATGGGCATGCGCGCGGGCTATCCCAACACCGCCGGCCACCTCCTGACTGCGTCCGTGTTGAATTGTCCCGCCGCGCTGATGATTGCCAAAATCCTGCTGCCCGAGACGCAGAAGAGCGAAACCGCCGCGTCCATGCCCGCCAGCGTGCCGCGCACCACGGCCAATTCCATAGACGCCATTTGCCGCGGCGCCAGCGACGGTTTTCATCTTTCCTTGAATGTCATTGCCATGCTCATCGGGTTTATCGCCATGATCGCCTTGGCAAATTACGTCATCCAGTACCCGCAAGCGCATCTTTTCCGGATGGCCCACCCCGCCACGTTGCAAAACATCTTTGGGTGGGTCAACGCGCCGTTCGCCTGGCTCATGGGTGTGCCGATGAAAGACTGCGTGGCGGTCGGGCAGATTCTCGGCGAACGCGTCGTGCTCAATGAATTCGTCGGCTACCTCGATCTCACGGCGCATGCCAGGGACCTGGCGCTCGACCCACGCAGTTTCACGATTGCCACCTATGCGCTTTGCGGTTTTGCGAATTTTTCGAGTATTGCCATCCAGGTGGGCGGCATTGGCTCGCTGGCGCCCGAGCGCCGCAGCGAAATGGCCAAGCTCGGTCTTCGCGCCATGCTCGGCGGATTGCTTGCCGCCTACATGACCGCGAGTCTCGCGGGGTTTTTGCTTTAGGCGTCATGCCCCAACTCATTGGCATCCAATTCGGAAAGAGCACGGCATAACCAGGGCGCAATTTGACACCACCACCAACGAACCGGCCTGCTGGCGGAGCGCGGCTCTGTGAGCCGCAGCGCGTCGTAGCCAAACCAGCCACGGGAATCGGGAGCCTCCCTCGTCCCAGACCTGCTGGGCGCCCATCGCCCGCAAATCCGCAGGGGTTGCCGCATTCGGGCGTGCTGCGAGTTGAGACAATTCGCGCTCCAGTGGCGGTATCAAGTAAATCGCCGTTCAAAGTTTTACATCCGCGTTCATCTGTGTTTATCTGTGGTTTGAAATGGCTTTTCTCAACGAGAATTATCTCAAGCTGAAAGCCGGCTACCTGTTTCCCGAAATCGGCCGGCGGGTGAAGGCGTTTTGCGAGGCGAATCCCGAGGCCGCCCGGCGCCTGGTCCGTTGTGGCATTGGCGACGTGACCGAGCCGCTGCCGCCGGCGGCCATCGCCGCCCTGCACCAGGCCGTGGACGAAATGGCCTCCCGCGAAACCTTTCATGGCTATGGCCCGGAACAGGGCTACGAATGGCTGCGCGCCGCGGTGGCGCAAAATGATTTCCGCAGCCACGGCTGCGACATCGCCGACGACGAGGTTTTTGTCAGCGACGGCACCAAATGCGACACCGGCAACATCCTCGACATCCTCGGACCCAAAAATAAAATCGCCGTCAGCGACCCGGTGTACCCGGTTTATGTGGACACGAACGTCATGGCCGGCCACACGGGCGAGGCGAACGAGGCGGGCGCTTACGCGAAACTGGTCTATCTGCCGTGCAAACCGTCCAACGGATTCATTCCCGAACCGCCCAAGCGGCACGTGGACGTGATCTATCTTTGTTCGCCCAACAACCCGACCGGCGCGGCGGCGAACCGCCCGCAATTGGAGGCCTGGGTAGAATACGCGCTCGAACACAAGGCCATCATTTTGTTCGATGCGGCGTACGAGGCGTACATTGGCGATCCGGCGCTGCCGCATTCGATTTACGAAATTGCCGGCGCGCGCGAGTGCGCCATCGAGTTCCGCAGTTGCTCGAAGAACGGCGGGTTCACCGGCGTGCGTTGCGCGTTCACCATCGTGCCCAAATCGCTCAACGCGCAGACCCGCTCCGGCGAATTCAAACCGTTGCATCCGCTCTGGCTGCGGCGCATGACGACCAAATTCAACGGCGTGAGTTACATCGTCCAACGCGGGGCGGAGGCGCTGTATTCGCCGGAGGGCCGGGCGCAGGTAAAGGCCTTGATCGAACATTATCTCGGGAACGCCAGGGTTTTGCGCGACGGCGCGAAACGCGCGGGCCTCAAAGTGTTCGGCGGCGTGAACGCGCCCTATATCTGGGTGCGGACGCCGAGGGACGTGACGAGCTGGCAGGCCTTTGACAAAATTCTGAATGAAGCCAACGTGGTGATCACGCCGGGCAGCGGGTTCGGCGCGAGAGGCGAGGGCTATTTCCGCATCAGCGCCTTCAACAGCCGCGCCAACGCTGGGGAAGTCGCGCGCCGGTTGCAGGAATTGAAGTGGTGAGCGGTAGCGCAGACAGTTATGACTACGGCAGCGGATTTTGCCACCATTTTGATCCTCGCCGGGCCCCAAGGCGGCGCGGCAGCGCCGCCCTACCCAGCAGTGATCGTTGCGATTTTGATTCTGGCCCGGCTGGGGGCGGAACTCTGGCTGAGCCGGCTCAACGCACGTTACGTGCGGTCTCACGCCAACGAGGTGCCGGAGGCCTTTCGCGCCATCATTGACGAGCCGGCTTACAAAAAATCCGTCGCCTACACGCTGGCCAAAAGCCGGTTCGGCAACCTCGAGGATGCCTTCAATACCGCCGTGCTGTTGCTGGTTTTATTCAGTGGCATTTTGCCGTGGGTGTTCGGTTGGTTTACCGGCGGCCTGGGCGAATCGGCCTGGGCCATGGCGGCGTTTCTGCTGGCCGCCGGCCTGGCGTTGTCGCTTCCGGGCTGGCCGCTGGATTGGTACGCGCAGTTCCGGCTGGAACAACGATTCGGCTTTAACACCAGCACGCAAAAGACCTGGTGGGCCGACCGCTTCAAGGCGCTGCTGCTCGCCGTCGCGCTGGGTTATCCATTGCTCGCGCTGATCCTGAAGCTCGTCCAATGGACGGGGGCCTGGTGGTGGCTTTGGGCGTGGGCCGCCCTGCTGGCGTTTCAATTCCTCATGCTGGTGCTCGCGCCGGTCTTGATTCTGCCGTGGTTCAACAAGTTTACCCCGCTGCCGGACGGCGAACTGCGCGAGCGGCTGTTCGACCTGGCCCGGCGGACCCGGTTCCGCGCCCAAAGCATCCAGTTGATGGACGGCAGCAAACGGTCGCGGCATTCCAACGCCTTCTTCACCGGGTTCGGGCGCTTCCGCAAGATCGTCCTGTTCGACACGCTGGTGCAGCAACTGACCGCCCCGGAACTGGAGGCGGTGCTGGCGCACGAAATCGGCCATTACCGGCGCCGGCACATCCCCAAACTGCTGGCCTGCTCCGCCGCCGGTTCGCTGGCGGGTTTCTGGGTCCTTTCCCTGCTGGCGCGGCAGGACTGGTTTTATCGCGCGTTCGGATTTGCCCCGGGAAACGTGGCGCCGGCGCTGCTGTTATTCGCCCTGCTGGCCGGCACGGTCACCTTCTGGTTTTCGCCGCTCCTCCATGGCTGGTCGCGGCGCTACGAATACCAGGCGGACGCCTTCGCGGCGGAGGCGATGAATGGCGCGGAGTCGCTCGTAAGCGCCCTGCGCAAGTTGAACGAGAAGAATTTGAGCAATCTCACGCCCCACCCGCTCTACAGTGGCTTCTACTATTCGCATCCCACCCTGCTGGAACGGGAACAGGCACTGGCCGGCAAGGACCATTGATGTTTTTGCGCCGTTACGCCTTGACGGTCGCGGCGCTTTGCATGGTCACCTGCGAAGCGCCGATCACCGGCCGCTCGCCCTTGTGCCACCACAACACGAACACGCTGGCGATGAAGATGGACGAGTAGGTGCCGGTGAGAATGCCAATCAGAAAGGTGAAGGCAAAATCGTTGATGACGCCGCCACCCCAGATGAACAGGCATAGCGTGGCAATCAACACCGTGCCGCTGGTGATGATCGTGCGGCTCAAGGTCTGGTTCAACGCCTGGTTGATCACCTCCCGGAACGACCCGCGCACCCCCAGTTTCAGGTTTTCCCGGATCCGGTCAAAGATGACGACCTTGTCATTCAGCGAAAAGCCGATGATGGTGAGCACGGCGGCAACCACGGTGGCGTTGAACTGACGGCCCGAAATCGCGTAAAGGCCGACGGTGAGCAACACGTCGTGCAGCACGCCGACAATCGCGCCGACGGCAAAGGAGAATTCATAGCGGAAGGCGACATAGACCAAAATACCGAACATGGACATCAGGCAGGCCTCGATGGCCGAGCGCCGGATGTCGCTGCCCATGGTCTCGCCCACGTGTTCCTGTCCACGGGTAACGAAGTGCGCCTGGGGAAACTGTTGTTCCAGCGCTTGCACCACTTTGCCTGCCGAACCGCTGGACGTCGTCACGCGCAATCTTTCCGTACCCGCACTCACGTCTTTCTGGTACTGGATTTGCGCGTCTTTCCCGCCGATGCTGACCAAGGCGGAACGAATCTGGTCCACGCCGGGTTTTTGGGCAAAACTGAACAACGTGCTGTCGCCGCCCCGGAAGTCCACGCCCAGGAGGTTGGCGCCGCGATCGAAGACGCCAAAGCCCAGCGCCAGGGCGCCACACAACCAGGTGGCAATGAATAATGGCGTCGCCGCCTGCATGAAGTTGACCTTGGCGCTCCGGATGACGTGCAACATCGGCAGCGACTTCAGCAGGTTGTGGGTCAGCAGAAAATCGAAAATGAGCCGCGTGACGACCAGCGCGGTGAACAGGCTCGCCGCCACACCGATGGTGAGCGTGACGCCGAAGCCCTTGATTTCGCCCGTGCCCATGAAAATGAGGATGATGGACGAGATCAGCGTGGTGACGTGCGAATCGAAAATGGTGCCGAACGCACGGGCGTAGCCGGCGTCAATCGCGCCCCGGAGCGATTTGCCCTTGGCCAGCTCCTCGCGAATGCGTTCATATATCAGCACGTTGGCATCCACCGCCATGCCCACCGTAAGCACCCCGCCCGCGATGCCCGGCAGCGTGAACGTGGCGCCGATGGAACACATCACCCCCAGCACGATGATCACGTTGGTTATGAGCGCCACGTTCGCCGTCAGGCCGGCCAAAAAGTAGTAGGCCAGCATGAACAATGAGACAAAAGCCACGCCATAAATCGAGGCTTTGATTCCGCTGTGAATGGAGTCCCGCCCCAGCGTCGGATCAACGTCGAAGGACGAATCAATGGTCAGCGGCGCGCGTAGCGGATTTTCCATAACGTTCGCCAATTGCTGTGCCTCCTGCAACGTGAAATTCCCGGTAATCTCACCTTCGCCCCCGGTAATCGGGCTCTGAATGTTGGGGGCGGAGTAGAGTTCGCCATCCAGGATGATGGCCAGCCGGTGGCCGACCTCGGCGGTGGTGACCTCGCCGAACCGCTTGGCCGCATCGCTGTTCATCCGGAAGTTGATATCCGGGCCGCCCATCCGGTCGCGCCCCATATACGCGCTGGACACCAAGTCGCCCTGCAATCCGTTCTCCGCCCGCTTTTTTACGATAAACTGTTCGACCTTGGGTTCTCCGCCGCCCGGTTGGGGAATCACGTGTTTGAGCAACTCATAGCCTGGCGGAACCGGTTCGTGATTGGCAATGATCTCCTCGCTGCGGTCGTTCACCATGCGGAACTCCAGATAAGCCGGCTTTAGTATCGCCACCCGCGCGCTCTCCTTGTCTGACTGGGCCAAACCCGGCAACTGGATGAGTATCTCGTTGCCGCCGGCGGACTGAATGACCGGCTCGGCGACGCCGAACTGGTCAATGCGCCGGCGCAAAACGTCCTCCGCCTGGGAGAGGGCCGAGTTGAGCTCCTCCGCCCGCGTCCGCACCAGGTTGGTCTCCGTCGTACTAAAGAGCACGTTCGTGTCCAATTCCACCAGGAACGCCGTGCCGCCCTGCAAATCCAGGCCCAGCTTGATTTTGCCGGAGGCGTCGCGCTGAAGACGGTTCAAAATGAACGTGGTGGGATGGAGCTGGTCCCTTGCGTTGATGAGCGGGGTGAAATACGCCTGGATGTCATTGGTGCCAATGGCGTCGTGCAGGCAGGCAAACTCGCTGTTGGTCCCGGTCTGCTCCAGCGCCGCGACGCGCGCCATGATGTTGGTAAAGGTCGCGTCCGTGTTGCGGGCGCGCCGGGCAAATTCCTGCACCAGGTCGCGCGGCCGGGGCGGATAAATGGAGAACAACGCCCACAATATAATGCAGACGACGAGGATGAATCTTCCCAGATTGTTTCGTTTCATGGCGGCTCAGGATGCGGGAGTGTCGCTGCGCTCCAGAATTTCCGTCACCGACGATTTGGTGACTTCCAATTTGGTATCGGCGGAGCGTAGCGAAACGGTCTTGTCCTTGACGGTGATGACCAGGCCGATGATGCCGCTGGAGGTAACGACCTTGTCGCCCGGCTTGAGGGCGGCGAGCATCTTGGCTTGTTGCTTGGCCCGCTGCTGTTGGGGGCGGAACAGCACGAAATACATCATCACCCCCATCAGGAGCAAGAGGGTGATCGGGCTGGCGAAAAGCCCCGGCAAACCCGTCAGCGGCTGGGGCTGCGTAGGGGCCGGGGGGGTGGCCTGGGCCAGGAATGCGTTCACACAGTTCAAATACATATCAAAGAGTGGCCGGACACTTTAGAAAAATGCGCGCCTTTGGCAAGCGTTTTCGCGGGGTGAACCGGGCGATACGAGGGAAGCACCAATTTTTCCTTCGTTTCCTTGGCATAGGCCGTGTCCAGCAACGCCCGGCGCGGGCGTGACCCCAACTTCCGTTTTCGGGCTCAATCAACAGTGCTGTTGGCCCTCCAGGGCTTGGGAAGCTCCAACATGGTGCCCAGGAAATCATCAAATGATCGGGGCACAAAGTGGTTCATTCCATTCCGCGGATAGAACGTGATTTCGCCAAAATAAATCCGCCGCCCGTCGTGGAGGAAATCCACGCGGGCGAAAGGAAAGCCTTTCGCCAGTTTCGCGGCGTATTCAACCATCCGATGGAAATCAGGAGGCTTCCCCGCGCTTGGATCCAGCGGCGGCACCAGCGTGTATTGGCGTTCCAGCCGGTTCCAGTCCAGGTCGAACATGCTCGCATGCGGACTGCCCAATCGGTCGCTGATGACTTCGACGACGCGTGGGACGCCATCGAAGCAAAAAAAATTGTAATCCATCAGCGGGTTTGCCAGCAAATACTCCTCGCACAGGATACGGGGCGGGATGTCTTTGTAAGACCATTCCCGCCCATTATGATAATGCCTTTGGCGTAGAAATTTTCGCAACTGCTGCGCCGTCGCCGCCCAATCCAGTTCGGCTTTGTTGCGGCAGGGTATGTTCTGGCCGGAGCCATGATTGACTTTGAGCATGAAGCGGTCCGGCAACGCCGCCAGATCAATCTCTTCCGGGCGACGATACACACCATGGAGTCGCTTCAGGATCTCCGGGCCCACCCTGGCGGCCACAAAGTCACGCACGGCGTATTTGTCCGCACAGCGGGTCATGAGCGGGTTCCGCCAGTAAAGTTTGAGCCACTGCACTTTTTCGTTGAAGGTGCGCGGATGCTTCAGATTGAGTTCCTGGTGCAGCGTCCGTTCGTATTGCCACAATACGAAAGTTTCATCGGATACGTATTTTCGCAACCACCGGGTTTTGCAGAAAAGTCGCATCGCCTATCCCAATCATTTCCTGTTCACCTCCACATTATTGCCATTCCGCCGCGTCGTCGAGCGGCGAATAGTCACACGGCAAATTAGGGTCGGACCCTGGCTGTCCCCTCCCCGGGGGAGAAAATTCCCCGAAGCGATTTCGGCATTGAACCCCCTGAACCTGCCGCAAGCCGCCAGTCGCTCGACCAAGAGTTGCGGCCCGTTGGCTGTTCCCTCTCCGCTCCCATTCTGATGGGAGGGGAGAGGGTTGGGGTGGGGTGAGGGTTCTGCTTTCATTCGATGTTCGATGTTCGATGTTTCCGGGTCCAAGGCGAGGATTTGGGCCGCCTCTAGCGCCTTGCTTCCGCGATTTATTGCGTCCATCCTTACGCCATGCAAAATCGCGGCAGCGTCGCCGTCGGCGCCGCTCCCGAACAGGAATTGGTCAAGGGCCTGGGCCTGACCAGCGCCACCACCTTGGTCATGGGCTCCATGATCGGTTCGGGCATCTTTATAGTCTCAGCCGAGATCGCCCGGGAGGTCAACTCGCCCGCCCTGCTCATCGCCGCCTGGCTGGTAACCGGATTCATGACCATTACCGCAGCGCTCGCCTACGGCGAACTGGCCGCCATGATGCCACGCGCCGGCGGACAGTACGTCTTTCTGCGCGAGTCGTTGGGGCCGCTCTGGGGCTTCCTCTACGGCTGGACCCTCTTCCTGGTCATCCAGACCGGCACCATTGCCGCCGTGGGCGTGGCCTTCGGCAAGTTCCTGGGTTTCTTCTTCCCCTCCGTCTCTTCCACCCACTGGCTCCTCCACTTTTGGAAGGCCCCAGCCATCCCCATCGGCCCCATTGTGCTGGGCAACATGGACGTGGGGTTAAACACCCAGAACTTGGCCGCCATCGTGTTGGTGGTTTTTCTCTCCGTGCTGAACATCTTTGGGATCAAAACGGGCGCGCTGGTGCAGAACGTATTCACCCTCGCCAAGCTGGCCGCCTTCTTCGGATTGGTGGCGGCGGGCTTCGCCATCGGCCGCAACCCCCAGGCCCTGGCCGCCAACTTCAGCCACTTCTGGCACAACGCCGGCTGGGGCGCCCGGCACCTCATCCAGGTCGGCACCGGAGGCCCCATGGTGCTGGTGGGGACCCTCGCCATCCTGGCCGTGGCCCAGACCGGCTCCCTGTTCGCCGCCGATGCCTGGAACAACGTCACTTTCACCGCCGCCGAAGTCCGGAATCCCCGGCGCAACCTGCCCCTGGCCCTGGCTATGGGCACCGGCATCGTGATCGCCCTCTATGTCCTCATCAATTTCGTCTATCTCAACGCCCTCCCCTTGTCGGGTGATCCCAACGGCTCCACCGTCCCGGCCCGCGGCATCCAGCACGCCACCGAGGACCGCGTGGGCACCGCCGCCATGCAGGTCATGTTCCACCAGTTTGGCGGCGCGCTCATGGCGGTTGCCATCATCGTTTCCTCCTTCGGCTGCAACAACGGATTGATCCTGGCGGGCGCGCGCGTCTATTACGCCATGGCCAAGGACGGCCTTTTCTTCCGCTCCGTGGGCAAGGTCCATCCCCGCTACCACACGCCCGCGGTTTCCCTCATGGTCCAGATGGTGTGGACCTGTGTCCTGTGCGTTTCCGGCAGTTATGGTCAATTGCTCGACTACATCGTTTTCGCGGTGCTGGTATTCTACATTCTGACCATCGCCGGCCTGTTCGTGCTGCGCCACACCCGCCCCAACGCCGACCGCCCTTACCGGGCCTTTGGTTATCCCGTGCTGCCGGCCATTTATATCGTCATGGCCGTCTATATTGTTTTGGTGTTATTGCGCTACAAACCCCAGTACACCTGGCCGGGGCTGGTCATCGTGCTCATCGGCATCCCGGTTTATTATGTCTGGTCCCGCCGGACCGGCCTTGCCAAAACCGGCCCGCCGCCGTCTGCCTCCTGATCGCGCCATAACTTCGGAGCGCCGGCTCAGGCGGCCGGAACTTTTGGACTGCGCCGGCAAAGCGAAGCCGCGACGGCGCTTTCGGATGTTTTTCACGGAACAGGATATTCCTCGATCACCTTGCCCATTGCATCCGTCCGCCAGGCCTTTTCGAGTTTCCAAGGACTGCTCTTCGAGGCCCGGCTAAGTTGATAATGATAGATGGTTGAATCGCCCTCTTTTGCGGCATCGCAAGTGCCAGAATCGGGAAGACGAATGTGAAAATCCACAGTGTTACCCGCCAATTTATCCGTTTTTGACCAACCGGGCAGCCGTCCTTTCTGCTTCAAGCTGTGCAAGAATTTCATTGCTGAGTGCGCCACTCCGTTGCATTTTGCTTCCACCTCTCTGTCAACCAGCGGAAACGTGCTCGTGCGCTTGAGATACATTGTCTGACTGGGGAAATCCAAGGTGAGAAGATGCCGTGACAGGAGATGGAGGCCAATCCCATTGAACTCGACGCCCGCATCGTTCCGCAAAATGGATTTTTCGTCAGTCTCTTTCAAATCAGCATCAGGAAAAGTCTCCCCACCCAGCACTACATCGGGAGAACGTGCTTCACCGGTGGCTGGCAATTGCGCATGATTGGTCCATTGTTGGAACAATTTTGGCGTCAGCCAGCCGGCGGAATCGCAGCCGGTGTCAATCTCTGAACCCGATCCTTTCACGCCGGCGAGATTCTCACTGACCACCGGACATCCATTGCCAAGGTCAGCCAAGGAAAATGGCTTGCCCCAGTTTTCTTTATTTCCATGTTTATCGCTCAAAAAACGCATACTACCGGCTTTAAAATCCAGTTGGATGCAATAGTGTTCCAGGACGTCCATGCCAAGAATCCCCATGACGGGACGACCTGCATTAGTTGAAAGCTCGCTGCAATCATAGGTCAAGACATTGGTGCCGGTCATCATCAGTGGAGTGTGCCCCAAGTAGAGCTTCGGTGCCGCATAGATGTTTATTTCACGTTCAACGCCGAAGTTCCATGCTTGCCCTGTGTCGAGGCATTTTCCTAATTTTGGCTCCAAAGATTTGTCGAAAGACGTGGCTGGGCATCCGGTATCTAAAACAAACGGCAATTTTTCACCGCTCTCCAACCGGAGCGTTACAAATAACAAGCCTCCACGGCCTGCATCTTTGTTCATTGCCACTGTTGCCGGAAGCTGCGAGTGAATCGAATTCTCCGTCGCGCAAGAGCACAAAAACAGCAGGCCAAAAAACATGCCGGGCAGGCCAAGCCGTGAGATTGTTTTCATGGGTTTGTTTTCGGAGCGTTTGTCGGGTTGCTGTCATCAATAGAATGTTCAGTACGAGGTTGCAGATACATCATTCGATTTGGAAAGTCCAGCGTCACGAAGTTCCTCATCAGAAACCGTAGGCCGATGATGTTGTTATGCAACATTTTATTGTCATCCAACATTAAATAATGGTAGGCCTGACCTCCAAAGACAAGTTTCGGGAATTGAACTCCATAAGGTGCCGGACCCTTCGGCGATTGTGATGGTGTTGTGGGAACAGCTTTGTTTTTTGCCAGCACCTGCAGGAAAAGGCGTGGTTTCAGCGCTCCATCTGTCGGGTAGCCGGTATCAAGCCGGAAGCCTGAACTGTTCACGTCAAAAAAGGATCCCTGAACCCAGACTCCGCCAAAAAACATGTGCAGCGGATACGGTCTTCCCAGGTTGCGATTTGTCGGTTCGTTGCGACCCAGAAAAACCATTCTCCTCGCCGCAGAATCCAGTTGAATGCAATAATGTTTCAGACAATCCATTCCCAGGATTCCCATAACCGAATGGTCGGGAAATATCGTTCCTAAATCACACGTCAAAATGTGGTCGTCAGTCACCAATTCGGCGTGACCACAATAAAGCTTCGGTGCATTATAGACACGCGCACCATTTTTGGCACAAAAGCCAAAATGTATTACTCTCGTTCGCAAACATTTCCCAAGCTTCGGTTCCAAAGACTTATCCAAAATTGTGCAGGGACTGCCGGTATCCACAACGAACAATAATTTATCTCCGCTTTCCAAGCTAAGCGTCACAAAAAGATGTCTTCCCAGGCCGGCATCTTCGTTAAAACTCGCCTCAGTTGCGAGCGGCGGGTGGACTGGAGTCTCTGTTTTGCAGGAGCATAAGACCAGTGTGCAAACTGCGGCGACGATTGCTCGAATAATCTTCATGGAACAGGATATTCCTCGATCATCTTGCCATTGGCATCGGTCCGCCAGGCTCTTTGCAATTTCCATTCGCTGTCTTGGGACGCCAGGACAACGGTGTAGTTGTATCTGAACGAATTGCTGGCAGTCCAAAAGTAAAATAATCGGGAAACCGGATACACTTGGGGGCGGCCTGATTTCGACGGTTTCACCAGCAACCAGTCGTTGTAAAAATGTCCACGCGCGCCTTTGGACAAGCCCGGCAGTTGGCCCTTGTCCTTCAAACCTTTTAAGAATTCCCGTGCTTCGTCCACGAAAGATTCATCGCTCCAACGCTGGAGATACATGGTTTGCCTTGGGAAATCTAGCGTGACCAAATGTCGTGCCAGAAAATGCAAGCCGATGATGTTCCCATAGACGCCATCGACCAAATTCACGTCGTGATAACAGGCGTTGTCATTGAAGAGAAACTTGTCAAAAAAAACTTGATTTACTGTCGCACCCGCGGGCGATTTGATTTGCCCGGCCGAGCCTACGGTTTGCTTTCTCATTTCGCGCCGTAGCATTGTGGGTTTCAACATGCCATCAACGTTGCAGCCCGTATCCACACAGAAGCGCGCTTTGCGCTGGCCAAACATATTTCCGCGGGTCGAAGCATTCCCAGCAAAGATTGTCAGTGGAAACGCGTTGCCCAAATCATTCGTGTCCAAATGGTCGGGATCAAGAAAGCGAATTCTGTTCGCAGCAAAATCCAATTGGATGCAATAGCGCCGCAGACAGTCCATGCCCAAAATCCCCATTATCTGATGGTTGGGTAAGATTCGGGTCAAGTCGCCTGTCATGACGCTGTCGCACGTCAGCAATTTAACCCCACCCATGCAAAGTTTTGGCGCTTTATACGATCTGACGCTCTCTGTTCCGAACCAGCGATACCCAAATTGATTTGTTCCCAGACATTTACCCAATCTTGAATCCAGCGATTCATCCAGAATGGTAGCAGGCGCTCCCGTGTCCAGCATGAACGGCAACGTCGCGCCATCTTTCAGAAGAAGTGTGATCAAGAGCACTCCTCCGCGCCCGGCGGTTTTATTGAAGCTGGCTTCAGGTGGAAGCGGTGGCCGTTCAATGGAAAGAGGCGGGTGGATTGACTCTTGCGTTGCGCAGGAACACAAGATTATCGTGCAAATAGCGGCAACGATTGCGCAAATAATTCTCATGGAACAGGATATTCCTTGATCACCTTGCCCATTGCGTCCGTCTGCCAGGCCTTTTCTAACCTCCAAGGACTGTCTTCAGACGCCCGGCTAACTATGTAACGATAAACAGACGAATCACCATTTTGCCGACAATCTAAGGTTGCTGATTTTGGGTGAGCGTCTGAATTTTCTTCAATGCAAACCACTCCTTTGGCATCTTTCGACAAGCCAACCAGTTGGCCTTTTTCTTTCAGGCCCTCCAAAACTTCCATCGGCGCACCCAACCGTGATGCCCTCATAGAGATGTCAAGAGGACCGATGCTTGTCTGTTTGAGATACATCGTCTTTTTTGGAAAATCAAGCGTGACGAGATGCCGCGACAAAAAGTTCAGTCCGATCGAGTTTACATGATCAACTGCTGCGACAATGAGGTTCGAGTAGGTCTTGCGGTCGCAAACACATTCAGGCAAAAGCTCCGTCAGTCCATTAAACTTCCCCTTATTTACTAGACCATCAATTCTGCACCCGACATCAATCATCAAGTTGGTGCTTTCTCCGACAAGACCGGTATGCTGGATAAAGGGATAACTCCCATGAAACGTAAGCGAAAAGGCGTTGCCCAACTCGGAAGCGTTCACGCAGTCAGGATACAGAAAACGCATCTTACCGGCATCAAAATCCAATTGGAGGCAATAGTGACGCAAACAGTCCATGCCGAGAATTCCCATGACATGAGAATCTACACGAGATGATTGCCTGAAATCACGAGTGACGATATTGCCACCGGTCACCAACGGAGTGCCTCCCAAATAGATTTTGGGCGCCGCATAGAGGCCTGATTTCTGTTTATCGCCGCTCGCCGTTGTCACCGGCATGGTGCCGAGGCGTCTTCCCAACTTTGGCTCCAGGGATTTGTCGAAAAAAGTGATTGGCGATCCGGTGTCCACGATAAATGGCAACCCTTCGCCGCTCTCCGCTCGGAGCGTTACAATTAGAAACCCTCCGCGACCTGCCGCTGTGTTAATGCTCACCTCAGCGGGAAGCGGGGGTCTCGTCGAGTCCGCCACCGCGCAAGAGCACAAAAACAGCAGGCCAAAAGACATGCCGGGCAGGCCAGGCCGCGAGATCGTTTTCACGGATTTGTTTTCGGAGCGTTAGTCGGCTTGCTGTAGTTAAAAGAAAGTTCTGCACGAGGCTGAAGATACATCAATCGTTTTGGAAAATCGAAAGTCACCAAATGCCGGGCTAGAAACGGCAGTCCAATGGCGTTTAGGTAATAAGTTCGGCCATTAGCCACCATTGCGGGAGCCTCGTCTATGACGATATTCGTGCAGCTCTCGCCGCCGAAAACAAGCTTTTGGAAACAGACCGTGTAACGCACAAAGCCTGTTGGATACTTGAACCAGTTGGTCCAGGCTGCCCTTTGCTGCTGCAGCGCAAGTTGGAACTCCTTTGGTTCCAGCACCCCATCGCACGCACAACCGGTATCAATGATCGCATTCACGCCCTTTGTGCCCATGAAGAACCCGGCAACCGTTACGTGACCAGAATGATCTATGGTAAGAGGGAATGCCATGCCAAGGGCTTCCCTCTTGAGGTGACCCGATTCAAGAAAGCGCATCTTTCCGGCATCAAAGTCCAGCTGGATGGCATAGTGTCGCATGCAATCCATGCCAAGAATCCCCTGGACCGGAGAGCTGAGGGTGTTCGTCGGGCGATGAAGTCCGCTCAAGTCGTCGACCCACACCAGATCGCCAGTCCGCAATTGAGCATTGCCAAGATATAGCTTGGGCGCTCTATATGTGTTCGCAGTCCCATCACTCCAGGCGTAATGGATTGGCTTCTCTCCCTGACGTTTCCCCAGGATCGGCTCCAACGACCTGTCCAGCACCGTGACCGGTGCACCAGTATCCACGTTGAAGAGCAGCTCTTTTCCGCTTTCCAAACGAAGGGTCACAAAAAGGAGATCACCCCACAAGCCTCCCGCGCCAGCATCTTCATTGAAAGACGCTTCAGCGGGAACGGCGGAGCCGACTGCGCCCCGCGGTGCACAGCGCGTTGCGCAGGAGCACAAGAACATCCAACACACACAGGTGATAATTGTGCAGACAATTTTCATGGCACAGGATAATTCTCAATCACATTGCCCTTGGCATCCGTCCGCCAGGCTTTTTGCAATCTCAAAGACCCGTCCTTGGCATCTCGAATGACCATATAATGATAGCTTGTTGGATCGCCATTTCTCCAAACGTCAAGAACATCGGAGACTGGATAACCTAAAACTGACATCAACCATTTGTCGTCTTTCGAGCAGCCGGGTAGTTCATTGTTTGCTCTCAAACTCTTCAGGAAATCACGGGCCGCTTTGGTATCCTCGTCAATTAGCGGGCCAATGCTCGTTCGCTTGAGATACATCGTCCGATGTGAGAAATCGAATGTCACAAGATGTCGCGCCAGGAAATACAAACCGATATCGTTAAATTGTTCCCTGCCACCCAGATTAATGTCGGGGTAATTGTCGCCACCGAGCACACCGTTGGAAGAACGCGCCTCACCAACAGCTGGCGGTTTCACATGATTGGTCCATTCTTGGAATAGTTGTGGTGTTAACCAGCCGTCGTAATAACAGCCGGTGTCAATCAGCGAACTCGGCCCTTTTACGCCAACAAGGTTCTCGTCAACCCAGAATCTATCACGATGATCAACGAGCTGGAACGGCTTGCCCCAATTATGTTTATCTGAATGCTCGGCATCAAGAAAACGCAATTTCCGGGCGGCGAAATCCAGTTGAACACAGTAATGCTTCAAGCAACTCATGCCTAGAACGCCCATGATCGGATAATTGGTATGGACAGTCAGGGCCAATTGGTGTGAGAACCCGCTCAAATCAGCCGTGCAAATCCATCCGCCGGTCCGTAATTGAGTGTTGCCGAGGTAGAGTTTTGGCGCTCGATAGAGGCTTTGGGTTTTCATGCCATAGCCCGGACTGATATTGGAAGTCCGAAGGCATCTGCCCAACTTTGGTTCCAAAGATTTGTCCAAAAGGACACCATTACCTCCGGTATCCACAATAAACAATAATTCCTGTCCATCCGCCAAATGAAGCGTCAGAAAAAGTTCGTCGCCGCGTCCGGCGCCTTTGTTCATGGGCACATCTGCGGGAAGCGGGGGATGAATCGTTGCACAAGAGCACAGAAACAGCAGGCCAAAAAACATGCCGAGTATGCGAGGCTTGAGGATTGCCTTCATGGATTCAATCACGCATGTCTCCGTCTAGCAGCCAGCGAACGTATTCGCCGTCATCGAATGGGTCCTTGGGAAGGAAGCTGGAGAAGATGGCATTGCCATGCCGCCAGAGACAGCATTGGCCGGCCGCTTTGGCAATACTGGCGGCCGCCGGCTGAAGCGTGGCGCCGCAGGCCATGCCGGCGGGAATCGTGACACCGTTTGGCCCGGTCACGCCGAGATCACATTTCCACTCGGTTATGCCACTGTAACTTTCAGGAACGCTGATACCGGGAGCGGTTGGCGCAGTAATGCCCACGGCCTCGCCGGCGACCCAGTGAAGCTCCGAGATGCCGGTGAAATCCGGATGCGCGGTGAGCGAGGAAGCGTTCCAACAGACGACGGCGAGTGGAATCTTTTGTCTCCCCAGCTCATCGAGCGGCAGGCCCTCCAGGTCGGTAACGCACAGGATGACGCGCCGATAGGCCCGCAGCTCCCGGCAGTCAAGGTCTTCGCGTTTGTAGTACTCGAAGATGTCAAAGGGGATGGCGAGATCCATCGTCAGGCCGGTGAGTATTTGTTCGGTCAGGAAGCGGTCGTGAAGATTACGCCGTTCCAGGTCCACGAGCGAGCGCTCGGCGTAAAACCGCAACACGGCGACCGGCGGCACTTGCTTGGGCCGTCCCAGGTCGCGTTGCGCGCGGTAATTGATACTGCGAAGCGCCTTCCAGGTTTGCGGGCGCGCATCCGGCAGCGTCATGCCAAAGAAGACATCCGACGACTCCGCCTTGTCGCCGGGTTGGTACCCCAGCCACATGATGCCATCCGGGTTGAAGGCGGCCGTCTGCTCGTACATGTGATGGACATCGCTGGGCATGGGGTGTTGCAACTGGTGGGCGAACGTGTGCGCCTGCATCCACGGCACCAGCTTCTTGCTGAACCGTCTCACCAACCCGCTCCAGTAGGCGTTTTCCAGGGGAATCATGGACTCGATGTAGCCGGGCCGCGGATCCCGGTCTGGATTCGTGTTGTCGGCGTCCTCCGTCCCGACTACCGGGTAGGGATCGGGATTGAGCATGTCGAACTGCCGAGCCAGCAGTTGGGTGCTGTTGCCGTCGTGGTCGTTTGCCAGCGTGCCAAAGGGAGTGGGGTTGAATCGCGTGGTATTGCGGAACACCAGCAGGCGCGGCGCGATCTTGTGGGCTTCGGTCACGACGGTCTTGACCAAATCGGCAACGGCCATGTGAAAGGCATACAACCAATCGCGGCAGGCATTCACGCCGAAGAACTGGGGGAACCCCCAGACGCGCGGGTATTCGTCCGTTCCATTGAGGTTGCGATAACAGGCCATGCCGCTGTCCGAGTAGTCGTAGAGCGGAATGCTGCATCTCGGCGCGTTCGCATTGCCGGTCCACAGGAAACATTCGTCGCCGTAGCGCAGGGCGCGAATCACATCGTCTGGAAACACGCCGCCGTTCTCACGGGCGAACCGCTCCAGCGTCGCCCGGACCGTCCGAGCCGCGGCTTCACGGGTGGAAGCGGCGGCCGGGCTCAGCCGGTTGGTGCGCCAATACACGGCCAGCATGGTATGGTCCAGATCGCCCTCCACGTTGCTGAGGTCGAACGTGAGCAGCAGGCTCTGGCGGCTGCGATCGCTGATGGTGGCCGGGATGATGGCCAGGTGTTGCCGGCCGTCATAGTCCCGTTGCTTGACGACCACTTCCGCCCTGAACGCCCGGTCAGTCGAGAAATAGCTCCCGGGCCAACGACCGTCAAAGGCAAGCTTGTCGGTGAAATACTTCCGGGTCTTCCAATCGTAAGGCGCGTAATTCCAAGGCACGCCGATCTCGATGGTGTGTTTGCCCCTGGCGAACGGAAACGTATGCGAATCAATGCCGAGCTCCTGATAGGCGCCGGCAATCGCCACCGCATACTCCGGCGTCAGGCCCATCGGCGCCAGATCTTCCGGGCCGATCATTTTTCCCATGAACATCCCAAAAACATCCATCGCCAGCATCACTTGCAGACCGTGCTTACGGGCGCCCTGAAAATCGGTGGTCTCGATGACCTGCACGCCATGAGCCACGAGGTCCTGGAAATTGGCGACCGGCGGGGCCCCCTCCGGGCTGGACAGCCAAACCCGGGGAAAGTCCGCATCCGGGTCGGAGTCTTTGGGCGCGTCTTTCACTTCGGGCGCGGCCGAGGTGGAACCGGGCGCGGGCTGGGCCGCCAGCGGCGTGGCGCCGAGCATCGTCATCAGCGTTGCCGCCGAGCCACCTTTAAGAAAATCGCGCCGGGTGAATTCGTTCTGGTTTTTGGGTATGTGCATGGTCGGGCCTTTTTCGTAATTCTCTTCCCGCGCCACCGGTTGGCAACTTCTTTTTCGTGAAGCAAAGAGGATTGCTTGCGGGGGGCGGTGGCGGTATTGGTTTGCCAACGGACCGGATTATGGAAACGGACAAACCTCACATGCCTCGGGAGACGGCGCACCGGCTGGCACGACGCACTTTGTTTGGGTTCATCCTCACGTTCGTGCTCTCGCGCATGTTCGTCTTTCTCATCATGGCCAAGGATATGCCGAACCTGTATTTCTTCATGCATGGCACCCACGTGCATCATTTGAATTACGGTATTTTCCTGCTGTCGGCGGTGTGCGGCTACAGCGTGTTCCGCCGGCCCACGGAGCGGGCGGCCGAAGTCACCGCGCTGCTCTACGGGGTGGCCATGGGGCTGACGTTCGACGAGTTCGGCATGTGGCTGCATCTGGGCGGCAGCTACTGGCAACGCGCGAGCGTGGACGCGGTGATCGTGCTGGCCGCCCTGTTCGCGCTGGTTTCTTTCGCGCGCTCGCTGAAAAAATTCGAGTCCCGGCACTTGTGGGCGTTTGCCGTCCTGGTGGTCGTGGTCTTGGGATTCGGCGTTGCTATCTATGCCGCCGGCTGTCATTTGGGCACGGTGGTGGGTCCGCAGTTGGAGCAAATGGAATCGGATTCTTCGCCCTAGCCGGTTTGGCGAACGACTAGATTTAATTGGCACGCAGATGAAGAAGTACTGGCATGTGATTGGCATCGGGATTCAGAACAACCTGACTTACCGGGTGAATTACCTGACGCGGACCTTGTTCAGCCTTATCCCGCTGTTTGCCATGTTGTCGCTCTGGAGCACGATTTACCGTGAAAAGGGGCAAGGCAGCACGCTGGCCGGCTACACGCAGGGCGAAATGATTTTTTATTACCTCATGGTGGCGGTGGTGGACGTGCTGACGGCGGTGAACGAGGACGACTGGCAGATCGCCGCCGATATTCGCGAGGGCAACATCAGCCAGTTCCTGCTCAAACCGATTGACTACTTGTGGTACCGGCTGTGCCTGTTCTTTGCCGGGCGCATCGCGTTTATCGCCATGGCGGCGGTGCCGCTGGCGGTGTTCATTTTCTGCTTCCGCCAATACGTTGTGGCGCCCGCAAACGGCCTGGCGCTGCTGGTATTTCCGCTTTCGCTATTGTTGACGGCGCTGCTGCAATTCTTCATTTCCTACGCCATGGCCATGCTGGCGTTCTGGCTCCTGGAAATCTCCACGCTCATCTTCATCCTGTTCGCTTTTGAGTATCTGGCCAGCGGCCATTTGTTTCCGCTGGATTTGTTGCCGCTGGGCCTCCGGCACGTGCTCATGTTCACTCCGTTTCCCTATCAACTCTATCTGCCCATCGGCATTTACATGGGCCGCCTGGGCGGGGCGGACTTGTGGCGCGGATTGGTGGCGCAATTGGTTTGGGTGCTGGTGGCGTATGCCTTCGCGCGTTTCATGTGGCGGTGCGGCATAAGGAAATACGCGGCGTTTGGAGGATGAGTTGATTTACGATTTGCGGTTTTGGGATTCAATCCGGCCGATGGCCCATTGGGCGTGCCCGGCGATCAAGGGGTCGGGGTCGTGCGCGGCCTTGGCCAGGGCGGGGAGAACGGATGGGTCGCCGGTGTTGCCCAGCGCCACACAAACGTTTCGCAGCAGGCCGCGCCGTTTGGCCCGCACAACCGGCGTGCCGGCGAAGCGCGATTGGAAGGCCGCGTCGTCCAGTTGCAGCAGTTCGACGAGTTTGGGCGCAGACAAATCGGGGCGCGCGTGCGCTTGCATCAACCGACCGGCGCGCGCAAAACGGTTCCAGGGACAGACCGCCAGGCAATCGTCGCAGCCGAAGATGCGATTGCCAATGGCGGGGCGCAGTTCCACCGGAATGGCGCCTTTGAGTTCGATGGTCAGATAGGAAATGCATTTCCGCGCGTCCAATTGAAACGGCGCGGTAATGGCGCCGGTGGGACAGGCCGCCAGGCAGCGGACGCATCGCCCACAGTGATTCTGCTCCGGCGCGTCCGCTTCGAGTTCGAGGGTGGTGATGATCTCGGCCAGATAAATCCAGTTGCCCCATTGGCGGCTGATGAGGTTGGTGTGTTTGCCGATGAAACCGGCACTGGCGCGCTGGGCGAAATCGCGTTCCAACAGCGGACCGGTATCCACGTACCAGAGCGAGCGGGTCTCAGGGCCGCCGAGCTGATTGACCAATGCGCCCAGTTGTTTAAGGCCTCCGCTCAGAACGTGGTGGTAATCGGCAAAC
>JBEKMW010000025.1:0-46871 GCA_049523455.1 Verrucomicrobiota bacterium | reverse complement strand
GCGGTTACCTGGGTTGGGCGAACCCGACGCCCCCCGCCCTGCTCTCCACGCTGGCCGGCAGTTTCTCGGTGTCGTGCTGGATCAAGACCACGCAAAATATCGCTTGGAACACCGCTCTGGCCTACTACGGAGCCGGGATCGTTTCGGCAGACCTACCCGGGGTGGCCAACGATGTAATCCCGATCGCGTTGACCGGCGGCTCCATCGGTTTTAACAGCGGCGGTTCCGAGGATGTCACGCTCAATTCCGTTGCCAGCGTGAACGATGGAAATTATCACCACATTGTCGTGACTCGCAACCAGGCCACGGGCCAAAAAATAATCTACATAGACGGCGCATTTGACAGCTTTTCTTCCGGCACCACCAATTCGTTGAGCGACCCGCAGAAACTGACCATTGGCGCGCTGGCGAACGCGGGTAATCCTGACCCCAACGACGGCAGCGAGTACCAGGGTTACGACGGCGAGCTGGATGACTTGCAGATTTATTCCGGCGTGCTCTCGGCGGAGGACGTGGCGTTTCTTTTTGCCAATCCGGGCACCGCCGCGGCCAATGGCGCCAGCCCGGTTGGCGGCCATTTCAACATTGCCCATTATGCCTTCGACGAAAGCGGCGATCTGGGCCTGGACTCATCCACGAATCAAAACAACATTGATTGCGGCAGCGGGTGGGGTCCCGGGCCGTCGGTGGCATTCACCAACGACGCAGTGGCCGGCGGCGGCGCGGTGTATTTTAGCGGCACCGGCAGCATGACGCCCTGCAGCACCGGCACCCCCTTTATTAACTGGAGCAACACGTTTGTCGGCAGCTTTTCCGTGTCCGTCTGGATCAAAACCACCAACGCGGTTGGCAACAATACTGACAACCTGAGCGATTACGGCGATCAAAACGTCATCTATCTGAATAATAACGGCGCTGGCGAAATTCCCTTGGGTATCACCGGCTCCAAGGCGGCGTGTTTTACCGGCAATGAAAATTACCAGCCGGGAGACACGCTGCATTCCACCCACAGCGTCACGACCGGAAACTACGTGCACGTGGTGGTTACGCGGGATCAAGCCAGTGGCCAAAAGACCATTTACATTAATGCGGTGCCGGATGCCATGGATTACGGGCAACCCGGCCTGCTGAACGGAATGCCCACTTATGCTTCCATCGGCGGTGAATACTTTGCCCCTTACGTGGGCGAATTGGATGACCTGCAAATCTACGCGGGGGTGTTGAATTCGAACGACGTGGCTTACCTTTACGCCAATCCCGGCTTGACGGTCACCAATGTGGCGGCAGTGACCTACGACGTGTTTGGCGCCGCGCTGGGGACGAGCAATTTGACTTGGACGACGTCGGGCGACACCAGTTGGTTCGTGGAAACCACCAACACCTACAACGGCGCGCCATTCGCGGCGCAAAGCGGCAGCGTGACCAACGAACAGTCCTCGACCCTCTCGGTGACCGTCACCGGGCCGGGAACCCTGACGTTTTACTGGTCGAGTATCGCCAACGATCCCAATGGGGGATTCGATCTCGAATTTGCCACCAATGGCGCCGACGTGGATGACATCTACGGTGACACGGCTTGGTACCAGGACGGCCCGTTCAATATCGGACCGGGCACGCAAACCTTGACGTGGACGGCTTATCCGTACGGGGACACTAATACCACCGAAGCGGGATTCCTGGATGACGTCGCTTTTGTTGCAGGAACTCCGCCCAGCATCACCCTCAATCCATTCAATCAAACGAATTATCCGGGCTATGAGGTCTGGCTGGACGCCGGCGCCACCAGCAACCCGACGGCGAGCTGGCAGTGGTATGAGGTGGGTACAGGCGCGATTCCGAATGCCACGAATTCGTATTTCATTCCCACCAATTCCGGCACAGCCGGCGTGGCCGGGAGTTACTATGCCATTGCCAGCAACAGTTCCGGCTCGGCCAACACCACGACTGCGGCGGTTGCTTTCGTCAGCGCACCGTTGCCTCCCGACTGGTCGAGCGCCTTTAAATCTCCCTTCGCTGCGGTGGACGATACCACCATCACCAAGGACTATTATTACGGCTGCACCGTGGATACGAACGGCAATATTTATACTGCCGCAGCATTCGGCGGAGCGATGACGGTCGGCAGCCAGACATTGGTTTCGGGCAGCGGCGGCAATGCCGCAGCCATTGTCAAGCAGACGGCCGCTGGCTCGGCCTTGTGGGCCGCAGGTATCACAAACAACGGCGGCGGGAATTCCTCTGCTTTGAGTGTTGCCCTGGCACCGGGCGGCGGCGTGTATCTGGCGGGCAATTATTCCGGCAACAACTGGCTGGGCACAAACAAACTCACGGACGCCGGCGGAGGTGACATGTTCCTGGCGCGCTTTGATGCCAACGGCAGTAATATATGGGTGCGAACTTTCGGCGGCACAAATTCGGACTTCATGATCATCAATTCTCTCGCGTCCGACCCATCGGGCAATGTGACTCTCTGCGGTTTGCTCGGGGGAGGGCCGGTGACGATTGGCAGCAGCAACTATGTAATCATCGGGCAGGAAGGCGTGATGCTCCAGTGCGATCAGAACGGCACCGCGCACTGGTCCCAAGTGCTGCCGGGCGAGTGGCCGCAATATGTGATTTACGGCGGCGGACGGCTTTATGTGAGCGTAAATGCCTCAACGGTGGGGGGCACGACCAATGTCCTCATCGGTGGCTCTTCCAATGTGACCGACCGCGCATGGGCACTCGCGTGTTTGAACGGAACCAACGGCCAGGCGATTTGGGTACGAGGCGTGGGCGCGCAATACGGAGGCGGCCAGAACAATCCTTATTCCGTAGGGTTGATTGATGACGTGCCACGTTTGGCCGTCTCAGGCACAAACGTATTCCTTACCGGCGCCGCCTACGGTTCCAGCGCCTCATTCGGTGCGCTTACCGTCAGTTTTGGCGCATTGCGCGGACAATACTTCGCCCGCTATGACACCAATGGGAATCCACAGGTGGCCGCGACTTACGGCAGCGTCACCACCACGCCGATCGCCGCCGTGGCAAATGCCAATGGGGCTGTCTATGTCAGCGGCGACTTCCAAAACAATTCGATTTTCGGCAGCGATATGATTGCAGCGCCAACCGCCGTTGATCCTTATAACGGGGATTTCAGCCAGGCCTTTCTGGCGAAATTCGATGTCAACGGCAACCCGCTTTGGGCACGCGAAGCCGTCTCCTCAGCCACGGTCAATTTCCTCGGAATCGCCCTCGCGTCGGACGGCGTCTGGGCCAGCGGTTGGTGCCAGTCCGGTTATTACCCACAAGTTGAAGCCACCGTGTTTGGAACCAATGATGTGTATAGCGACAAGCAATTATTATCCGGCGGAGCGGGAGGCGGCACCATCGCCATTTGGTATCCCGCCGGCGTGCTGGCCAAAGTGACCGACAGCAGTGTGGGGGGTTCACCTGTTGCCTTGCTCAGCCCGCAGGACAACGGCACGAACTTCCTGTTCTCGTTCCAATCGCAATCCGGTTTTACGCACTATGTTCTCTACACTACGAATTTGCTGGCCCCCAACTGGCTGACCTATTCAAATCTGATGGGCGACGGGACGTTAAAAGTCATTCCGATCCCGCTGGCGGTGTTCAACCACTCCAAACAGGGATTTGTGCGCGTTACGACGCAATAGGCACCAAGGGCGCACCGCGTCTTAACTTGGAGTGCGCAGACATGTCCGCGCTTTGTTTCGACGCGACATGTCGCGTCGAAGAAAGCGGCGTCGTGCCGCCGCACTCCACGCCGTTAGTCGCGCTTTGAAAGCAAATCAGTATTACATGTGGGCGATAATATTGTCGCCAAAGGCGGAACACTTGATTTCCGTCGCGCCGTCCATCAAGCGCGCGAAATCGTAGGTGACACGTTTGCTGCCAATCGCGCCGTTCAAACCCTTGAGGATTAAATCGGCAGCTTCGGCCCATCCCAAATAACGCAGCATCATTTCGCCGGACAGAACCACGGAGCCGGGATTGACGACGTCCTTGTTTGCGTATTTGGGCGCCGTGCCGTGCGTCGCCTCGAAAATGGCGTGGCCGGAAACGTAATTAATGTTGCCGCCCGGCGCGATGCCGATGCCGCCGACCTGCGCGGCGAGCGCGTCGCTCAGGTAATCGCCGTTGAGATTTAGCGTGGCGATGACATCAAAGTCCGCCGGGCGCGTGAGCACTTGTTGCAAAGTAATGTCGGCGATGGCGTCTTTGATGACCATCCCGGCGCCGGGTTTGCCTTCGGGAATCCTGCACCACGGGCCGCCGTCCATTTCCACCGCGCCGTATCGCTCTTTGGCAATTTTATAGCCCCAGTCGCGGAAAGCGCCTTCGGTGAACTTCATGATGTTGCCCTTGTGAACAATCGTGACGCTTTTGCGCCGGTTCGCAATGGCGTATTGCATGGCCGCGTGAACCAGGCGAATCGTCCCCAGGTAGCTGACCGGCTTGAAACCGATGCCCACATCCACGATGGCCGGTCGCTCGGGGGCGCCCAGGGCTTGCAGTTGCTTGAGCCACTCGGCCGCAGCTTCCTTGGTGCCGAAGCGGATCTTTTTGAATTCTTTGGGGAAGTTCTGCCCCAGAAAATCCAGAATCTTCTGGCTTTCGGGCGTGCCACCGGCGTATTCAATGCCGGCGTAAATATCCTCCGTGTTCTCCCGGAAGATGACCATGTCCACCTTTTCGGGATGTTTCACCGGCGAAGGCACGCCGTTGAACCATTGCACCGGGCGCAGGCAAACGTAGAGATCGAGCATCTGGCGCAAGGCAACGTTGAGGGAGCGGATGCCGCCGCCAACGGGCGTGGTGAGCGGCCCTTTGATGCCGACGAGGTATTCTTTGAAGGCCTCGACGGTGTCATCCGGCAGCCAGTTTTCGAATTTCTTGAAACTCTCCTCGCCGGCAAATACCTCGAACCACGCGATCTTGCGCTTGCCGCCGTAAGCCTTCTGCACGGCGGCGTCAAAGACCCGCACGCTGGCCGCCCAGATGTCCGGGCCGGTCCCGTCGCCGCGAATGAACGGGACGATGGGGTTGTCCGGCACGTTGAGCTTGCCGTTCTGGATGGAGATCTTTCCGCCCACGGGCGGGGATACGTCCTTATAAGCCATATCAAGCCACTTCAACCAGCCTGGTCGCGGCCGCTGCCGCCTCGCCGAACTGCTCCTTAACCCTGGCCACCGTGTTCTCCGCCGTCAGGCCGTATTTCCGGCGCAATTCGTCCGGCGTGGTCGCGTGCTCGATGAACTGGTCCGGCCAGCCGATGCGCACGACCGACACGCTGACACCAACATCGTTGAACAATTCCAACACCGCCGCACCGTAGCCGCCCATGATCACATGGTCTTCCAAGGTGACCACCACATCGGCCGCTTTGCCGAAAAATTCGTGCGTGCCGACGTCCAACGGCTTGGTGAAGCGCGGATTGATGACGGCGCAATCGAAGCCTTCGGTGGCAAGTTGGTCGGCCGCCTTGCGGGCAATGGTGTTCATGGGGCCGAGCCCAAACAGCGCCACCTTGCGCTTGCCCTGGCCGGAGAAATTCCGCACCACCTGCGCCTTGCCGACTTCGAGCAACGCGGGCTGTTCCTTGATGGGCACGCCCTCAGCCGCTCCGCGGGGATACCGAATGAAGGTCGGATGCCGCTGGTGCGTCGCGGTGAACATCATGTCCGCCAGTTCGTCCTCGTCCTTGGGCGCCATGGCGATGACGTTGGGCAGGCAACGGAGATAGGCAATGTCGAAGAGGCCGTGATGCGTCGGGCCGTCGTTGGAAGAAAGACCGGCGCGGTCCATGCAGAAAATCACCGGCAAATCCTGCAAACAAACGTCGTGATGAATGCAATCATAGGCGCGCTGCAGAAACGTGGAATAAATGGCCACGACCGGATGGAAGCCCATCGTCGCCATGCCGGCGGCGAAAATGACCGCGTGCTCTTCGGCAATACCCACGTCGTGGTAGCGGTCGGGCATCGCTTTTTCCAAATGTTTCAGCCCGGTGCCGCTGGGCATGGCGGCGGTAATGCCCACGAGCGTGTTGTCTTTCTGACAAAGCTTGACCAGCGTCTGGCCCATCACATCCTGATACATCGGCGGTGAACCCGGTTTGGCAGGCACGGTGTTGCCGGTGGCCACGTCATACGGACCCACCCCGTGGAATTTCTCCGGACTTTTGATGGCGGCGTCGTAGCCCTTGCCTTTTTGGGTGAGGACGTGGATGACGATGGGGTGGCTGCAGGTCTTGGCAAATTCGAGGGTGCTGATGAGGAGCGGCAAATCGTGGCCATCAATCGGACCCAGATAGCGCAGGCCCATCTCCTCGAAGAAGACGGGGCTGCCGTACCCGCCGCGCCCATCGGCCTCCACCAAGCTGCCGGTCTGCCGCAAACCCACCTCGGTAATCGCGCCCTTGAAACCCTCCTCAGCCTTGCGCGCCAGTTTGATGGCGACCTCGCCTTTGGGGAACCGGCGCAGGAAATTCTGGAAATCGGTGGCGAGCTTGTTGTAACGGGGATTGGTAATGAGCTTGTTGAGATAGTGCGCAACGGCCCCCACGTTCTTGGCGATGCTCCACTCATTGTCGTTCAAAATGGCGATGAACCGTTTCGTGGTGTGCGCGAGGTTGTTGAGCGCCTCGAAGGAGATGCCGTTGGTCAAGGCGGCGTCGCCGAAGATGCAGACGATGTGCTCGTCGCTGCCGCGTTTGTCGCGGGCCGCAGCCATGCCCAACGCGGCCGACAGCGCGGTGCCCGCATGACCGGCGCCGTAGCAATCATGCGGACTCTCCGAGCGCAACGCAAAGCCGTTCAAGCCGCCGGTGGTGCGGATGGTGGAAAAACGATCCTTGCGCCCGGTGAGCAGCTTGTGGACGTAGGCCTGATGGCTCACGTCCCAGACAAATTTGTCCCTGGGGGTCGTGAACACGCGATGCAGGGCGATGGTCAACTCCACCACGCCCAGGTTGGGCCCCACGTGGCCGCCGTTCCGGGCGAGCACGGTGATGAGTTCGTGCCGGATTTCGTCGGCCAGTTGCGTCAGTTGCGGCACCGTCAGGTTTTTGACGTGCGCGGGTTCGGCTACCATATCGAGATAACGGCTCATGTGTCGGTTAAATGGTTAAATCAGTTAAATGGGTCGAATGGGCCGGCGGGGCCGATGTCGGCCCATTTAACTTATTTAACTCAATCACTCAGTCACTTCTCCTTCCAACGGCTTTAATTTCATTTCGCCGGCGGCGTTTTTTTCCAACTGCCGGATCTTCAATTCCGCCTCGGCCAGTTTTTCCTGGCAGATTTTCACCAATTGCGTGCCTTCCTCGTACTGGGCCAGCAGTTTTTCCAGCGGCAGATCGTCGGACTCCATGCCCGCCACGATGCCTTCGAGCTTCTTCAAGGCTTCCTCAAACGGCAGACTCTTGGCGGGGGATTGGCCCACACCTTTTGACGAACTTGGCACAAAATAAGACTAAATCAAAAACCCGGCGCCGTCCAGCTTGGAGAATAGACTGAATTTGCCGATGTTTTACCTTATTTGGCCTTCATGGGCTCTCTTTGGCCTTATTGGGCCTTAT
Organism: Verrucomicrobiota bacterium; assembly: GCA_049523455.1. Lineage (GTDB taxonomy): Bacteria > Verrucomicrobiota > Verrucomicrobiia > Limisphaerales > UBA11358 > UBA11358. Next base: position 39,289 of record JBEKMW010000025.1, on the reverse strand, counting down.
TGGGCCTTCACGACCCACCTCTGCCGCACCATCACCTCGCCGGTACCGGGTGCTGAACCGCCAGGAACGCTGGCTCCAGTTTACTGTGCCGGCGGAATGGACTCGGCGCGGCTCAGAATTTCGCCGCTCTGCAACCGGGTCTTCAGCTTGCGGCCCGCTTTTACTTCCGCGGCATCGCGCAGGACTTTGCCGGTGGCCGCGTCCATGGTGATGGAATAACCGCGCGCCAAAACCTGCTGCGGCCCCAACAACCGCAGCCGCGCTGCCACCGCTTCAAAGTGATTCTTCCGGTTTCGCCAGTGGGCCTGCATCTGTTCCCCCAGACGGCGCCCGTTGAGTTTCAATGACTCGGCCCGCTGCTTCAAGCGATTGGCCGGGTGTATGCATTGCAAACGGCCGGCGAGGTTCCGCCACGCCGCCCGGCGCTCGCGCGCGCCCTGTTGCGCGCGGCGCAGCAGCCCCGATTGTAAATCATCCAACCGCTGCAGCCATTCGTTCAGGCGCCGGCGGGGGTGCAGGCGCGCCAGGCGCGCTTCCCATTGCTGGAATTCGTCCGTTAATTTCCCCAGCCGTTGCCGAAGCCGCCGCCGCAACCATTCCGGGGCATCCGCCACGAAGTCGCGGCTGGCGAACACGTCTTGGGTGATGATCTCCGCCGCGGCGCTCGGCGTGGCGGCGCGCACGTCCGCCACAAAATCGCTGATGCTGAAATCAATTTCATGCCCCACCGCCGACACCACCGGAAGAGCCGATTCAAAGATGGCCCGCGCGACCACTTCTTCGTTGAACGCCCACAAATCCTCCAGCGAACCTCCTCCGCGCGTGACCAGAATCAAGTCAATGTAGGACAGGCTTCCAGCCTGTCCCTGACCTTTTTCAGATGGAGACAAGCGCGACGCCTCTCCTACATTGAATTCATTCAGCAAGCGGATGGCCGCGGCAATTTCGTCCGCCGCGCCCTCGCCCTGCACCCGGCACGGCACGAGGATGATTTCCAGCGACGGATTCCGCCGTTGCACCACATGCATCACGTCGTGAATGGCCGCGCCGGTGGGCGAGGTCACCAAGCCGATGCGTTGCGCATATTGGGGGAGCGGCCGCTTCCGTTCCGGCGCGAACAACCCTTCCTCCGCGAGCTTTTGCTTGAGTTTCTCGAAGGCGATTTGCAGCGCGCCGACGCCTTGCAATTCCACCGCATGAACGATGAGTTGATATTGCCCGCGCGCCTCATAGACCGTCACGTCGCCCTGTAACAGAATCTTCTGTCCGTCGCGAAGGGCACTCCGGTTGGATACCGGCTCGCCCCGAAACAGCACGCAATTCAACTGTGCGCCGGCGTCTTTGAGCGTGAAATAAACATGGCCGGATGATTGCGCACGCAGATTGCTGACTTCGCCGGTCACCCAGATGGCGCCGACCTGTTTTTCCAGCAAGCGCCGGATTTGCGCCGTCAGTTCCGAGACCGACAGGACCTTGCGGGTCTGTTCCGCCGGGAACAGCTCGCCGAAATCCCATTGCGATTTGGATGGTCTGCTCATTCGATCTCAATTCCCACCGGGCAATGGTCGCTGCCAAGGATCGCATTGCGAATGAACGCGCCTTTCAACCGCGGGCGCAGGGACCGGGAAATCAGGAAATAATCTATGCGCCAGCCAATGTTCCGCGAGCGCGCGCCGCTGAAAACGCTCCACCAAGTGTAATGTCCCCCGCCCTGCTCAAATTCACGGAAGGTGTCGAGGAACCCGGCCTTGACCATGGCGGTGAAGCCGCTGCGCTCTTCGAGGGTGAAGCCGTGGTTGTGGATATTGGCCTTGGGGTTGGCCAGATCAATTTCGGTGTGCGCCACGTTGAAGTCGCCGCAAACGATCACGGGCTTTTTCTTTTCCCGCCGCTTCAGGTAGGCCAGGAAGTCGCGGTCCCACCGCTGCCGGTAAGCCAGCCGCGACAAGTCGCGCTTGGAATTCGGCACATAGACGTTGATGACAAAATAATCGGCGAATTCCGCCGCCAACACGCGCCCTTCGCGGTCGTGTTCGGCGATGTCAATGTGCGGGACCACGTTCACCGGCCGGGTTTTCGAGAAAATCGCCGTCCCCGAATAGCCCTTTTTTTCCGCGCCATTCCAGTAGGTCGTGTACGTATGCGGCCAAAGCTGCTCCACATCGTTGGGACCGCATTTGATTTCCTGCAGGCAAAGCACATCCGGACGCTCGTCATCGAGAAACTCCAGAAAATTCTTTTTCAGCACCGAGCGCAGCCCGTTGACGTTCCAGGAAACCAGTTTCATCGGAGGCATTTTACACCACGGATGAACACGGATAAACACGGATGTTGGCGGGATAAGGGCACTTGAGCGGCGTCCGGATTCGCCACGGAGCACGGGGCTTCAGCCCGCTTCAACGTGCAAAATGTCGGGATTGATGAAGCGGCATGAATGCCGCGCTCCGCTTCCCTCCAACCACCCAAATTCAGCTCCGTTGACGATGACCGTGAATGCAGCTAATTTCTGGCGTTGCATGATCGCCAAAGTTGCCAGCCAGCCCGCGTCCGCGCCGAGTTTTCGCCTGGGCGACGAGCGTTTGGTCCGGCTCACGCCGGGCGCCGCGCAGAAAGTGTCGTCGCTCCTGACCAAGCAAGGGCGTCCAAACGGCGTGCTGCGGGTGGCCGTGGTGGGCGGGGGATGTTCCGGCTTGCAATACAAGATGGATTTGCAGGATGGTCCGGCCAATCGCGACATCCTGGTGGAGACCGGGGGTGTGCGCGTGGTAGTGGACCCCAAGAGCGCGCTTTACGTGACCGGCAGCGAGCTGGATTACCTTGACGCGCTGGATGGCGGGTTCAAGGTGAAAAATCCAAACGCCGCCACCACCTGCTCCTGCGGCGAGAGTTTCAGCGCGTGACACCGGCATGACCGACTATTTCGCCCTGCTTGACGAGCCGCGCCGGCCGTGGCTGGAGGCCGACGCGCTCAAGCGAAAATTTCTGTCCTTGTCGGCCGCCCTCCATCCGGATCGGGTGCATCGTGCCGGTGAAGCGGAAAAAAACGACGCTTCGCGGCGTTACGCGGAATTGAACGCGGCTTACCAATGCCTGAGGGAACCGAAGACGCGCCTGCGGCACCTGCTGGAATTGGAACTCGGCGCGAGACCGAAGGACCTTCAGCCCATTCCTGCCGCGCTCGCGGACCTGTTCGCCGAAGTGGCGGCCACTTGCCGGGAGACCGATGGCTGCCTGGCCGAAAAGGCCCGGACCACGTCGCCCTTGCTGCAGGTGCAAATTTTCCAACAAGGCCAGCAAGGGATCGAGCGCCTGAAGGAACTGCAGAACCAGTTGAATGGCCTGCGCGGGAAACGGATGGACGAATTGAAGTCGCTGGACCAGCGATGGGCGGCGGCCGACGCCGGAGCGCGCAAGGAAATGCTGCCGGCGTTGGAGGAACTTTCCCGCTGGCTGGGTTATTTCAACCGCTGGCTCAGCCAAATCCAGGAGCGGATGGTGCAGCTTTCATGGTAGCGGCTCGAAGACCAATACGCTCATTGGCGGCAGGTGGATTTCGGCGGAGAAATTCTGATTGTGGCATTTGTGTTCCGTGGCAAAGACCTGGCCGAAATTTCCCCGGTTGCCGCCGCCATAAATCGCGGCGTCGCTGTTGAGAATTTCCTTCCATTTTCCATGACGCGGCAGGCCCACGCGATAGCCTGCCCGGGGCACGGGCGTGAGATTCAACACCACGGCGAGCACATTCGAGCCCTCCGCGGTCTGGCGCACAAAAGATAGCACGCTGTTGTCGCGGTCGTTGCAGTCAATCCAATAAAAGCCGGCCAGGTCGTAGTCACCCTGCCACAGCCCCGGCGACGAAACATAGAGCTGGTTCAAGTCCTCCACGAACCTTTGGAGGCCGCGATGGTAGGGCCCGGCATCCAGGAGCCACCAATCGAGCTGGCCGTTGGCGTTCCATTCGGCGCTTTGGCCGAATTCGCCGCCCATGAACAAAAGCTTCTTGCCCGGAAACAGCCATTGATAGGCCAGCAAAGTCCGAAGGTTGGCGAACCGTTCCCAGTCGTTCCCCGGCATCCGACCCAGCAGCGAGCATTTGCCGTGGACCACCTCGTCGTGCGACAGCGGGAGGATGAAGTTTTCATGGTGGTGATAGAGCATCGCAAAGGTCAGATCGCTTTGATGATATTTGCGATAAATCGGGTCGCGGCTGAAATAACCCAGCGTGTCATGCATCCAGCCCATGTTCCATTTGAAGGAGAACCCCAAGCCGCCGAGGTAGGGCGGACGGGTCACGAGCGGCCACGCCGTTGATTCCTCGGCGATGGTCAGGACGCCGGGGAAACTCACGTGCGTGAGATGGTTGAATTGCTTCAAAAATTCGATCGCTTCCAGATTCTCGCGGCCGCCGAATCGGTTCGGAATCCATTGACCCGCCTGGCGCGAGTAATCGAGGTAGAGCATGGACGCCACCGCATCCACGCGCAGTCCGTCCACGTGAAAGCGGTCGCACCAATAGAGCGCATTGGCGGTGAGGAAGTTGTTCACCTCGTGCCGGCCGTAGTTAAAGATGAGCGTGCCCCAATCCTGGTGCGCTCCCTTGCGCGGATCCTCATGCTCGTAAAGGGCCGTCCCGTCGAACCGCGCCAGCGCCCAATCGTCACGCGGAAAATGCGCCGGCACCCAGTCCACGATCACCCCAATGCCCGCCTCGTGCAGCGCATTGACCAGATACTGAAAATCGTCGGGGGTGCCATAGCGGCTGGTCGGCGCATAGAAGCCGGTGATTTGGTAGCCCCAGGAGGGATAAAATGCGTGCTCGGCCACCGGCAAAAACTCGACGTGGGTGAAGCCCATGCGCCGGATGTATTCGGCGAGCGGTTTGGCCAATTCGCGGTAGCTCCAGGATTCCGCGGCGGATTTTTTTTGCCACGAGCCGATGTGGACCTCGTAAATGCTCAACGGCGCCCGCAGCGCGTCGCGCTCCCGCCGATGGTGCATCCATGCGTCGTCAGTCCACTGCATTTTCCGATTGTCCCAGACAATGGCGGCATTCTTGGGCGGCACCTCAAAGAAAAAACCGTAGGGATCGGTGTGCAACTTGACGGTCCCATGGGCATCGCGGACTTCATATTTGTATTGCGCGCCCTGGGCCGCGCCCGGAACAAAAATCTCCCAGACGCCCGAGGCGCCCAGCAGCCGCATGGGATGGAAACGGCCGTCCCAATGGTTGAAATCGCCGACGACGCTGACCCGCTGGGCATTGGGCGCCCAGACCGCGAAGCTGACGCCGGGCACGCCGTCAATGGTCCGCAACTGCGCGCCGAGTTTCTCATAAATCCGGCGCTCGTCGCCCTTGCCGAACAGAAACAAATCCGATTCGCCCAGCGTCGGCAGAAACGAAAAGGCATCGCGGGTGCAGCGGGTGCCGCCTTGACGGTCGGTCACGATCAAATCGTAAGCATAGACGCGTGTGGCCGACGGGGTGGTGCCCTCAAAAACATCCGTGCCTGAAATGCGCGACAGCGCGAATTTTGGCTTGGATTTTTCGTGCGTTGGCTGGATTTCAACCTTGGCGGCGTCCGGCAGGAGTGCGCGGACGACGAGGCCCTTGCCGTCGCCGAGCGGATGCATGCCGAGGAGGGTGTGCGGCGATGAGTGCCTCAATTCAACGAGACTGCGCAATTCGTCTTTGGTAAGGAGCATGGCAAAAGGAAGTTAGCAGACGATTGAAGGCAACGCACGACAAAGTGAGGGTGTCCGGATTTGTTTTCGGAGCGCGGGTCTGCGACCCGCAGCGGCTTGGATTGCATGGGGATGTGCTGCGGCTCATAGAGCCGCGCTCCTGAATTTAGGACACCGCCCAAAGTGAGAGGCGGTTTTTGGCTTGGAAATGGGTTCGTTTGGGGAACCAACGCCGGCGGAAACCGGGGCGTGGATGTGGTCTAAGCGTTTGATTCATAATGCGATGAGGTAATGCAGCGGGGTGGTGTCCGACACGACAACGGCCATAAATTAGTTTCCCAAGTCGTGTTGAAACTCGCCTAAATCGTAATTTACGAAAACACCACCCCCGGAGAAAAACTTTTCACACCGTCCCAATAGTTCAGGCCGAGCAGTTCGCAGGCGCGTCCGCGTCGTCTCCTACCTTTTCAACTGGCTGTTAAGGCACGACCTGTAAGCGGTAGAAACGGTGCGGGTCTGGCATCGTGATATTCGTAAAGCTCAACGTGAGGTCCGCCGCCGTCAACGCGCCACCGAGATTGATCCAATTGGGTTGCGAGAGATTGGTCACATATTGCACTTGATATATCGAACCCGGGGAGGTCCCCCAACTGAACGTGAACTGGTTGGCACTGATGCTTCCCACTGCAAGTGTGAGGGGCGCGCTGGGGCTGGGCGGCGCACTGCCAGTCAGGACGACGTCATCCAGACCGAAGAAGTGCGGATCATTCCGGACGCCAAATTGTACCGTACCCGTGCTGCCGGTTGCCGTAACGTTAAACTGCATGTTGGTCCAGCCAAATGCCGGCAGGTTTACCTGATCATAGAGGATATTGCCGTTCCAAGCCACGCTAAATTCGTTCGTCACCCCGCCGTCCGGGTTTTCGAGCCAGAACGAAAGCACGTAACCCTCGCCGGAAATGGTGGGAACGGTTTGGGACAAATACCCCAACGACCCCACCGGCCCCAAACGGGCGGCATAATTGCCCGAATAGACAAAATTGGAGGCGGTGGTTACATACATATTGGTGATATTCCCCGAAAGAACCCAATTGGTGAAAGAGCCGGCTGCAAAATTGCCATTTAGCAACAACGGCGAAATCTGGAGCACAGCTCCGCGCGTCTGATTGCCGCCGGTGTTCAGGTCGTTGAAAGACAGGTTGGTAGTGACGGTACCAACCGGCAAGCTGGCTGCCGAAGAGTTCAAGCCAACGGTCACCGTAGTATGCGCGCCAGCCGCCAGGGTGCCGCTGAGCTGGGAGACATTGAGCCACGCCGAGGTACCGGTGAGCATCCAATTGATGGAAGCGGGCCCAATATTGGTCAACGTGTAATTCTGAACCGTCCCGCTAATGGGTCCACCCACGGAAATGCTGGTGGAAAAAGCATTGGTGGGCCCGACTTGCAGCGGGTCAAGCGGCTGGAGGAGAAGGTTGATCAGATTGGTTCCGGTCGGGGTGCCCCATCCTGAGCAAAGGTCATAACCGGCAATGGCGAAGAACTCGTCGGGATTGCTCGGGGTCCGGTTATTGCCGATGACAATGTCATGAAAACCGGTTTGGTACTGGGCACCTTTGCCGATGGTATAGACGGTTGGGTTGATAAAGCCGAGGGGTGATTTACCATTGGCGGCGCCCTGTTGATTTACCAAGGCCATAAACCCCGCCCACAAGGGCGCCGCGCAACTGGTTCCGCCAACGCCCGGTTCAAGCAAGCCGTCATCTGCCACGACGAAGATATTGTCGGCGGTGAGGGCGACATCAGGAACATTGCGATGAGTGGCTGAACCCTGATTAGCCGCCTTGGCGAGACCTTGCTGGTAGGATGGGAGCCGGTAGGTTTGGCTGATACCGCCCCCGCCGGCTGAGCCGTTGTTCCAGTTCCAAACCTGTTCCCCGGCCCACGCTCCCCCGGGGCCGGTGGTGGACAAAGTGGTACCGCCGACCAGGGTCACCAAGGGACTGTCCTCGAACTGAAAAATGCCGGGATAATACGATCCCTCGTCACCCGAAGCCTGCAAGAAGGTCTGTCCTTGCATGGCAAACTGAGTATAAATCGTGGCATATACCGGGTCATCAGTTATCACCCAGGAAGAACTGATTTGCTTGGCGGCGTTTTGAGTGGCGATGGTGGTCAGAATTTCAGCATCGGCCACGGGGGTGTCGTTGGTGCCTTCATAGACAATGATCTTGGACAAACCCGGGGCCATACAGATGGCCATTTCGATGTCCAAGGCGACCTCGACGTTCACGCCATCGCCGGCAGCGGGCGCCGCCGGTCCGCCACCCACCAGGACATTGGTCAAGGGAACCGAGGGCAGTTTTGCCAGTTGAAGATAGGTCGCAATGTCACTGGGAAAATAGTCAGCGCATTCAAAAAGGGCCACGGTTTGTCCGGTCCCGGTAAGTCCCGTGCCGGGAACGTAGGCACTGCGGAAATCGCTTCCGAAATACGAGCCTGATCCGTCGGGCGCCGACCCGGTCAAATGATTGGTCGAAGGGTTGGCGACCACGGCGCGGGTATAGAGCGGCCGTGGCAGGTGGAAATTGTTAAGGCCGATGATGCCCGAAATGGGAACCGACAGGGCCAGGGACGGCTCCACATCGGGCGCATAAAATGTCCGATTTTCCACGGGATGCTGATAGACCTGCAGTTTAACCTGAAACGTCCTTTCGATATCCGCGACCGTGCCGCTGACCTCCAACAGCGTGCGATTCGAGTAGGTACCGCTGACCGTCAAGCCGTTGTTTCGGGCAAAATCCATCACCTGCTGATAATCCTCTTCGCTGGGTCCAAACTGGGCGGTGAATTCCGCCGGCGTCAAGAAACGGTGGTAATTCGGGCTGGCCGGGTCGTAAAGCTGCTCCATGGCGTTCGACAGGACATCGGAGTTGCGCAACGGAAGGCTGATGGCCAGTTTCAAGGGTTGCGCCGCGGGAAGGCCGCTGATGGGTTGCAAATGCAAGCGCGTTACCGCGGGCGGGACGTGGCCCGAGAGCGTTTGCCTCCCTGCGGTTTGAGCAGAGAGGAGGAGTGGCAGGAACAGGGAGAAACACGTGGCTATGCAAAGCGAAATGAATTTGAATCGCACTGCCGGCGGAGACAAACGTTTATGCTTCATGGCTTGAATAACACTTGATTAAAACACACGCCAATTCAACCGTCAAGCGCGAACTGGAAAACCCGTCGTTTGCGCCAATATCTGGTCTATCTGCCGGGCGCAAACGTCCAGCCCGCCTTCCGTCCAAACAACCAAATCGGAATGGGACACTTTCTGCTCGATGGGCCATTGCGCGGCGAGGCGTTGGGCGATTTGTTCGCCGGACCAGCCACGGGCAACCAGCCGTTGGCGTTGCGTGGCACTGGTGCATGCGACACAGACGATTTTATCAAATTGCGGTTCGGCGTGCGTCTCAAACAACAAGGGGATGACCACCACCGCCAGCGGGCGATTCTCCCGGCGCCAGGATGCAATCCGGGCCAGCCATCGTTCCCGGATGCGGGGATGGAGAATGGCTTCCAGTTGCTGCCGTGCCGGCGCATCGGCGAAGACAATTTGTGCCAGTTTATCCCGTCGAAGCTGCCCGTCAGGCGCGACGAGATTTTTCCCGAAGGCGGCCTGGATTTGGGCGAGAGCCGGTTGGCCGGGTTGGACCAGTTCCCGCGCCAGTGCATCGGTATCCACGACGGCAGCCCCCTGCTGCTCGAAGAAGCGGGCGGCGGTGGATTTGCCCATGCCCACACCGCCAGTCAGGCCGAGGACTTTCATCGGCTGAAGGCAGAGCCGCGGGTCAGGGCGCGGTAACCACGCGATAAAAGCGCGAGCGACCCGTCGCCGGATTCGGATCCACGTATTGGAACAGGCCGTTAATGGGGGCGGTGTTGGTAAAGACCGGCGACCAGTTTATCAGGTCGGTGGACGTTTCGACCACATAGAGCTGGCCGGGAGCCGCATTCATGGTGATCCGGAGGTTACCGCCACGGCCGGCGTAATTGGCCGACAGCATCCGGTTTGGAACCACGCTCGCTTTGGCCGTTGGAATACCGGTGAAATTCTTGACCCAACGCAAATGCCCCCCGAACTGGCCGTCCAAATATTCGCTGGCGGTTGCGCCACCGGGCGGGGAGAAGCCGAGCAGCGCGTTGGCAAAGTAGATGGTGAGATTGGGAGCAATCTGAATCATGGCAGTGATATTGGTGCTAAGCTGGGTCAAATCGAGCGTGCCGGCATACAATCCATTGCTCACGCTAGTGCCGGAGAAGTAGAAGAGCGGAAGATAAGGAGCGGAGAAATCCTGCGGTGACAAGACCAGCGCCCCCAATGAGGCGTTATTGGTGAAACCGGAGCCATTCGGACCACGGTCCGCGCCCGCCCAAATGTGGTCAATCTCTGAGAACCCGTAAGAGGCGCTGGTCATCGAGGTTCCCCACAAGTCCCCCGTTTGGGGCTTCACCCACAAATTAAAGCCGTTTTCGCAATTCCACGAATTGCCCGCGCCCACTCCGCCGTCGCTAAACGAATTGGTGATCAGGAAGTTGAACGCGCCATCGGCCGAAAGCACGCAACCGGTGACGAAGTTGGTATCGCCTGCAATATCCACATCGTCCATGGCCGAAATCAAGGAATTGGACAACACCGCTGATCCCATGACCGCCGAGAAATCACCGCTGCTGGCCTCATTCAGGGCGTTGTTGATCAACAGGTACGCGCTGTCTATGGTCTGGTCGTTGGCAATAATCGAGCCATTATTGTCGAACACCAGATAATTGGTCGGCCCATCATCGCCAAAGTGGGCGTCATTAGGAATCGTAAGCACTGCGTTGTTGGTAAAATAACGCAGATTGGGCGCCATGGTATATACCCAATTCTGAATCGGGGTGGCCACGAACGGCGTCCCCGAGATCGGATCCACCGGGGAGGTACCGGGGAAGGTAAGATTCCCATTCAGGGTAAAGCTCGGACCATCGAGCAGGAACTGCTCCACCACGCTTATGGAATCATAAATGGTCATGTTCGTGCTCTGCAGCAGCATGTCAAAAACCGTCACCGGCGCCGTGGTCTTCAACTGGCTGGCATCAATGAGCAACGCATACAAGCCGACATTAACCGAGTTGGTCAACGGCGAGATAACGTAATTGGTTGAGACAGTGGTAATGGCATTGGTGCCGGTGCCCACCGTATTGCTGACCGCAACGGGCGCGTAATTGTTAGTAATCACGAACGCCACCGAATTGCTCCAGACGGCGCTGATCATGGAAGCCGTGCCGTGGAAGCGGACGACCGAGGGCAGGACCAGATTGGTAACGCTCAGCAAGCCATTGGTGGCCCCGAGATTGTAACTGACATTCTGGCAGTCCACACTGGTATTCTGGCTGCCGATTGACTGGCTGGCGTTAACCACCACCTCTCCTTCCCCGCGGATGACGGCGTCCGACAGATTTACATTGGCGCCGGTGATATTGATGCGGCCCGGCAGATTGGTCACCGCGGAGCCCTTGCTCAGGGGATTGCTCGGATTGGAGGGCGGCTCAAACCCCTCGTTGTCCACCAGACACGAATAAGCGGCCATGAACGCATTGACCAACGTATTGCTAAAGGTGAGTGCGAAGAAACCATTCGGGTTGCTAAAGGTGGGCAGGGTGGACTGGCCGAAGAAACCATCCGGCGGCGGGCCGACACCGGGCGAACCCAACGAGCCTCCGATCCGCGCCACCACATAATTCGTCGGCCGATAGGTGGCGCCACTGCACAGGGCGGCGGCACTGAGCACGCTATTCGCCAGAAGCTTGGAGGCGGGCGTCGAGGCCAGCGTGTCGCTGATATACAGCCTGTCGCCATAGGTGGACTGCAACTCCACCGTGGCTGTCTGAAAGTAATTCGTCGGGTTCTCGCTGGGGATAAAGCCGTCACTGGCAGAGAGGTTTGGATCGCTCAGGAGCACAAAATCCGCTTCACAAGTGATGTTCGTGGGGATGAGCACATTGGTAAGCATGCCCAAGTAATTAGTAGTCGTCACTGAAATCATTACTGCTATGTAATTTGTGGAATCTGAAAAGGTGGGGACGAAAGAAAGCATTTCCCCCGCAGTCACTCCGCAAGGCTCAGTCACATTGAATGCCTCATTCGGCGGAAGACTCGCCGTCCCCCCTGCCCATACCGCCGCGCCGTCCATGTTTTCGATATTGGTCAGCCCCCAAAACACGTCGTAAATGGCTGAGTCCGCCACAAAGTTGGATGAGGTATCAACGCTGCCGACACCTGAGAGCGGATTAATATAGACGTAACTCCGGGAGAGGTTCACGTTGGTGCCGGTCACATTGATCTGGCTGAAGGGATCAGCCACCAGCGCCCCCTTGTTCACGACGTTGGTCGCCGACACCACCAGATAACCAACGTAATAGTCATAAAGCGAAACTGACGGGTTTTCAATCAGCTCACTGACAGACTCGATCAGCCCGTTTCCCGTGCTGGGGTTGTAGTTGCCGTTGAAAAAATTGGCCGCCATGCCGCGTCCACCGCTGGGCAGCGGACCATAGTCGAATTCCCAACCTACTCCTGCCACCATTTCGCCGTAGTTGGTGTAGTTCAATGTATAGCTGGTCATAAATGGATTCGGATCGCTCACGAATTCCATTATGCCCTGGTTGACGAAATTGGTCGCAGCTATCTGGGGTGCCGAAGTGACCGTCCCCAAGTTGAGATAGGTGGACTGAACTTGCGCGCATGCCGGGCCAGAAACGAACGTCAAGCCCAATAAAAGCAATAACCGTGCGGCCCCCGGCTTTTGCCGCATCATGGCCTTGGAAAAAAACGAATTCATATCATCTCACTTCTCAATTGATCGTGATCTCATAATTCATTGCCACCGCTCGGCCGGCGGCATCCGTCATCTGGACGGTTACCACATAAAAGCCGCTCTGGGCCGGCGTGCCGGAAATCACGCCGTTGGACGACAGCGTGAGGCCTGGCGGCAAAGCCGAGCCCGACGCCACAGCCCAGGTATATGGCGCTTGGCCGCCCGTGGCCGTCAGGTCCACTGTAGAATAAGCTACGCCATTGGTGCCGTTTGGCAAACTCGACGGGAAAATTTGGATGAGCACGTCGGACGCCAAGTTCGCCAGGCTGGTGCCATCGGGATACACCACCGGGTCGTTGGTGGAACCGTCGAATGAGGCCCAAATCCAGTTTGGCACCGTATAGGCCAACGGTCCGTTCAGGTAATAGGGACCCAGATTAATGTAGGATGTGCCAATTTTGTTGTACGTGATAGTAGTGGTGGGATTGATGGTTCCCGGTCCGGCCAGGCCGACGCCTATATTGGCCTGGTCAAAATTAACGTTGCGCGAAAAAAGTTCGGGTACGGGAACGGGTGCGGAGGCGCCCAGATCCGCCGCGGTAAAAAGAAAATCCGGCGTGGCCACCACCCGCTGGAAAGTATGAGTGACCGGCTGGCTGTTGGTGACCATGACCATGGTGTACGTGTTGGTGATGGGCTCGAAGAACCGGCCCAACAGCGAGTCATAATCGGCCTGCACAAACTGCATCCGGCCGATGCCTTGGTACAAATTGGCGGTCGGCGTAACGAAGGTGCAGGGATAGACCACAAAGATATGATTCGTCACCACGGTGACGACACTTTCCGAATACCCGTAAAGCTGACCCGAAGTGTTTGTCGTATAGGCAGAGGTAATCAAGTTGGTGTATTGGGTGACGATGGGAATCGAAAGAGGCGGGTTGGGAAAGGTGAAGCCACAACCGCCGGCCGGAATCACATAGTAATCGCCCGAGGGCACGTTGGTGAGGGTAATGGGCTGGGAGCTGACGTTGGTAACCGACGGGCTGCCGATGGGCGCGCCGTTCTGCGGGCCGATGGTGATGGTTTGGAGGAAGCCCTTGGTGTTGGTGGTGTAGCTGCTGCTGCCGAAGAAATTGGTGGTGATGACCACGTTGGCGAAGGTGGTAACATAACGTTCGGCGAAACCGCGGCTGTAATTCGTGACCAGGACCAACTCGGGCGGCGCCTCGGGCGAACCGATTGGAAGTGTATAGTAGGAGGTCACGGTGATATTGGTGACGTAGACAAAATAATTGGAGGAACTGGCCACCACCACGCCGGGGAACAGGGTCGCCAAAGTAGCGGCGTCATTGGTCTGGGCCGAGGTCAACAAGGCGCTCAGGTTGGTCGTGGCGAGCAGGGACTCGCTGGTGCTGGTCTGTTCCAACAGGGCTCCCGGAGCCGGGCTTTCCACCAGGTCATTGTTGGTGCTGATAAGATAGCGCAACCCGGCCACATCGTCCCGCGTCAGCCCGGTGTAAAACTGTCCCTCATAGAGGGCATCCACGCCAATGCCCGATGCCACCGGCGGATTATTATACAAAGGATCCGTGGCGATGATAAGTGTATCTGCGTCTGGCGGACTGACTCCGGGCGCGCCGCAGTTCTCGTCAATCGTATAGGTATATAATTCGCCATTGACGTAATCCGAGTATTGAACCTGGTTCAAGGGGCTGGCGGTGATGTCGTAATTTCGCTGGACGATCAGATAATACATGGTAGGACAGGGCGCCGGCGGGTCGGGATTGCGATTATGTATGACCCACGTGTAACGCACCGCGTCGGCCAGTCCGCTCTGCTCCATCATCAAAAACATTGTCAGGGATTTGAGATCATACAGCTCCAAGCCCTGTGCCTGATAGTTCAGACCCATCGTGTTCAAGGACAATTCGGTCAGGCCGGTACTGTAACTGTCCACATTGGTAAGCGCGTTGAAGACGCCCACCGCCTGCTGAATGGCGACTACTCCGTTGGAGCCGAAATAATCGAGGAAATTGGCATCCGCCGCATAATACATGACCGGCGTGTTGCGGCGGTATTCCTCACCCAGGTTTTTCGGTCCAACCGCCAGGGGATCAATGAGAAACGGCGGGGCCGCACTAAGGGTAAGCGGATTGTACCCGATGATGTTTAGCTGCCAGGAATCGCCGCCGTTGCCGACCGGCCCCAACAATGAATACGCCCAGACATTGGGCATCCCGACCGTCAATATAACCAGCCACGAAAGATTTTTGATTATTTGCCGCATACAATTTTTACTGGCTCAGAAGCAAAACCCGATAATAGCCGGAGGAACTGTTCCCGACGTAGATTGAATCACTGGACCCGGCGGCATACCGCGGAGCGCCCACATTGCGCCACGTGCCGAGATCCGTGCTCACCTGCACCTGGTAGGTAAAGCCCGGCTGGGTGTTCCAACTGAGGAACAAGCCCTGCGGGGTCGTGGTCAGTGTTTGGATCAACCACGTGGACGGCTCATAGGGAACGCCGCCGCTCAAGAACAATGCCAAAATGGTGGGCGAGCCGGGCGGACTGTCCGGCGGCAGTTGATTGGCCGGCGGCCAGCCGGCGGTATGATAGATTCCGCCGTAGTACCCGCCAAAGAATTCCGCCATCCATTCATACGGCACGCCGCCCCAACTCAACCCGCTCCACGTGGTGCCGCAGGCGCTGGGTGATTCCGGAGACTGATGTCCAGCCGTGGTGAAGTAGGCCACCTGGAAGCAGTGGTTGGCGTTGGTGGTCAATCCGTTCGCCGCGGTCATCGTCCACGAGTTGCTCGTCGTCAGCCCGGTGGGCGCAACGGCGCCATCCACATAGACCTCATAATTGGAGACGGAGATGCCCAGCAACGGCGGCCAAGTGACCACCAGTTGCGGCTGATAGACCCCGTTGCTCAAGTTGAACGGCGCATAGACATACACCGTGTCAATGGCGGGCAGCATCGCCGCCACGTTGAGGTAACGCTGCGCAAACAAATCAAAGCCGGTGGACAGGCCGGTAAAACTGGTCCAGACGGCCAGAAATTGTTCGGCGCCGTCCGAGGCCACAGCCGGTTGCATCTGCTGGTTCACGGTGGTGGTATTCACACGAAATTCGCCGCCCACCAGCGAGCCGCCCTCATGGACGAACTGGCCATATACCCCTTCACGCGAGCCGTCCTCCCACAAACTTGTCCAGACGATCATATAATCGCCGCCTATGGCGCTGATGCGCGGTCCATACTGGTCGTGCAAGAGATACGTGTTGACCGGCAGCACCGGTCCGCCCACGCCGGCGCTGGAGAAAGGCCGCGCATAAATGTCCCAACCATTGGTGATATTCGCCAGATTGTACGCCGCCCAAGTGATCATAAAGCTGCCGTCAGAGGCCGCAGCCACGCTGGGATCGGCACAAGGGAGGGTATTGGTATCCACAAGGAATTCATTCCCTTGGGCGACGCCGCTGTTGTTGAATATCCGGGCGTAAACGTCCACACTGGGATAGCTCTGCTGGTTTGGCGCCACCGGACTGGCATTCGGCGCCCCCACCACCTGCTCCTGCTCGGATATCCACGTGGCTACGAAGCCGCCGCCGGGCAGTGCCGCGACCGCCGGCGTGCGCTGATTGTAGCTGGTAAACTGGTTGATTAAAAACTCGCCGCCGATTTTCTGGCCCGTGGGTGATAGCAACTGGCCATAGACATCCAACAGACTGTCCGAGCTGGCTTCGTCGAAACTGGCCCACACCACCACCACATTGCTGTTGTTGAGCACGGCCACGGCGGGATTGTTCTGGAAATTGTTGGTGAAGGTGTTGACCATCAGGTCATTGGTGGCGTTGGGATTGAGCCAGACGTAATTGCCGTTGGTCGGTTCCAGGAAGCGCGCGTAAATGTGCTGGTTCAATCCTTCCACCCCGCCCTGCCACACAAACACCGCCCCGCCATTCTTGAGCAGGGCCACGCGGGGATTTTCCTGGTCGTTCGTGCCCTGGATGTTCACCCGGAATGGGCTTAAGGTGCCGGACAGCGTGCTGTTCACGGCCTCTGCGCTGATGCCCAAGCCGCTGCCGTCGGTCACGTTGTCCTGCCAGACCACGAAACCGCCGTTGGGATTGATCGCGACATCAGGCTTTACCTGGTCTCCGGGCAAAAGGCCGGCGATGGCGTATTCGGTCCCGTTGGTGGCGTAGTAATTGGTCTGGGTGGTCTGGGCGGAACCATTCGTGGCGAGCGCGAGCAACAATCCCGAACAACAGATGGCGGCAACCCGGCAACCGGACAACGGCAACGACATAATTGGTTTTCCAGAGTCTAAACGTGCTGGCTGCTTTTGTCCAAACATATTCAGTAAAATTCCGTTAAATTCCGTTAAATTCAATACTTTACTAAAGTTTACTAAATCAAAACCGGCTGGCTTTCGCCCGGGCCACTTTCCAGCGCCGCGAGCAGGCCCTTAAAGCCCCAGCGCCCATACAACACGCGCAACTGCCGGGTATCCGGCGGCTTCACGGCCAGGTCCGCCGGCGCAAAGTCGCACGCCAGATCATCCCGCAATCGCACCAGTTCGCGGTTGCGTCGCACCACTTCGGCCGCCCCGCGCAACGCCGTTCGAAGCTTCTCCGACTTCACTTCGTCCAGCCGCTCATACAAATTTTCAACGGATCCAAACCGGTTCAACAGGTCGGTGGCCGTCTTGATCCCCACCCCGGGCACGCCCGGAATGTTGTCCACGCTGTCGCCCCGCAAGCTCAGCCAATCCACGATTTGCGACGGCTCCAGGCCGGTTTTGGCCCGCACCTGCTCGCCGGTCCAGACGGTCTGGTTCTCATCGCCCGGATTGAGCAAACCGACCTGGGCCGAAACCAACTGCATAAAATCCTTGTCGGAACTGGCGATAACCACCGCCAGGCCCGCCGCCGCTGCCCGCCGCGCCAGGCACGCAATGTAATCATCCGCTTCCACGCCCTCGCGGCAAAAGGATGCCATTCCCGCCGCCCTGAGATAAGCCACGATTTCATCCAGTTGCGGCTTCAAATCGTCCGGCATCTCGGGCCGCTGGGCCTTATACTCCGGCAAGGCCGCCATCCGCTCCGCGCTCAGCCCGCCGTCCCAAACGACCATCAGGTACACCGGCGCGACCGCCGCGCGCATCTTGGCCAGCATTTTCACGAAGCCATAGATGGCATTCGTCGGCTGGCCTGATGGCGACCGCAATCCGCGAATCGCATGAAACGCACGATAAGCGTAAGCGTGGCCGTCAACTAACAACAACCGATCCACAATCGTCCAGCATTTCGGGTCGGAGGTGGCAGAACCTATTGCGCCGCCGGCGCGACAGTCGCCTTGGCCGGAGAACTGGCGCCCGCCGCGCTGGCTGCCCCCGCCGGTCCGGGCACAAAGGTCTGGCCTGACCCCCCGGTTGACACCGCCGGCTGCACAGGGGGAATGCCGGTTTGGGCAAACGGCAGCTCGTCGTCGCTATGCACCCGGTTGCCCGCCGGGTCCACAATCGTAGCCGTGACAAAAACCATCAAATTCTGCCGTGTCGTCGTCTTGGACTGGCTGGTAAAGAGCGTTCCTATCAATGGCACGTCGCCCAACACCGGAATCTTGTCCGAGGTGTTCTGCACGGTTGAGGTAATCAGCCCGCCCAGCACGACCGTTTGATTGTCCCAAACATTCACCGTGGTAACGACCTGGCGCACGGTGAACTGTGGGAGAACCACCGGCAATTCAACCACATTCAGGCCCGCGACACCGCTCAGGTTGGGAATGGGTGGCGGCGTGGCGTAGCCGTCAAATTCCGTCAACGAAGGAATCAACGTAAGATTAACGGTATATCCGTCGGCTAACACGTAGGGTACCACGTCGAGGATCGGTCCCACTTCCACCTGCTGGGTGATGGGGGTGATGGCGGAAACACTCGGGGTGAAGGTGTTGACCTGGGCGCGGGCCACTCCGGCGACCATCAAGGTGGCGCCGCAGAGCAGCGTCAGTCTCAAAAGCTTATTGAATTTGAATGTTTTCATTTTACCTGTTCGTTAGGAGGGGGTTATGGGAGCGCTCCACCGCCGCCGGTCGTCGTGGTGGCAGAAGTGCCGGCCGTAAAGGTGAAGCCGGACTCCACATTGATAATCTGCGTCGCGCGCATTTGCGTCTGCCGTCCGCTGGTGGTCACCGCCATGGGCTCGCCGAGGTTTTCACTTCCGCTCCGCTCTTCCAGAGCGTGCAGCACCACCCGGAAATTCGGGTCGGTCAAAATACCCGTGACCGTGGCCAGCGTGGGAATGCCTGAGTTGGCAGAGGTAAGATTGCCGATCTGTTGATCGGTCGCCGACGGCGCAATCAGCGTGGAGGCCGAAGTGCCGGGGAAGAACCCGGTCGGGTTGGCCGCAGTCTGCGAACCAGTGTACAGCGAACCAGCGGTCCCACCGTTGGCCACCACCGCACCATTAATGAAGTTCCCCAGATACCAATCGAAGCCCAGGGCATTGTTGTCGGTCTGGTCCACTTCGATGAATCGGGCCTTGATCTGCACCTCCGGCGCGACCTGGTTCAAAGCGTCAATGGCGCGTTCGATGGTATCCAGGTCCTGTTCGGTCGCCCGGACGAACAGCAAGCCGAGCCGATCATTGAAAAACACGGATTTGCCTGGCGGAGTGAGCATATTGACACCCAACGTTGTGAAAAATGCCCTGGCCGTCACGCTCACATCCGACGCCAAAGTGACGGTCGTGACGTATCTCAAACCGCCTTGATTAGCCCCCACGCCGCCACCACCACCGGCGGCGCCGCCGGCGCCCCCGTTGAGAGGGTTGGCCGCAGTTTGCGCATTTCCGCCGCCGCCACCACCACCGCCGCCGCCGCCGGTCGAGCGCAGGCTGCCTTGCCCAGAAAAGGCATTGACCACGCCTACGGCCGCGCCGTTATTTTGGTTGCCGTTCCCGCCGCCGCCACCGCCGCCGCCGCCGCCGATGCCACCGCCCGTGCTGGTGCTGTTGATGGAACCAAAGCTGGCCGCAGAAACGCTCTCCAATCCGGAGTAAAACGTGTTCGGGTCCACCCGGAACGTGCGCATGTAAAGCTGCGGCTGACTCGGGTTCCGGCTGGAGAACACAATCCCGTAATCCGTGACGTCGTATTTGATCGGATGGTCGGCCACAATGACGATGGCGTCCAACACATCGGCCAGCCGCACGTCGTTCAATTTCAAATTGACATTCACCTGATCCACGGTCGTCTCTTCCGTGGCGGTGGCCGCCTCCGGCAATCCGGTCGCAGGATTCACCGCCGCCTGGGGAACCGGCGGCGCAAATCCGCCACCCAATCCGCCACCCACGCCGCCCAGGCCCACGTTGGCGGCACCCACCTCGACAGTCCGGTCCGGATTGGGATTAATGAGGAAATTGATGCCTTTCTTGTCCGGGTCGCGCAACTTGGCCTGCTCGTCCAGGTTGCGAAGCACTTCGCTCAAGGGCAGGTGGTCGTAAGAAACGTTGTCAAGCCTCCAGCGGTCCAGTTTGTTGAAGATGTCTTCCCGTCCCGGTCCGGTGTGGATCAAATTCGTCCCCGCGAAGGGATTGGGGACGGGCAATGCGCCGTTCTGCATGGGCGTGAATTGCTTTTCCACCTGGGTCATCCGCTCCTGGGTGTCCACCGTGTGGGCGGCCGATTCGCGGCGGAATCTCGCCTGTTGGATCAGGTTTAAATAATAGCTGGCTCCGATGTTGTCAGGGTCCAGTTGCATGGCGGCCCTTAATCTGTCTTCGGCGGCATCCAGCTTGCCCATTTCGTAGAGCAGTTTGCCGTCCCGCACCAGGGTTGCGGCGTTGGTGATGTTGTTGGCCAGGTAGGGGACCTGTGCCAGGGTGGCTTCGTCGGGCATTTGACCCCTCATGGCGGCGAGCATCTGGTCGTTGCGCTGTTTGAACGCAATCGCTTCGGCATTTTTCGGGTCCACTTGCAGCACGCGGTTAACCTGAATGTTTGCCCCGCGCAAATCGCCGGCGCGTTGCGCCTCGCGCGCCAGGGTCAGGCACGTGGAGTCCAGGCCGGCGATGGCTTCGGCCGTTTCCCCGGGAATGCCCGGACCGATTTGCTGGGCCAGCGTGCAGGCTTCCTGGTAGAGCGTGGACGCTCCCGCCAGATTACCGCGTTGGGCGGTGGCCCTGGCGTCCGCCAGCTTGTTGCGCAGCACGATGGTATCGGCCTGGCGTTTTACCGCCTCCGTCACGGCCACATCTACATCGCTGCTGGTTTGCGCTGGCAACCGGGGGACGGACGTCGCCAGCAAAACAAAACCGAGGGATAGAAAAACTGCTTTTGTCATGGTGTGTTCTTTCAGATGCTGCTTGAATCAACTCTGTACAAATAAACATTCAGCCCATCAGGGCGTATACGGCAACGACCATTTTCGTTGGTTTGACTGGGCGGATATTATCACCTCGTGGGGATTGATGTCAACGATTGTATATACGTCTCCGGCAAAACTGAGTTGCCGGCCCACCCGGCACCGCGGCCAGCTCTTGTTCTCCGGATCATATTTGATGTCCGCCTCATAGGCGTCCGCGCGCTTGTAGGGCTGGCCCTTCGACAACGTCACGGTCTCCCCCTCCGCCGAATCCGCCAGTTTTAAAATCAAAGCGTCCGGATTCCCCGGCGCGCCGTTGGTGACCACCGTAAAAACACTATTGTGATCGCCCACCGATACGTAATGCGTCTCCTGGTGGCCGGTGTTTTGCCGATCAACGGAGATGACGAAGCGCGCGCCGAATTCGTTGGTCTCCACCGATTTCAAAGTCAAAACGAAGTAGAGCGGCTCGATGTTGGTAACCACGGCGGCTTTCGGACCCAGCTCCGTAAATGGCACCATGGTGCGATCGGGCTTCATGTGCCACTCGATGGGATTGAACAATTTGTTCCCCGTGTCAAAATCCAGTTGGTAAGGCGTCTGCAAGCGGTTGACCACATTGCTTTCCTCGGCCATATCCAGGCCCGGCAGGGCGACCAGGGGCGGATGGATAATGGTCTCGGTGTATTTCCTGACACTTTCCTGCTCCTGGGGGATGAACACCACCATGTAGCCCAGCACGCCCAGCAGGCCGAGCAGCACCAGGCTCAGCAGGATCTTCTCGTAATGTTTCTTGAGGAAATTCATACCCTTAGTTCCTCGCCGACAATTTGATGATTTCGACCTCGATGGTGGTGCGCAAAAGTTGCTCTTGCAATATCGTCTTGGGCCCGCCACTGGGCGCCGCCTGAACCGGAGCGGTATAGGTTGACCGCGGAAAAGCCGGCGGAAAAGCCGGCGGAAAACCCGGCGCCGCCGGCGGGTGGGTCATCCCACTTGGTTGCGGTTGATAGAATTGAGCCGTCCCGGCCACGCCACTGGCCGGCTCCACGTTGATACCCTTGACCACGAATCCATTCGGCGATGAAGCGAGCCCCGACAACACCCGGGCGATTTCCGGGCTGAATGAGCGGAACGTGATGACGTAAGGTGTGGTCACCATAAAACTGTTGGTCACCGATGTCCCGGCCAGATAGTCCGACTGCGGCCCGTTGTTATCGTCCAGGGACACCTTTACCCTCCGGATCTCATCGAGCTCATTCACGCCGGCGGCGAAGAACACCTCACAGATGGCCTTCACTTCGCCCAGTTGGGCCGCCAGCGGATTCAGGCCGCCGGCGGCAAAACTCACCCGGTCGCGCAACACGGTAAAGGAAAAATTGGCGGCCGCGGGCTCCACCCCCACGTTGGCCGCCGCCGCCTCATGGGTCAACTGGTCTATGGTCTGGTGCAGCGCATCCCCGAATACCGGGTCCGACAGCGGCCCGCTGGCCGGACTGGGAATGGGCGCAATGGGCCGGAAATAATCCCGCGACTGGCGGATCCAGTTGCGCAACTCCCTTTCCTGCTGCCGGGCAGCCTCAATATTGTTGATTTGCTCGTTGCCCGGCGAGGGTTTATGACTGTTGAGCTCCTTGATTTGGTTGTAGATCTCATTCAACTTCACGTACGCCGTCGTGTTCCGATGCCAGCAGTTCCAATCATAGAATCCGGCCGCGCCCAGCAGCCCCAGCGCCAGGACTCCGCCGATTACAAAAAACAGGTTTCGTTTGACCCAACCCATATTACAAATTCAATGGTTTCCGCGGGGACACCGTGATGCTGAAGGTGAACGTTCGGTTCATCGGGTCCACCGATGAAATGGTAGGGGAGGATTGCACTGATGCGGGATCAAATACCGGCGCAGCCTTCAGGGCATTCACCACCGCATCCACCACATGATTGTTGGCCGCCGAGTCCGCGCTGGATAAATCCACCGCGCGGCAGGTCAGGACGATGGAGTTGTTGGCGTTGTTCTCGGCCTGCGGCGCCGGCCTGCCCGCGTTCCCCCCTCCGACACCCGGCGGAGGCCTCATGCCGAAATTATTGAAGAAAGGGGTGGGGGTGGCCGCGGCACTCACATTACCCATGGTATTCATTTGCTCCACCCAGATGCCGGCGGGCGTGGAATACCGCTTGCCCACATCGCTCTCGGCACGCATAAGGGCGGCGCGCAACCCGGCCAGCAAGTCGCCCCAATAATACCGTTCCTGCATCAACCCCATGATCTGCCCCGCTTCTCTTTGGGTGGTTTCCAGCCGGGAAAAGGCGGCCTGAAATTGGGTGTCCTTTTGTGCCAGCCTTGCCGCCTCCGGCTGCAACCTGTTGATTTGCTGCTCCTTGGATTCGGCCAGTTTTTGGAACAGGAACCCGACGGCGAAGGCCACCAGCGCCAGGCTCAACACGGTGGAAAACAGATACGGCTTTTTCTCATTGAAGGCGCGCCAGCGCAGCGTGCTCTCCGGCATCAGGTTCATCTCCACCGGACAATGCGCCAGGTTGCGCAGACCCAACCCCACCACTTCGCCCAGCGAGTGGGCCACCCGCGCCAACTCCTCCAGGTTCACCGATGGATCAATCTGCACGTTGCGGAACGGATTGAAGTATTCCACCGGCACGTTCAGCTTCTCCGCGAAAAACTGGGCGGTGTAGGGCATGATGGAGGCGCCGCCGGAAAGATAAAGCCGCTGCGGCGCCGACCCGCTTTGCTGCCCGCGATAAAACTGCATGGTCTGGTTGACCTGGATGTGCAGCTTGGTCATGAACTGCCGCGCGATTTTTGCGATCGCCGCCTGGTGCGGATTCTCCGGCTCTTCGTAGGCCCCGCCCAGGCTGACAAAACCCTCGGCGATTTTTATCCTTTCCGCATCGTCAAATTTCAACTTGGCCTCGTTGGCGAAATCCTGGGTGATGGCGTTGGCGCCCAGGTTGATGCTGCGGGAAAACACCTTGCCTTTTTCGAAGAAGAGCAGGTTGCTGGTCTTGGCCCCGATATCCAGCAGCATCGTGCATTCTTCGAGATCGCCATAGTTGTAACGGAACGCGTTGCAGAGGGCGGCCGGGGAGGCATCGCACAGATTCAACCGCAGCTTGGCCTGCTCGGCCACGCGGAACAGTCCCTCCACCACCTCGGACTTGATGGCCACCAGCAGCACCTCCAATTCGCCGCTGGGCGCCGAGCCCAGGATCTGGTAATCCCACACCACCTCCGCCAGCGGGAACGGCACGTTTTGCTGCGCCTCGTACTGAATGATTTGCGTCACCTTGCCCGCGTCCACCGGCGGCAATTTCACGAACTTGGAAAACACGTGGAAGCCCGGCGCGCAAACGTTTACATTCCGGCTTCTTACGCCCTGTTCCGCCAGCGCTTCCTGCAGCGCCTTGAGCATCGCCGCCTCCCGCGTGGCCTCCTGCGCCCCCTCGGCCCCGAGTGGTTTGATGGAAAAGTTTTTCAGGCGCAGCCCGCCGGCTTCATTGACTTCGAATTCGGCGAGCTTCAAATTGCCCGCGCCAAAATCAACCGTCAGGAATGACTTGATGTTCAACATTTACTGGCGAAACCGCCGCCGGAACCGACGAACCGATATCGTCCAATCGCGGTAGCCGGTGCTGATTACGGCAAAACCAGGCACCGGTCAAACACAATCTCAAAAAAATTGTCGCTGGGTGCATCACGACACTTCCGCCGGCGCGCGGCCTTCAGGCCGCTTCGGCGCACGAAGGCAGTTGGGCCGTACGATTGGTTTATCAGCCAGCGGTGCCGAAGCGGCGTAAACGCCGCGCGCCGCAGCAGGAGCCGGAGGCAGTTGCGCAGCCAATAAAATATTGCATCAGCCGCCCGGTTCTGGCTTTATGCTGGCGCAGGCCATGAATCGCCGCCGCATGAACATCCATTATTCTGGTCACGTGCAGGGCGTCGGCTTTCGTTATACCGCGAAAGCCGTCGCCACCGGCTTTGAAATTACCGGATTTGTGCGTAACTTATCGGACGGCCGCGTGGAATTGGTGGCCGAAGGCGCGCGCGAGGAACTCGAAGCCTTCCGGCACGCCATCCGGGAATCCGGCCTGGAACATTTTATCCGCGACGAAATAATCGCCTGGGACGAGGCACAAGATGAATTTCGCGGATTTGAGATCGCCCGCTGAAAAATGAAATACGCCATTATTGCAGACATACACGCCAATTGGGAAGCCTTCCAAACGGTGCTGGCTGACATCAAGAGCCAGGACGCCACGCACATCGTTTGCCTCGGTGACGTCGTCGGCTACAACGCCAATCCCAGGGAATGCCTTAAAGTGGTCCGTGAACTGAACATCCCCTGCGTGAAGGGGAACCACGACGAGTACTGCTCCACCGACGATCCCCTGGAGGGATTCAATCCGCACGCCGCCGACGCGGTGCATTGGACGCGCGACCAGCTTTCCGACGAGGAGAAACATTGGCTGCGCGATCTAAAATACACCCGCATGGCGGCCAGCTTCACCATGGTCCATGCCACGCTCGACGCGCCGCAACGCTGGGGCTACGTGTTCGACAAGCTGGCCGCCGCCGCCAGCTTCCCCTATCAAAACACCCAGGTCTGCTTCTTTGGCCACACCCACGTGCCCGTCGCTTTCATGCGCGACACCGTGGTCCGCGGCGGCACCTATTCCAAATTTAAACTGGACCCGGCCAAAAAATATTTCATCAATGTCGGCGCCGTCGGCCAGCCCCGCGACAACAATCCCAAGGCCGCCTACGTCATCTACGACCTGGATGCGGGCACCATCGAACTGCGCCGGCTGGACTACGACATTGCCGCCACGCAGAAAAAAATCCTGGCTGCCGGTTTGCCGGAACGATTGGCCGAACGGCTGGCCTATGGAAGGTAGAAGGCGGAATGCAGAATGAAGAATAATATTCCCGTCACCATTTCAAAACGCGCCCGCGGCGAATGATTTTCTGCATTCTGCATTCTTGCTTCTGCCTTCCCTTTGAAAATCCTCATCTTGAAACCCAGTTCGCTTGGCGACGTGGTCCAGGCGCTGCCGGTGTTGCGCCTGCTCAAGCGGCATTGGCCCGACAGCGGGATTTTCTGGTGGATTGATGCTCATTTCGCGCCGCTCCTGGACGGCGATCCGGACCTGAGCGGCATCGTCCGTTTCGAGCGCCGCCGCTGGGTGCATCCGCAGCACTGGCCCGAAATGATTCGCAGCATCCGGTGGATGCGCGAACAGAACTTTGATCTGGTGATTGACCTCCAATGCCTCGCCCGCAGCGGGGCATTCGCGTGGCTGGCCAATGGCAGCTTCCTCATCGGCTTGGACGAACCCCGGGAAGGCGCGCGCGGATTTTACGACGTCGCCGTTCGCCGCGCTTCCTTCCACACGCACGCGGTGGATTGGTACCTTGGTGTGCTCCCACACCTCGGCGTGCCGGTCCACTGGAATTTTCCCTGGCTCCCCGAACGCCCCGAGGTCGCCGCCCAAGTCAAACAAAAATGGCTGAGTGGCATGGGCGTCCCGCCCCTAATCCACTCACTTACGTCGCCTGCCCCCGACTCCGCAGTCCGCACTCCGCACTCCGCATTCCTGATTGCTCTCCAGCCCGGCGCGCGCTGGCCGACTAAACGCTGGCCGGTGGACAACTTCGCCGAACTCGCCCGCGCCCTGGCCAGGGATTATCCGGCCGCGCGCCTGGTGATACTCGGTGACGCGGATGACCATCCCCTGGGTGAAACCATTGCGCGCGCCGAACCCGCGCGTTGCCTGAACCTGTGCGGCCTCACCTCGCTGCCCGAAATGGTCGAATGCCTTCGCCTCTGCGACCTGATGATCACCAACGACACCGGTCCCATGCACGTGGCCGCCGCCCTGGACATACCGCTGGTCGCCCTCTTCGGCCCCACCGAACCGCGCCGCACCGGTCCCTATGGCCATCTTTCGGACGTGCTGCGTATTGGCCTCCCCTGCTCTCCTTGCTTCAAGTCGCATTGCACCTGGAAGAATCCAAACGAATGTCTGACCGCGCTGTCGCCCGAAACCGTTTTTGAATTCACGCGCCAGAAATTGTCCGCGCTCTCGGCGGAACGTTGACCTTGCCGCTCAACGCTTGCGCTTCCCGGTCTTCGCGCTACGCTTGCGGTCGGTGAGCACTTCATCTCCAGTTGCGCCGCCCGAAAATACCGCGCCCGAAAACAACGTCTCCAGCCGGCCTGTGTTCGCCACCACGCATTGGTCCGTCGTGCTGACGGCTGGCCGCCGCGACACCACGCGCGCGCGGGATGCGCTGGAAAGTCTCTGCCGCGTTTACTGGCTCCCGATTTACGCGTTCGTCCGGCGGCAGGGCCACACCACCCACGACGCCCAGGACCTCACGCAGGCGTTCTTTGCGCGGCTGTTGGAAAAGAATTCTTTCGCCGACGCCGACCGCAACCGCGGCCGGTTCCGCACGTTTCTGCTGGCTGCCTTGAAACATTTTCTGGCCAACGAATGGGACAAGGCCCACGCGAAAAAGCGCGGCGGGTGGCGGGTGGTGATCCCACTGGACGCGTCCAGCGCCGAGACGGCGGGCGGCTTGGAACCGGCGGACAACAGCACGCCGGAAAAAATTTTCGAGCGGCGCTGGGCGCTGGCCGTGCTCACCCAGGTCCTCCGCCGGCTGCGGGCCGAACACGTGCGCGACGGAAAAGAAGCGTTGTTCGAGCAGTTGAAGCCGACGCTCACCGAGGCCAGCCACGACGTCCGCTACGCCGAAATCGCGGCGCGCCTGGGCACGAGCGAAGGGGCGGTAAAGACGGCGGTGCACCGTCTGCGACGGCGCTACCGCGAACTGCTCCGCAGCGAAATTGCCGGCACCGTCGGTGATCCCGGCGAGATTGAAGATGAAATCCGAAACCTGTTCGCCGCGCTGGCGGATTGAGTCAGGGCGGGGATGGACAATTACGGATTGGGGATGGCGGGGGCGATTATTCGCGTAACCTTTCGTCCTTTTTCCTTCAAGTAATCGGTGAGCATGAAACGGAAAACCAAAATCCTTCCGCGCAAATGTCCGCAGTGCGGGGCGGAACTGAAGCCGGACGCGCCGGAAGGGCTTTGCCCGGCCTGCCTGCTGCAACGGGGCATTGCCACCGAGGGGGTACCGCCACCGGGCCAACCGGGCTTCGTCCCGCCGCCAGTGGCGGAAATCGCCCGCCTCTTTCCCCAGCTTGAAATCCTCGGCCTCATCGGCAAAGGCGGCATGGGCGCGGTCTATAAGGCGCGCCAACCGGCCTTGGACCGCTTCGTCGCGCTCAAGATCCTGCCGCCCGCCGTGGCCAGCGATCCCGGTTTTGCCGAGCGCTTCAATCGCGAAGCCCGCACCCTCGCCCGGTTGAACCATCCGAACATCGTGGGCATTTACGATTTCGGTAGCGTAGGACCGGCGGCGCGCCTGTCCCCATCTGAACCACCAAATGCCAAATCGGAGGCTGGCGGCCCGCCGGTGCCTCTCTGGTATCTGCTGATGGAATTCGTGGATGGCACCAACCTGCGCGAGATCGAAGCAGCCGGGAAGTTGTCCCCGGAACAGGCGCTGGCCATCGTCCCCCAAATCTGCGAGGCGCTGCAGTTCGCCCATAACGAAGGCATCGTCCATCGCGACATCAAGCCGGAAAACCTGCTGCTCGATAAAAAGGGGCGGGTGAAGATCACCGATTTCGGCATCGCCAAAATCGTGGGCGCCCCCGCCGGCAGGGTTACACTCACGGGCGCCCGGGACGTGGTGGGCACGCCCCATTACATGGCGCCGGAGCAGATTGAAAAACCGCAGACCGTGGACCATCGGGCGGACATTTATTCGCTCGGCGTCGTGTTCTACGAAATGCTCACCGGCGAACTGCCCTTGGGCAAATTTGCGCCGCCTTCGCGCAAGGTGGAGGTGGACGTGCGGCTGGATGAAGTGGTGTTGCACGCGCTGGAGAAGGAACCGGCGCGGCGCTATCAGCAAGCCAGCCAGGTGAAGACGGACGTGGAAACCATCGCCGGCACGCCGTCTGCCGCAGCAGGATTTGCCGCCCAGCCAATCGCCCAGCCGCCAACCTTCCCGGTTTCCACCGGTCTGATCGCCAGCGACAAAGCTATTTTGCCGGCATTCCTGCTGGCTTTCTTCTTCGGAATCTTTGGCGCACACCGGTTCTACGTCGGGAAAGTCTGGACGGGATTATTACAGGTGGCCGCCTGGGCTTGGTGCATTTTTCTGATTATTGTATGCGCCAGCAGCCGGGGAGGCGTGCAGGATTCCTTCGGAATTCTGCTTGGTTTCTCAATACTTGGTTGTCTCGTCTGGGCCGCCATTGATTGGATTCTAATCCTCTGCAAAGCTTTCACCGATGGCCGGGGCAGGAGGCTGACGTGCTGGTTCCACCCGCCACCCGGCGAATTCAAAACCGGCGCGGGCGCCACAGCCGCTCCGCCGCCAACCCCGCCGGCGGGCGCGACCCCTCCGGCCAGTCCCGCGCCTCCGCCGCCCCCGCCGGCCCCCGGCACGCCGCCGCTTGCCAACTCTGCCATGATTGTGGCGCCCGCTGTGGCCCTCATGGTGGCCGCCGGGTGGAAATTGCTGCGGGCATTCACGGCCCTGTTTTTCCTTTCGGGGCATTCCTTCATCCCCTGGCTGGGCCCCTTCCTGGAAAATCTGGGAATCGGTCCCATTTTTCGCTTTGCGAGTGTCAGCATCGTATTTTTTGACGTTCTTCCCGCGCTGCTCATCTTGTTCGGCGCCATTCAAATGCTTCGGCTCCGCAGCTACGCCTGGTCCATTGCCGCCGGCATCGTGGCCATCGTGGCTTGCAGCCTGGTCAGCCTGCCGGTCGGCATTTGGGCGCTGATCGTTTTGGCCCGTCCGGACGTGAGGCACGCCTTCGAAATGAATCGTTCACCGGTGCCGTCGGCGGGCATCCCACCCAAAGCCAACGGTGCCGGAAAAATGGTTGCCATGGCAGTGGGCTTGCTCCTGGTGCTGGCGGTGCTTGTCGGCGGAGCGCTTCTATTATATCCCGCCGCTCCGCCGGAAACTGTGCCCTCGGCGTCACCAACTCCTTCATTGTCAACCGTTCCGGCACTGCCGCCAGTTCCGGCAATGGCACCGGCTCCGCAATTGCCGCCAGTTCCACCACTGCCACTGCCTGCGAGCGCCCAGCCAGTTCAGCCAGCAGACAACTCCGGGCTTCCACCCACACTCCGGTTGAATGGCGCCCCGAAGACACCCGGCAAGTTAACGACGACCGACGAGTTTCAGCAGGATTTCAGCCGCACCCTCCCGCTCTCCGCCCAGGGCCGGTTCAGTCTCGATAACGTCAACGGCCACATCGAAATTGCCGGCTGGGACCGCAATGAAGTGTCCATCAAAGCGCTCAAGCATGGCAGAAGCGCCGATAGCGTTGATGCCATCAACATCATCGTTACTGCCAGCCCCGGCGACGTGGCGGTGCACACCAAGGTGGTGCCTAATGCCACGGGGTCGTCATCGTTTTGGTGGTGGTTATTCAATGGCGGCAGACCCAACGCCGCCACCGTGGATTACGCAATCCAGGTGCCGCAAAACGCGCAGCTCAAGCAAATTTCGAGCGTCAATGGCCACATCATTATTGAAGACGTGTCCGGCGACATCAAGGCGTCCACCGTCAACGGCGAAGTACGGGTCACCGACGCAGCAGCCAATCTGAACCTCTCCACCGTCAATGGCCGGATCGAGGCGGAGTTGGGATTGCTCGGCGGCGGCCAGTCGGTGTCATTGAATACAGTGAATGGCCAAATCGCAGCCACCTTGCCGGCGAACGCTTCCGCGGATGTCTCCGCCAACACCGTCAACGGCAGCATCAGCAGTGAATTCTCCGCGCTGGTGATTAAGAAGGAATTCCCCTTGCGGCGTGAACTGCACGGCACCCTCGGCAATGGCGGCGCGCGCGTCAGTGCCAACACGGTCAATGGCGGAATCCATTTCCAGCGCGGCACTGAGGCCCGGTGAACCGCCGGCAGCCCGCGCGCCACGCGAAGCGGCAATGCGTATCGCGCGTGCAGTGGCAGCCTGATTCCCTCGCGCCTTTCACGTTTGCTTGACGTTGCCACCGATTAGAACAATGCCGGAGCGCGGCGTTTACGCCGCTTCATCGCTCGAGAGCCCACAGCCCGATCGTTTGTTGGTTCCCGCTCGGACACTGAAGCGGCCTGAAAGGCCGCGCGCCTTTCACCCTTCACGCAGCACGTCGGTTTGCCTCGTAGTGTCCTAATTTGTTTTCGGAGCGCGGGTCTGCGACCCGCAGCGGCTTGGTTTGCATGGGGAAGCGCTGCGGCTCATAGAGCCGCGCTCCTGAAAAGCGGTTGACATCATGGGGGATTTGGGGCGAATTTGCACGTGATTCGTTTGCCATGCAGTAGCGCCTATGAAAACCCGATATGCCGTTGCAATCATTACCGCCCGCGTTTTTTGTTGATGGACGAAACGTCAGATACGCCGAAAATCTCCCCACCCAAAGGCGATAAAAACGCAAGGATTTCCGCCGCGGTTTTGGGCGCACTTTGCGCCCTGGTGATCGGGGCCTATGCCTGGTTCGCCGACCCGCCATTTTCCCTGGAGCCGAAAAGTCCTCCTGCCGAAAATTCCTATTATAATCTCCTGGTACAAGGTTTCCGCGCCGGACAGCTCAATTTGAACAAGGCCGCGCCACCGGAGCTGGCACGGCTGGCCAATCCCTACGATCCCGCCGCCAATGCAGCGTACATACAGGATGCGTATGACATGAGCTATTACCAGGGAAAATTATACCTGTATTTCGGGGTTTCACCGGCCTTGGTGCTCTTCTGGCCCTATACCACCCTCACCGGCCATTATCTTTCAGACACGGACGCGGTCGTAATCTTTTTTGCCGCGGGCTTTTTGGCTGCGGCCGGTTTATTATATGCCATCTGGCGGCGTTACTTTCCTGAAGTAAGTATTTGGGCGCCTGCGGCGGGCATGCTCATGCTCGGTCTGGCCATGCTGACGGAGAAGATTTTGTCCCTCTGGTGCAATGTCTATGAAGTGGCCACCGTCGCCGGATTTGCCTTCACCATGCTGGCCTTGGCCGGAATCTGGCGCGCCCTGCATGCGCCGAAACGGCCGGTTACGTGGTTGCTACTGGCCAGTCTGGCTTATGGATTAGCCGTCGGGTCGCGGCCATCTTTGCTGTTCGGGATCATCATTCTCCTGGCCCCGGCAGGCCGGGCGTGGGCCTCGCACCGGGAACCCGGCTCACGGCGCCGGGCCGGTTGCTTGTTGGCGGCGGCGGCCGGTCCGGCGATGTTGGTGGGATTGGGGCTGATGGTTTACAACAGCCTGCGCTTCCAGAACCCATTCGAATTTGGCTGGCACTATCAGTTGAATGGCGATTACCAGCCGACCACCGCCCGGCCCTTTAGTCTGCACTATCTATGGTTCAACGCGCGCTTTTATTTCTTTGGATCCGTCGCTTGGAGCGCCCGTTTCCCCTTTTTGCACGCTGCCTCGCTGCCACCTTTGCCCACGGGTTATGATGGAGCGGGAGGTCCTTATGGCGGGATACTCAGCAACTATCCGTTGGTGTGGCCGGTTCTCGCCGTCCCGTGGGTTTGGAAAAACCGGCCGGCGGAAGCCGCCGCCATCTTGCGCTGGTTCGTGGCGGCAATCTTTTTGCTTTTTCTGCCCTGTGCCTTGACCATGTGCCTCTTTTTTACGGCCGGCAGCCACTATGAGTCGGATTTTCTGCCCGCTTTATTGCTTCTGGCCGCCGTCGGAATTCTTGGCTGCGAGCGCGCCTTGGCCGGTTCACCCATCTGGCGGCGGCTCGCGCGCGGGGGGTGGTGCCTGCTGTTCGCCTACTCGGCCGCGTTTAACCTGTTCGCCTCTGTCGAGGTCCGTGCCAATGCCCACCACCTGACCGCCAACTCCCTGCTGGCGCATGGAGCAGTGGATGAAGCTATTCATCATTATCAAGAGGCGTTGGCGCTTTGGCCGGATTCGCCGAATGCCCTCGCGGGTCTCGGCAATGCTCTGTTCCATAAAGGGGACCTGGAGGCGGCGACCGCGGAATATCAAAAAGCCGTGGCGCTCAAGCCGGATTTCGCCGGGGCCTACAACAACCTGGGATACTGTCTGCTCCAATCCGGGCGGGTGGATGAAGCGATCGCCCAATATCGCAAGGCCGTTGCGTTGCAACCTCAATGGGCCCCCTCCCACAGTGGTCTCGGCACCGCTCTCTTTCAAAAGGGGCGCTTGGACGAAGCCATCGTTGAATTCCAAACTGCCCAGGCCCTGCAACCGGATTCCGCCGATACCTGCGAGCGTTTAGGCGACGCTCTTTTCCGAAAAGAGCGCTTGCCCGACGCCATCCATCAGTATCAAAAGGCCCTGGCCATTGACCCGGACTTTGCCCAGGCCCATAACAACCTCGGTTATTGTCTGTTCCAGATGGGACGACTGGACGAGGCGATTGCCCAATATCAAAAGGCCGTCGAACTCCAACCACGCTTCGCCGCCGCATACAATAATCTCGGCAAGGCCTTCCGGCAAAAGAACCTGCCGTCGGATGCCCTGGCGAGTTTTCAAAAAGCCGTTGCCCTGGATCCTCAATCACTACCCCCACAGATCAATCTGGCGTGGATGCTGGCCACTTGGCCGGATCCCTCCATCCGCAATGGGCCCCGGGCGGTCGCCTTGGCGCAGCAAGCCAGCCAGTTGACCCAGGATAAAGACGCTTCCGTGCTCCGAACCTTGGCCGCGGCTTACGCCGAGGCCGGACAATTTGAGCAGGCGATCGCCACCGAACAAAAAGCCGTCGGGTTAAACTCAAGTTCGGGCGATCCCGCGTCGGCAAAAATGGACCGGCAGCTTTTGGCTCTGTTCGAGGCGCATCAACCGTATCACGAAACATCTGTTAATCAATAAGGCCCGGGGGTAGTGTCCTAACTTCAGGACACTACCCCATCCGCGCTTGCGCTTCCCGGTCTTCGCGCTACGCTCACGGGCGGTGAGCACGTCAACTTCAGCCACGCCGCCGGAAACTGCCCTGTCTCCCAATGAGGTCTGCCGACGGCCCGTGTTTGCCACCACCCATTGGTCGGTCGTCCTGACCGCCGGCCGCAACGACACCACCCGCGCTCGTGATGCGCTGGCAAACCTCTGCCAGACCTATTGGTATCCGCTTTATGCCTATGTGCGCAGGCGCGGGCATTCACCGGAAGATGCCCAGGACCTCACCCAGGAATTTTTCGCGCGCTTGCTGGAGCGCAACGCGGTGGCCACGGTCGCGCCGGAAAAAGGCCGGTTCCGTTCCTTCCTGCTGGCCAGCATGAATCATTTTCTGGCCGATGAACGGGACAAGGCCCGCGCGCAAAAGCGCGGCGGCGGCCGGATCGTCCCGCTTGACCTGCCAAGCGCCGAGACGCGGCTGGGCGAAATCCCGGCGGAGAATTTCACGCCTGAGAAAGCCTATGAGCACCGGTGGGCCATGACATTGCTCGAACAGGTTTATCGGCGCCTGGAAACCGAACATGGCGCCCAAGGCAAGTCCGGGTTGTTCAAGGTGCTGCGCGTCACCTTGGCCGGAAAAAGCGAGGCGGCGCCCTATGCCGAACTGGCGCGGCAACTGAACCTGAGCGAAAACGCGGTCAAGGTGGCCGTGCACCGCCTGCGCCAACGTTACCGCGCCCTGTTGCGCGAGACCATCGCTCACACCGTCTCGAATCCCGATGAAATCGAGGACGAACTGCGGTATTTGTTTCGGACATTGGCGGGATGAGAATGCGAAGAATGCGGCGGGATGCCTTGCCGCCAAGGTGGATGTTCAAAAAATTGTTGGTAACCTTTGGCCGGCAATCCCTTTGTATGTAGTAAATGAAAGCCCCGACATGAACCATCCCCGATCCGGAGAACAATTATGATGTTTCAGCCCATGCTGGCGGCATTTCTGGGCGGATGGGAAATTATCTTCGTCATGGGCGCTCTTGGGCTCTTATTGGCGCTATTTGCCGCAGTGCGGGTGCTCATCAAATTCCTCGTCCGGCACCGTCAACCGATCAAACCTTCAGAAGCCGCCATCGTTTCCCCGCCCCGGCAGACGCCGTCCAGCCATTGCTCGCATTGCGGCAAGCCGGTGCCGGCGTCCGCGCCGGGCGGCATCTGCCCGGAATGCATGCTGCAAGCGGGCTTGGCCACCCAAACGGAGGCGCCGGAAACAGGACCGGGCGGAACCAATATCGTCCAGCCGCCCGCTTCCACCGCTGAAATCGCGCCGCTTTTCCCGCAACTGGAAATTTTGGAATGCCTGGGCCGCGGCGGCATGGGCACCGTGTATAAGGCGCGCCAACCGCGACTGGACCGCCTGGTCGCCCTCAAAATCCTCGCCCCGGAAAGGCAGGACGATCCGCAATTTGCCGAGCGTTTTGAACGCGAAGCCCGCGCGCTGGCGCGGCTGACTCATCCGAACATCGTGGGCGTTTATGATTTCGGCGAAATGGAAGGGCGATTCTTTCTGCTGATGGAATACGTGGACGGCGTGAGCCTGCGCCAATTGCTCCAACGCGAAAAAATGAAACCGGAGCAGGCCCTGGCCATTGTACCGGAGATTTGCGAAGCGTTGCAATACGCGCACGAACAAGGCGTCGTTCATCGCGATATCAAGCCGGAGAACATTCTGCTGGACAGGCAAGGCCGGGTGAAGATCGCCGATTTTGGCATCGCGAAAATGGTGGGTGCCGCAGCCGGGCAACAAATCCTCACCGGCGCGAAGGACGTGATGGGCACGCCGCATTACATGGCGCCCGAACAAATCGAGAAACCGCAGACGGTGGACCATCGGGCGGACATTTATTCGCTCGGCGTCGTGTTCTACGAAATGCTCACGGGGGAACTGCCGCTGGGAAAGTTCCAACCGCCCTCACGCAAAGTTCAAATTGACGTGCGGCTGGATGATGTGGTCTTGCACGCGCTGGAAAAGGAGCCGGAACTTCGCTATCAGCAAGCCAGCCAGGTAAAAACAGATGTCGAGACGATTACCACTACTCCGGGAACCGCCGCTTCCAGCGCCACCAACAGACCGGCCGCCGCGGCCTACACGGCTTCACCACCATTTGTGCCCGCCCAAAAGTCAGACCACTTCTGGCGTTTTATTGTGATCGTTTTTTTGGTGATTCCCGTGCTCGGATTATTGGGCAGAATCGCGCTCCAGAATTTCATCAAAAACCGTGCCACCCCGCAGCCTGCCGTCAAATCCGATTACATCGGCCAGGCCTATTTCCCCAAAGGTGATGCCATTGAAATCACGTCGGTCGTGCTAACCAATGACCAGATGATGGTGAATGGCCATTACAACCTCGTCAGCGACGACACGGCCACGCTGGAGCTTCGGATCACAACCACCAGCCCAGCCGCCCAGCCGGCTGGCGCTCAACCTCGAATGCAAATTTCCAAAGGACGCGGTGATTTCGCATTGGCTTGCGCTCACGTGGTCCCAGGACTGCCCCATGTGCGTCTGAATTCCGTGTGGGGCAAGCGCCTGGGCGAACTCTATTTTGGCACCAAAGCCGAAGCGCTCGAAGAGAGCAAACTGGTTCTGGCGGTTCCCGAAGTGGTTTCCGTTTTCCCGCCCGACGGAGCCACCAACGTTGACCTGTTACAGGAATTGCGCATCCGGTTTGACCAGCCGATGAATTCGAATGACCTGCAGTTGAATTGGTCGTCAGGCGGCTTTTTTCCCAACGGGCAATCCCGTTACGAATCCGCACGCAACGAATTTGTCATTCCCGTGCGCTTGCTTCCAAACCAGACGAATAAACTGAGGTCCAACTACATAGCCAACGGAGGTTTCCGTAATTTGAATTTTGGTGCGGCGGACGAATATCACTGGCAATTCACCACCCGGCCGGCCGCGACCAGTTCCGGCGCGCCCAGGCCCAAAGTGATTCAAATTTCCCCAAGTCCCGGCGAATCGCTGCCCGTGCTGACGATGTTGGAAGTGACCTTCGACCAGCCCATGACCCTTGATTACGGTTTTCCCCATTTGCGCGGAGACCGTTGGGGGTTCGAGGCGCCATTCATTATCCCGAGCTTCAACCGTGATGCTTCCGGCCGGCGGCTCACCCTTCCGCTGGTGCTGCCGCCCGACAATGAGACCAAGTTAATATTAGACGGCTTTTTTAGCGCCGAAGACGTGGACAGCGATCCGATCGTTCTCCGCTGCGAAATTGGGACCAATAATTACTCCGCCCAACAAGAGAAGGAAATAGAAACCGCCTCAAAGGACCCGCGGCTGGAACAACTGCTTTCCTCAGTGAAGGCCGCACGGGACGGGATGAATTCCGGCATCGAGACGGTTCAACAGATTATGTTGTCCTCCGATTTTTTGGGGAAGGGATGTTACAATGGGATCACGGCTTATTCAGCGACGTTCAAATGGCAGCGAACAAATCAGGTTTACGCCGACATCTCGGACATCATGAATACAAAGGCATTCATCCTGGGATGCGACGGAAGTAATTGCTGGCTTTATTCGGATGATGACAACGGCGGGCGCAGGCTCCTCTGCAGCCCCGTTGCGGAGGTAAAGAGCATCTACACCAGCGTCGCTGATCCGCTCGACTTGACGCGACAGACAGTGGCATGGGCACTGGCAAACGAGCGGCTGATTTACGAAGGCCCGGCGCAGGTGGACGGTCGCGCGTGTGTCGCCGTGGATTGCTGGATGGTCAGGCAACCAAAGAAACAGTACGAACCGCTGTTTGCCATGCGATCAAAGTGGTGGATTGATTCGCAGACATTCCTGCCGGTGCAGCTCATCCAGCATACTTCCGGTGGCGAAGAGACATACCATTTCCACTTCGCGAAGCTCAACCAGCCGCTGCCCGACGCGGCATTTCAGCCGCCCGTT
Organism: Verrucomicrobiota bacterium; assembly: GCA_049523455.1. Taxonomy (GTDB): domain Bacteria; phylum Verrucomicrobiota; class Verrucomicrobiia; order Limisphaerales; family UBA11358; genus UBA11358. Next base: position 1,462 of record JBEKMW010000025.1, on the reverse strand, counting down.
GAGCCGGGAGCCAATTTGCCATCGGCTGACTGGTATGACAAACCCCTTGGCCCGGATGAACAGCGTTTCTTCAGAGTTAAGGACGGGTCCGATGGGCGAATGAGCGGAAGAATCGGCCGGCAAGGGCCGAATGGGTCAACGGATTCCGGATTGAACTGAAAAACCATCGCTGTGCCGATTTTCCAAACCAAGCCCGATCGAAAAACCAAAATCCAAACATGAAAACAAAATCATTACTCACCACACTCATCATTGGCGCGCTCTGCCAATTCGCGCCGCTCACCACCCGCGCCCAGGACGTTGACTCCATCGCGCCGGTGGTGGTCAAAACGGTGCCCGAAGCTGGCAGCAAAGACGTTGCGCCCGGCGTTGTCGAAATCAAAATCAAGTTCAGCAAGGACATGACGGACCAATCCTGGAGCTGGTCCACCGCCTGGAAGGACTCCGCGCCGGAAAGCGTGGATAAACCGCATTACGACGCGGACCACCGGACCTGCATCATGAAGGTGAAGCTGGAACCGAACAAGACCTATGGCTGGTGGATCAACAGCCAGAGTTTTCACGGCTTCCGCGACACGCAAAATCATCCAGCCGTGCCCTACCTGTTCGTCTTTCAGACCAAGGCGCAGTAGCCAGCGAGGGAATTGTAGGCGCTGTCGGCGGAACGTTGACCCGTGGAGAACAATCCGTGTGCATCTGGGAAGTTCCTCCAAACGCAAAGCGTCGCGGCGCGCGGCGTTCACGCCGCTTCGATTCAAGTCCACCTGTAGTCTTTGACATTCGCTCATGACTCACCAGTTCGCGAGTTAATGCGGCCTAAACCGCGCGCCAAGGCAACTTGTCAGATACACACGAACAGAATGGCAAGCGCGTGTCAGATTCCAAAGATCGAGCGCAAGGCATGGGTGGTCGCGTGGTAACCGCACATGCCATGAACGCCTCCGCCCGGCGGCGTGGACGCCGAGCAAAGTCATCGTATTTTGTTGACGGCAAGGCGGTTTTGGGCTACTAATCAGTAGCAGCAAATGAGCATGAGCCTGTTTAGAAAATATCGGGCCTGTTCCGGGGGTTTCACCTTGATTGAACTTTTGGTGGTTATTGCCGTGATCGCCATTTTGGCGGCCATCTTGTTGCCGGCCTTGGCGCGGGCCAAAGCGAGAGGGTACATTGCTTCCTGTGCCAACAATTTGCATGAAATTGGAACGGGCATGACAGCGTATTGCGGAGATAATAACGACTTCCTGGTGCCGGCGAACAGCGGCGCCCGTGAGTCCAATCAAAGAGCCCTGCTTCTGCCGCAGGAGCAGTCGCTGAAAGAGATCAGCCTGGATCCAAACGACACCAACACGTTCAGTGTTTGGGTTTGTCCCAGCCTGCCTGACTATGGCACCGTCGGCGGGTTGCCCGTTTACCAACCAAGTCAGCAGCAATATTTGATTGGTTACTGTTATTATGGTGGCAT
>JBEKMW010000024.1:0-49756 GCA_049523455.1 Verrucomicrobiota bacterium | reverse complement strand
TAACGAAAGACGATTTATGGCTAAAGGATCCAAGACAGCGAAACACGTGTATTTATTTGGGAACAAGAAGGCGGACGGCGACGGTTCGATGAAGCCGTTGTTGGGCGGCAAAGGGGCCAACTTGGCCGAGATGAGCCGCATCGGATTGCCGGTGCCGCCGGGATTCACCATCACCACGGAGGTGTGCACGCATTATTACCAGAACAAGAAGAGCTATCCCAAGGCCCTGGACCCGCAGGTCAAGGCGGGCGTGGCCTTCATCGAGAAGATCATGGGGACCAAATTTGGGGACAAGAGCGCGATGCCGTTGTTGGTGTCGGTGCGGTCTGGGGCGCGGGATTCGATGCCGGGGATGATGGACACGATATTGAACCTGGGGCTGAACGACGCGACGGTGCTGGCGTTGGTGGCGGCGACCAGGAACGAGCGGTTTGCCTGGGACTGCTACCGGCGGTTCATCCAGATGTATGGCGACGTGGTGATGGGGGTGCAGAAGCGGGCGGGGGAAGAGGACGAGCCGTTCGAAGTGGTGATCCACGGCCTGAAACACGAGCGGTATCACGCCGGCATCGAGGACACCAAGTTGACGGTGGAGGATCTGAAGGAACTGGTGGTGCGGTTCAAGAGTTTGATCAAAGAGCGCACGAACAGCGAATTTCCGCAAGACCCGTGGAAACAGCTTTGGGGGGCGGTCGGGGCGGTGTTCGGGTCGTGGATGAACGACCGGGCGATCGTGTATCGGCGCAAATACGGGATACCGGCCGAATGGGGGACGGCGGTGAACGTGCAGGCGATGGTGTATGGCAATACCGGAGAGCAGTCGGGATCGGGCGTGGCATTCACGCGGGACCCGGCGACGGGGGAGAAGGTGTTCTACGGAGAGTTTCTGATCAACGCGCAGGGCGAAGACGTGGTGGCGGGCATTCGGACGCCCGAGCCGGTGGCGCAATTGAAGGGCCATCTGCCCGCGGCGTTCGCGGAATTGGAGCAGGTGCGCAAGACGTTGGAAGCGCACTTCAAGGACGTGCAGGACTTCGAGTTTACGATTCAGGACGGCAAATTATTCATGTTGCAGACGCGCAACGGCAAACGGACGGGGCTGGCGGCGGTACGGTTTGCGATCGAGATGGAGAAGGAGAAGCTGATAGACTGGAAGACGGCGATCCGGCGGGTGCCGGCGGACCAGTTGGACCAGGTATTGGCGCCGGTGTTTGACCGCAAGGCGGTGAAGGCGGCCAAGTGCATCGCGCGGGGATTGCCGGCGGGGCCGGGAGCGGCGTCGGGCAAGATATATTTGAACGCGGACCGGGCAGCGGCGGCGGCAGCCAAGGGCGAGAAGGTATTGCTGGTGCGCAACGAAACGACGCCGGAAGATTTGCGGGGGATGATTGCGGCGGAGGGCATTCTGACGGCCAAGGGCGGAGTGAGTTCGCACGCGGCGTTGGTGGCGCGGCAGATGGGCAAGGTGTGCGTGTGCGGCGCCGGGGCGTTGCAGATTGATTACAACGCCAAGACGATGTCGGTGAACGGTGACTCGTTCAAGGAAGGGGATTTCATCTCCATCAGCGGGACGGCCGGCGAGGTGTATCCGGGCGAACTGAAAACCGCCGCCTCTGAAATCGTCCAAGTTCTCATTGAGAAGACGCTGGAGGGCAAGGAGAGCGCGACCTACCAGATGTTCAAGAAGCTGATGGATTGGTGCGGGAAGGTGTCGCGGATGCAAGTGCGGGCCAACGCCGACCAGCCGGAGCAGGCGGCCAACGCGATAGCGTTTGGGGCCACGGGCATCGGGCTGTGCCGGACCGAGCACATGTTTTTTGGCGGCAACCGGATTGACGCGATGCGCGAGATGATTCTGGCGGACAATCTGGCGGACCGCAAAAAGGCGCTGGCCAAGTTGCTGCCGTATCAGCGGGACGATTTTGTGGGCATCTTCAAGGAATTGAAAGGGTTGCCGGCGACCATCCGGACGCTGGACCCGCCGCTGCATGAATTTCTGCCGCACGAAGAGGCGGCGCAACAGGACCTGGCCAGGAAGATGGGCGTGCCGGTGGAGAAGATCAAACAACGGGTCAAGGAACTGCACGAGTTCAACCCGATGCTGGGGCTGCGCGGCTGCCGGTTGGGCATTGTGTTTCCGGAGATCACGGAGATGCAGGTGCGGGCGATCATTGAAGCAGCGATCCAGGTGCAGAACGAAGGGATACCGGTGAAGCCGGAGATCATGATTGTGCTGGTGGGATTCCCGAAGGAATTGCAGAACCAGTTGGAAGTGGTGCATCGGGTGGCGCAACAGGTGCAGGACGAGAAGAAGACCAAGGTGAAATACCTGGTGGGGACGATGATCGAGATCCCGCGCGGGGCGTTGGTGGCCGACGAGATAGCCAAGGACGCGCAGTTCTTCAGCTTCGGGACGAACGACCTGACGCAGACGTGTTTGGGGATGAGCCGGGACGATTCGGGGACGTTTTTGCCATCGTATCAGGAACTGGAGATCATCAAGAAGAACCCGTTTGCGACGATTGACCAGGCGGGAGTGGGTGAACTGATGAAGATCGCCGTGGAACGGGGACAGAAAACGCGGCCGGACATCAAGCTGGGGATCTGTGGTGAACACGGTGGGGACCCGGACAGCGTGAAGTTCTGTCATCGGATTGGGCTGACGTACGTGAGTTGTTCGCCGTTCCGGGTGCCGGTGGCTCGGCTGGCGGCGGCGCAAGCGGCGTTGGAGGAAGAAGCGGCCAAGAAGGCCAGGAAGAGCGGCCAAGAAGGCCAGGAAGAAATAACGTTGAAGCGTGAACCCCGAAAGCTTTCGGGGTAAATCGCTAAATCGTTAAATCGGATTTAGCACAGCCGCTCCGGGAGACCGGGGCGGCTTTTTACATGAGGCAAGCGTTGGGGTGCAAGGAGCAAGAGGGAAACATCCAATAGCCAATGAAACCGGCGGTCAATCGCCGCACAGCCTAAGCAACAAACTTTACCTGGCCAGCAAGCAAGGTAGCTGCAAGTTTCGCTGCCGGCCTTCAACGCGTCAAATTCAGTTGTATCAAGTTTGGTTCTAAACTGTGCCGGCAAGATGGGCCGCCTTACTCAATGGTCAGTCCCACCATGAACGGTCCCGGATTGAACATCGTGGAAACGTAATCAATGGAGGTCACCTGCTTGTCAGGCTTGGGGTTGTCCAAGGTGGTGCGATAGAGATGCAGACAGGCATTGGGATTGTTTTGCTTGAGGTAAGGATCGGTGCCAAGCCAGGCCAGTTCGGTTTGCGGCGACGGTAACAGGTCGAGTTGCTGTGGAATCGAGGCATCCACGCAGCACAGGGTGTGCGTACCGCCGTCGAGGTTCAGTTCCTCCTGCGAGCCATCCGCATAATGCAAGATCATTTTGGCGAAGGTAATATGAGCTTGCGGAGCCACGATATTGAACGCGCCGTACAACAGGTGCAGCTTTTTGAAGGGATGGCCAATGGCGATGTCCTTTACCTCGGACGGCCACTGTTTGGCACCGACTTCGATTGACGGGCCGTTAAGCTGGACAATCCCTTCCACGTCAAAAGGCACGCCACCATAGGTATTCAGGCCCAGTGGGAGATCCGCCAATGTATGGTCCCTCTTATCAGGTTGGTCGGCCAGAGGATCGTTCAGTTTGGAGTTGATGTAGGGTTTGAGATTGATGGTGATTTCGCCGGTGGTTTCCTTTGTGCCCTGGCGCTCCTTGACCTTGTTTTCCAGATCGGTCAGGGCTTGCGGGTCGGCCGGCGGATAATGCTCCAATGTCATGACATACCGGCCAGGCGGCATTCCTGGCTGACCGGTCGCACCTTGGTCTTGCTGGACCGGCAGTGCAGACTGCTGCATCATACCGGCCTGGTCTTGCTGGGCCGTGGTTTCGCCCACGACGCGTTTTGCCGTGAAATTGGTTGCGCCACTCGCGCCGTAAATTCCGTTCATCCCTGGAAAACTGCCGGGCTGAACTTTCACCTCGCGTGTGAAGGTGATGATGTCGCCCCCCACCACGCCCGAAAAGGAAATCGTGCGCCCGCCATCGGGACTGTCGCATTTGAAGGAGACCTGGTTGCCCGCAATGGCGCCGTCGTAGATCGCGGTTGCCCCGGTCAACGTCGTTGCCATCGTCCCGTTGAATTGGCCCTGCCTCACCGTGCCCGTCACTTTGGCGCCCGCCGCCTTCAATGTGAACGTCCACGGAGCGAACCCAACATCTTGAGCCTGCCACGTGCCGGTAATTCCATCCTGCCCGCTGGGCGGCGTCTGGCCTTGCTGGGCCATGAGGTGGTCGTTGCATACGGAAGTTAACACGCTTGTGGCAATGACAAGCGTAACGATTTTTGAGGTTGTCTTATTCATGGGCGTTAGCGGTCTTTATCGGGGCTGGAAATCGTTTTCAGCCCCATTTCGGCGGATGAAGTCTGTACCGAACCGGCGGCAGGAGGAGCCGGGCTGGGAACGGTCTCGGAGGTGGAACCCACCACACGCTTGGCGGTAAAAGTGGTTGCGCCTGACGCACCATAAATGCCATCCAATCCGGGAGAAGCGCCGGGTTGAACTTTCACTTCCCGGGTGAAGGTAATGACCTCTCCCGCCATCACGCCCGAAAAGGTGATCGTGCGTCCGCCATCCGGGCTGTCGCACTTAAATGAGACGTGGTCGCCTGAAATGGTACCCTCGTAGATAGCGGTCTCCCCAGTTAACGACGTAATCCACGTTCCACTGGATTCTCCCTGGCTCACCGTGCCGGTCACTTTAGTGCCTTCTGCCTTCAATTTGAATGTCCACGGCGCGAATGCAACTTGGTCGGCTTGCCAAGTGCCGGTGATGCCTCGGGTAACGGATGACAGCCCATCAGGGGAATATGGCAACGACCATTTTCGATGGCTTGATTGATCGGATACTACGACCTCATGCGGACTAATGTCAGCGATGGTATATACATCTCCGGCAAACCTCATTTGACGCCCTACTCGACACCCCATCCAAGTCATATGTTGCGGATCATATTTGATGCCCGCTTCATACGCGGCCACACGCTTGTAGGGCTGGCCGTTCGACAACGTCACGATTTCCCCCGAGTCTGCCAGCTTGAGAACCAAAGCGTCCGGATTACCCGGCGCGCCGTTGGTGACCACCGTAAAAACGCTATTGTGATCGCCCACCGATACGTAATGCATCTCCTGGCGGCCGGTGTTTTGCCGTTCGACGGTGATGACGTAGCGCGCGCCGAATTCGTTGGTCGCCACTGATTTCAAATTCAAAACGAAGTAAAGCGGTCTGATGGCGGTGACCACGACGGCTGGCAGAGTGGGGCTCGGAGCCGTCTCGGAGGTGGAACCCACTGCGCGCTTGGCCGTGAAATTGGTTGCGCCTGACGCACTATAGATTCCGACCCCCGGGGTAAGACCGGCCACCGTTCCAGGGAAATAGGGTGGAGCTGGCGCAACAGGAAAATTGGGTGGAGCTGGCGCCATACGAATTTCGCCCGTCGCTAAAGCAGGATGGGACCGACCCTGCGCTTCGCGCGTGAAAACAATGAGGTTTCCCGTCCTCACGCCCGAAAAACTGATGGTGAGTTCGCCGTCAGGGCTGTCGCACTTGAAGGAGACCTTGTTGCCCGAAACGACAGCGTCGTAAATGGGGGTCTCTCCCATCAATCCTTCCTCGCCGACTGTGCCGGTGAGCACGCGCTCGCCGTGGCCTAAGCTGCCCCCTGCCTTCAAGGTGAATGTCCAAGGAGCCAAGGTGACGTTTTCAGCTTTCCAAGTGCCGGTGATACGATACGTGTTCGCTCTGAGAAGAAACAGGAAGACAAACGCAGCCAGAACCACGCACAGAGCCACGGAGGTATATGTGACAGGCCTGCGCCAAATCGGTTTTCTGGTGTTGGTATTCGCGGTGCGCGTTGCGTCTGGGGATGGAGTGGGACTGGCGGTCAGGTCGGGGTTCGTCGCGGCGATAGTCTCCACCTCCGTCTTGACCGCGCTGGCCTGTTGGTAACGAAGCTCGGGTTTCTTCTCCAAGGCGCGCAGCACCACTTCATCCAGGCGGACGTCAATTTGAAATTTTTTTGAAGGAGGTTCGATATTCTTGCCGGGCAGTTCGCCGGTGAGCATTTCGTAAAAGACCACGCCCAGGGAATAAATGTCCGCCCGGTGGTCCACTTCGGCCGGTTTCTCCGCCTGTTCCGGTGCCATGTATTTGGGCGTGCCCATCACCTTGCCCGCCTCGGTCAATTCACTGGTAAGGCGCGTGACTCCCCCCGACATCGGATGTCGGGGTCCGTGCGCGCGGACGTCCGATGGCAGACTAGCGGCGGGCAGAGGACTGCCCGCCCCACCTTCCATTAGTTTCGCCAGCCCGAAATCGGCGATCTTCACCTTGCCTTCCTTGTCCAGCAGGATGTTCTCGGGCTTGATGTCGCGGTGCACAATTCCGCGGTTGTGGGCGTATTGCAGCGCCTCGCAAATGGGCGGCACGATGGCCAGCGCTTCCTGGGGTGACAAGCGGCCGCGGCGCAGCAGTTCGCGCAGGTTCACGCCGTCCACAAACTCCATGAGCAGATAAAAATAGCCGTCCACCTGGCCGAAATCGTGAACGGTGACGATGTTCGGATGATTCAACTTGGCGAGCGTTTTGGCTTCGCGCAAAAAACGGTCGGCAAACCGCGTGTCGGTGACGCGCTCGGGCGCGAGGATTTTCAGCGCGACGACCCGGTCCAGTTGCGGCTGGCGCGCCTTATAGACGACGCCCATACCGCCGCGGCCCAGGCATGCCAGGATTTCAAGCTGCGGAAAATGCGGTGCGAGTTCGGCGGGCGTGGGCGGCGGAACTGCTGCCGCCGGCTCGCCGGTGAAAACGGTTTCCGTCTTGAGGTTCAGCCGCATCAGGCAGCGGGGGCACAGGCCGCCGGGGGCGTTTTCCGGCAGGGGCGAACCGCATTGCGGACATTTCTGTACCTCGCTCATACCCATTACTTACCTTTCCGAGCATGGTTGTTACAGGCGCGGTTCATTTTCCTTCGCCAGCCAGGGCGGCAGCCAAATGGCGCATTTCGCCGTCCAGGTCGGCGCCGTCCAGCAGCGTTTGGGCGATTTCTTCCCGGTATAACTGGCGGAAACGTTTGCGCAGGCGATGGACCGCCACGCGCGCGGAGTTGGCGTTGATGCCAAGTTGTTGCGCCACGGCGGAATAATCAATCGCTCCATGTTCGGCCATCAGACAGCTTTTAAGCGTGTCGTAATCCCTGGACTTGCCCGCGGCGGCGAACTCCGCCTGCAACTTCTTGAGCGTCAGGTCCAACAAAGTCAGCGCCCATTGGCGGTCGAAAGCCTCGTCGGGGGACAGTTATTGGTCCGCCGCAAAACCGCTTTCGGCCAGCGCCGTGTCCAAGGGGACATGCGGCTGGCGACCGCCGCGTTTTTGAGCGGATGCGCGACGCCATTCGTTGGCGATGAAATGCTTCAACGTCAGAATCAGAAAGGTCCGCAGCCGCCCCTTTTCGCGGTCGGCGTTTTCGAGCCAGCGTTTCTCCAGCAGGCGCCGGAAAAATTCCTGGGTCAGGTCCTGGGCGTCATGGGGCGAATGGCCGCAACGCCGGACATAAGCGTAGAGTGGATGCCAGTAGGCGCGGCAAATGACTTCCAGCGCCTCAGTGGAGCCGGGTGAATGGGGCTGGGTGGCGGCCAGCACCACGGACCAGCGGGTGTTGGGGAACACTTTGGGCAAATCGGTGGATGAGGCCGGGCTGCTCACAGGGACATCCTATATAAATCAATTACCGGGAACGAGTTCGTTGTTACCGGTTTCTTTTGCCCTGTTTTTGGAAATGGACTCACAGGACGCAAAGGACGTAAAGGGACGGGGAAAAGGGCGAAGGGATGTCGTGTGGCTGACAACGCAACAGAAGAGGCTGGATGATCGAGGATCGATCAGCTTTTGCGGCCCAAAATGATCAAGGTGCGGATGGGGAGGTAAAATTCAGCGCCGTCGGGACGAATTCCCATGGCATCAAGCTGGCTTGGGGAAGCGGCCGCGAGCAGGGCCCGGATTTTTGATTCGGCTGCCTTGGGGGTGTTGCCGATTTCACACCAGCGCTTGACGGCCAATCCGCCGGGCAATTCGGTGTGGCCGGATTCGAGGGCTTCGACGGCGAGGCCGTTGGTGGTGAAGAATTCACGCCACTGTGGGGCCGTGTAACTGCGGACGTGCGAGGCGTCGTGCAGGACTTCAATTTGATGGTTGAGGTGATCGAGCACCTGATTTTCATAGCCTTCCAGATCAATCACGGCCACACAGCCACGCGGTTTGGTGAGGCGGACCATTTCGCGAATGGCTTTGCCAAGATCGGTGAAATGGTGCGGCGCCAGCCGGGAAACGACAGCGGCAAAGGAGTTGGCAGGCAGGGAGATGTTTTCGACGTTCGCCTGGATGGTTTCAATGGTTAAACCGCGGTCCATCGCCAGCTTTTGAAATTCGTGGAGCATAGCGGGTGCGGCGTCCACGCCCACGATACGCGCGGCCCGGTCTGAAAATGACAGGGCCAGGTGACCGGGGCCGCAGGCGACGTCACAAATTGAATCCAGTCTTTTCGGAGCGAGCAATTCGTGCAAACGGAGGATGGTTGGGCTATGGGCATGCACTTCGCTGGCGGCGTAGCGGCTGGCTACGGCATTAAAATGTTCAGGCGCGGATTCGGTCATAAGCGGGCCTGCGCGATTTTACTTTTGCAGTACCACCATGGCGCAGCCGCGCACGAGCGGGACACGCACGGACACGCCCGCATTGCCTCGGGATAGGATGGTGGTGAGCGGGGCGGCGGTATCATCGCCCGGGTGCAGCACCGAAAACTTGATGGAGTCGAGGTCCGGAATATTCCGGATCATCACGTCCGCATATTCACCGGTGCCGCCGAAAGCGACCGGGAGGGCATAGCCGGTTGGCACCTGGAACAAATTGGCTTTGGCGGTGTCACCGGCCACTTCGACGCAATGCGGCGCGAGCACCCATTTCTTGCCGCGCATGGCATCCAGCAGCGGGCCGTAGGCGAGATAATATTTTTCAGTCGAAATCAAATTGTGCCCGGTGTCCCGCTCGAGCAGCGGGCTGTGCCGGATATAAAAATCCTCCCAACTCATATCGGGAATAATGCAGTGGTTGTTCCACGGATAGGGCGCGGTGGGATAAGCGCCCATGAGCATATGCCGCTGGAAGAATGAATCGGGATCGGGCCGATAGACTGATTCGTTGTAGGACCACGCCGACACCGGCTTGTCAATGCCCATGAGCGCGCTGCCATTCAGCGCCCGGCCATCATAGCCGAATTCGTCGTAGATACCGTCAATTTGCCGCCACAGGTCCAGGCGCGCGTAGAGCGGACTGGCGAAAATCACCTTGTCGGCCGCGTGCATTTTCGGACCAAGCTGCGAAAGCAGGCTTACCCATGATTGGGAGAGCGAACGCGCGGCGTGGCCGTGGACCCAGGTCACTCCGTCGTCGGCCTTGGTGTTGTATTGCGTCAGCCAGTCCGTGCGATCAATGCAGATGCCGCCCGAATCGGGGAGCCACTTAATGTCGCGGTCGCCTTGCTCCACCATGAATTTCAGAAAATCCGGATCACCCGGATCAACGATCCACGCGCCGTAAGCGGTGGGATGGGCCCCGCCGATCAATAGCGCGTTGGGGAACTGCGTGGCCAGCAGGGCGCGCGGGTCTCTCCACAGTTCGGGATCGCCGGCCGGCCGCGTCGGCGGATTTTTTGCCATGTCCCGGCCGAATTCGGTGACGTTAAAATAATCCAGCACATAAAAACCGTTGGTCCGCAGATAGTGGGCGTAATCGTTCATCCGACCGGTGCTCGTGAAATGCGGCTTGTCCGCCACCTCTGGTTCATCCTGCCACTCGCGTTCCCAGGATTGGTCGGCATTGGTCACTGGCGGGATAAACATGCCCATATAGGGGAAATCGTCGCACATTTTCCAATTGAGCCGGAACGACATCTTTTTGAATTTCGCCACGTCAATCGGGTCTTCGTCGCCCGAATAGGCGGCGCAACCGGCCATCATGTCGGCATGCGGATTGGGCGGCTGGAAGAACTCGGGATAGCGCGCCGTGAGCCAGCGCAACCCGCCGCGCCAATCGGCCTCGTGGGTAATCAAATCCATCTCAAATTGCAGTTTTTTACCGCCGCCGAGGCGGTAAGTGGGACGGGAGAAGCGCATGGCACCGGCTTGCGTGGTGGTCAGCCGCGAATTGCACAGGATGGTGTCCTGCGGCGAAAACACGATGCTCAAACCGAAATCATCCGCCGGCTCGGCAATGGTTGCCACCGGCAGCACGATGTGATCGGCACTGGTGTTCCGCCCGCCGTAGGTCCACCACGTGTTGCGCAACGGTTCAAACACCAGCGGGTAGGTCCATGGGCCGGTGTGTTTGTCGGTATCGGTATTCTCGGTCCATACCGGATCGGACCACGCGGTCCAAAAGCGCGTCGCCGGCGTAGCCGGGTAATTGACCTCCGTCGTAATCGGCGTCGTCCACGGCTCGCCGTCGGAAACGATTTCAATTTCCCAGCGCACGCTGTGGTCGGTGGGCAGGAAGCGGTCCACCACCGTAACCGTTTGGCTCCCGTCGCCATGCCGCAACGTGCGCGTGAAGGCGACCGCGCCGCCGGCTAGTTGATCCACCTTGGCGGGGCCGACCTGGGTGCAATCGTCGAGGCTCGTTCGGCCCGAAAGATTAATTTGGCGGCTGCCAGCCGTTAGGCTAACGATTTCGCCGTTAGCCGACAGGGTGGCGGCGATGTTCTTCGCGCTAACCTTATATTGCGCCGAGCTGTCCGCGGCGGGCTGGGCGTGGGCAGCCAGAAGGGAAAAAAAGACAAGACCGGTGAGGAATGAATTTCGCATAGTGCGGGCTAGCTATTCGCAATTGGGACTGCGCCTGTCAAGCCTCGAGTGTGCAAAAACACTTGCAAAGCTGTGGCGAGGGAAGAGAATCACGAAAAAGGTCCACGCCGGTGGTGGGCTGGAATCCAAATGGGAAATGTGAGCAATCCAACAAACCAGAATGAATTCAATCGGCGCGATTTCCTTAAAACCAGCCTTGTGGCTTCCGTTGCGGCGACCACGGTAGGCGTGGCCACCGCGGGGGAAAATGCTGCCGGCGCGCCTTCGGCGACAACCGACTCGGAAACCGGGCGCGCGTCCCTCATCCAGGTGAGCAACTCGACTTCCGCGCCGCTTAAAAAACCCTGGAAAAACGCGATTGCTGTGGACGTGCCGGTTACCCTCCTGCGGGCCGACCTACAGAGCCATTTGGCGAAGCTGCAGCGCCGCATTGGGTATCGCTACTGCCGGGCCTACGGACTGTTCCAAGATGACATGGCCGTGGTTGCGCGCCGGAAGGACGGGAGCCTGGCGTTCCGCTGGGACCAGGTGGACAAGGTTCTTGATGCGCTATTGCGGACAGGTCTGCGCCCTTTTGCGAATCTGTCTGCCATGCCAGTAGCGCTGGCTTCCGGCGCCACGACGATCTTTGATTGGGAAATGAATTGCACGCCGCCCCGCGACTACGCCGAATGGGGCCAGTTGGTGGGGGCCTTTGCCCGCCATTGTCTGGACCGCTACGGTTTGGACGAAGTAGCGCAGTGGTATTACGAGGTCTGGAACGAGCCTAACATCAATTTTTGGACGGGCACACAGGCCGACTACTGGAAGCTCTATGACGTTTCGGCGATCGCGCTCAAGGTGGTCAGCCCCCGGCTCCGGGTGGGCGGCCCGGTAACTGCCAGGTGCGCTTGGGTCGCGGACATGATCTCACATTGTTCGAGCGGGGGCGTGCCGCTGGATTTCATCAGCACGCATATCTACGCGCAGGATGAGTGGGTGTTATATCCAGGCCTGCGGGGCAGCCCGTACAAGCCGGGCAGGTTTGTGCCGGACATGGTGCGGGAGGTCCGCCAGACTGTCCGGCGGTCGGCGATGCCGGATTTGGAGGTGCATATTACGGAGTGGAATAGCTTGGTGCCTTTGCCGGGCGGAAAGCTTGCCTGGGACGGGAATCCAATCCTGGATGATCTGTCCGGCGCGGCCACCGCCTGCGATCTGGCCATGGCGGTGGACAGTGATTGTGACAGTTTTTGCTGGTGGACGGCGAGCGATCTGGTTGGACAAGGCGGCATGCCGCAGAGCGAGTTTTGCGGCACCTATGGATTGCTGACGCCAAGCGGCCTGCCCAAGGCGACGTTTAACGCCTTCAGGTTTCTCAGCCGCCTGCGGGGCGGGCAACTGGTAACCCGGCACGAGGCCTTGGCGCCCGGTTGCAATCTAGTGGCGACGGCCGAAGGGGAAAGCCTGCAGGTTTTGCTTTGGCACCGGAATCTCTCTGGCTATGGAGTTGGAGTCCAGCAACCCTGGGCAGGCGTGCTGGAATTGCCTTGGACTGACCCGGCCAAGCCGGTGCTGTTGCAGGAGCGAATCACGGCTGGGGCCGGCAGTTGCTACGAGACCTGGCAATCCTTGGGAACGCCGCAAAACCTGTCGCCGACCGAGCGTGATTTGCTGGAAGTTCACGCGGCTCCCGAAGCGCGGTGGTTCAAGCCGGAAGCGCAAAAGGGCCGGGTGACTCATGAATTTCTTCTGGCGCCGGGAGAAGTGCTTTATTGTGAATTGCGTCCGCAAGGAGCGGTGGCCCTGCCTAAGGAGCCACTGCGTCAGGAACTGGCGGCTTGGTATGCGGCAAGGCGCGACAAGTCAAAATGAGGAGGCTACCTCAATTGATTGGACTCGGCTGGCTTTGCTGTGCCTGGGCGGTCTGTCTCCCGGCCCATGTTGGAGATTACCCGGCGGTGCAAGGCGTCCCGGTGCCGGCGGAGGTGTTGAGCGCGAAGGCGGAACCGCTGCCGTTTTTCAAGCGCTCACCCGATGGGTTGCAACGGGCGGTGAGAGTCTCGATTGAGAGCCTGGAGGCGGGCGCCGCGCCGGCGGAGTTGGTCTGGCAGGCAGGGAACCTTTTCGGCTCGCAGAGCTTTGATCTGTGTTTCGGCGAAACCAATCAACTGATCACCGTGCCGGACGTGGACCGGATTGAACTGACGTTGCGGACCGCGCAGCGGGAGGTCAAATTGCCGGTCAAGCTGCCGCCGGCGAGAAAGTGGAAGTTGTTCATCGTGCCGACGGGGCATACGGACATCGGCTATGCCGATGTGCAGGACCGCATGAAAGTGAAGTATGCCAGCGAAGGTCTGCGCGCGCTGGAGTTGCTCGACCAATATCCTGATTTCAAATGGTATTCCGAGGTGTATTGGCAATTAAACTGCCTGTTGCAGTTGCATCCCGAAAAGGCGGACGCGGTATTCGCGCGCCTGCGCCAGAAACGGTGGGAATTATCCAGCGACTACGCCAACATGCTGACGGGCCTTTGTTCTTCCGAGGCCCTCAACCGTCTCACGCTCGACGCACGCGAATTCGCCGATCACGGCGGATTCGAGTTGAATTCGTTCATGGTGGACGACGTGCCGGCCACCGTCGGCAGCCTGCCAATGGTGCTGGCCCACTCCGGCATCAAGTATTTCATCGAAGGCGCAAACTACGGACGCGCGCCTTACGCGGGCGAGGGACTGCGGGGCCCGTTCTATTGGGAAGGCCCGGACGGCTCGCGCGTGCTGGCCGACATCAGCTCCATGCCCGGTCACTGGGGTTACGCCGAAGCGGGCTGGTTGTTGCCGAGCATGCCGGAGGCGATGAAGCAATTGCCCCCGTTCCTGGACTGGTTTGAGACGGCCAGTTATCCTTACGACGCCGTGCTGGTGAACGGCGCGTTTACCGAGTGGCGGGACGTTCAGGAGTGGCTGCCGCGGATCGTTCAGCAATGGAACTCGGAATGGGCCTATCCCAAACTGGTTTTCGCCCAGCCCGAAGATTTCCTTGGCTACATTCAGACAAACTATTCCAATGACATCCCGGTGCTCAAAGCCGACTTTGGCGACTGGTGGGCGGACGGGGCAGCTTCGGCCGCGTTGGAAACCGCCATGTCCCGCCGGGCTGAAGAACGGGCGGTGACGGCCGAAATGCTGCATTCGCTGGCCGGCCTCATGACCGGCGCCCCCTATCCCAAGACCAATTTTGACCAACTCTGGCACAACATTTTGCTTTTCAATGAACACACATGGGGCGCCGCCGCCAGCGTCCGCGAACCCAACTCCGAGCAGACTGTCAAACAATGGGCCGTGAAAAGCGGTTACGCGCACGACGCCGACGCCGCGTCGCGCGAATTGCTGGAGTCCGGTCTGGCCGAACTGGCGGCCATGGCGCCGGCGGCGGATTGGGTGGTGTTCAATCCGCTGGCTTGGTCGCGCAATGCGGTGGTGAAAATTCCGGAAGTGGCCGCCGCGGTGCAGGACCTCAAAACTGAACAAATTTTTTTCTGTCAGCCATTGCACGAAGGCGGGAGCTGTTTTGTGGCGGAGGATCTGCCGGCGATTGGTTATCGCTGCTATCGGTACCCGGCGTTGAACCGACCGGTCCCGGTCGCGGTGCGAATTTCCGGCAATCTGATGGAGAATGAATTCTACCGGGTCACGCTCAATCCCAAGACGGGCGGCATCGCATCCATTTACGACAAGCAGCTTGGCCGCGAACTGGTGGACACGAACGATGAGTTCGATCTGGGCGAGTTGATCTACGTGACCGGCGGCGAAGGCACTTCCGCCGTTGACCCGAATCTGACCAACCTGCCGCCGCGGTTCGAGGATCATTGGCCAACCGGCACCGGAATCAAATCCGCCAACGGGCCGGTTTTTGGCGAGTTGATCAGCGAAGCAACCAACGAAAACTTCCCCCAAATCACCATGCGCGTGCGGCTTTACCGCGGATTGAAACAACTGGATTTGAGCTATGAGCTGGAAAAGATGGAGACGCTTAAAAAGGAAGCCGTTTACCTGGCTTTCCCGTTTGCGCCGGACGCGCGCCGGGGCGGTTTGTGGCTCGAATATCCGGATGAGATAACCGAACCGCTCAAAGACCAGCAGGTTTCCGCCTGCCGTGACTGGTATGCGGTGCAGCGCTGGCTGGCGGTTTCGGACGGCGACGACACGGTGGAGCTGTCGTCGTTGGACGCGCCGCTTTTCACGCTGGGCAAGATGACCGCGTCCACCTGGCCGCGCGAGTTGCCGCTCCAGCGCGGCCACGTCTTCGCTTACCTCATGAACAATTACTGGGATACCAATTACAAGGCCGGGCAGGGCGGGCGGTTTGTCTTTCGCTATTCGCTGACTTCCAGCGCGGGCGGCTTTTCCAGGCGCGAGGCTGTGATCAAGGGCTGGAACACGTATTGCGCGGCGGTGGCGGGTCGGGGAGAAGGCGCACACCAGCGGGCCAATGGCTCGCCGGCGGAATCGCTGATTGGAGTGGAGCCGGCGGGCCTGCCGCTTACGACCATCAAGGAAGCGGAGGGGGAGGACGGATTGATTTTTCGCTGCTGCGATTATGCCGGGGCGGGCGGAACGCTCAGGCTGACGTTGCCCAAGCCGGCCCGCGAGGCGTTCAGTTGCAGTCTGGTGGAAACCGACGCGCGGAAGCTGAAGGACCGTGGCCAGACCGTCACCGTTCCGATCAAGCCGTTCGCGCCGATGACAGTGAAAGTTGATTTCGCGCCCTAGTTAACGCTAATAAATCTGGGTCTGGCCTTGGGTGCGGTAGAACGTGGCTGTCGAGGCCGTGCTATTGGTGAATCGTACCATTCCGGTAACCCCGGCATTCACTGTCCCAGATATCGTGGTCCACGGGCCGTTGACGGAGGACGCCGATTGCAGCACATAATTCTGGTAGGGAAGGCCGCCGAACGAGAGCACCAACCCGTTGGGGGTCGAACTGATGGAGGCGGCGGGGTTAAGGAACGGTTCGCGCGTGGGGCTCCACGTGCCGCTCTGCGCCAGCACCGCGTAAATGGCCGCCGGCCAGGCCTCGTTTTGATAATCGGTAAATTCATTCCACTCGAAGTTCCCCAAGTCATCCACCCAATCCCGTTCGCGTGGCAAATTGTCGGCTTTCGGTATCTGGGGTGCGCCCGTCTCGTTTTGGGAGGCTTGGCTGGTACCGGGGCCATAAATGGTAATTCCGGGCTGCGGGCCGCCCCAACCCTGCTCCTCGGCGTAGATGGACTCCCGCTGCTCCGGATTATGCACCTGGTTGAAGCCGATGCCGGTCATGTAGCATTTGCCAATGGGATTCAAACCCTGGTCGTAGTCCATGAGCTCGCTGGCGGCGTTGATAAACTTCTGTTGCCCCGACACCGCCCACTCCATGAGACAGGGATAACAGAATTCGCCCTGGGAGGTGAAGGCGCCGGAGAAAAAGTTGTTCTGCGTTAAGGGATTGCGGTTCGTCGGCCAACCGTTGGGATAGGCATCGCCGTTGAGGTACGTGATTTGATTGTTGGCCGCCGTCATGAGAATGTTCGTGAAATACGTGAACACTTTCGGGTCCTTGTTCTGGTTGGTCGCCAGAATGTAGGACATGAAATAAGGCGCCATCCAAATGTTGCCGTTGTCGGTGGCAAAGCCACCGGCCTCGTCATCCCAACTGCTGGTAAAACCGCTGGACCGGGTGTAGAGAGACTCGACGTTGTTGCTGGAGGTCGTGTCCCCATCCATCAAAAACTTCTCGATGTTGTAATAGAGCTGTTCCTGCGGAGTACTGCGCGAGCCCGCAGCGCTGTAGGCGGCGACGCCGTCGGCATGAAATACCGAGCTGAGCGCGGCATTGTAGGGCAGGATCAGCCGCGCAAAGTGCATAAAGGCCCCGGCCGCCAAACCGCACGACCAGCCGGTGTTGGTTTCCGTGGAATAGCTCAGCGTGTCCTGGTCGAAGTTGATCCCCCAGCTCGGTTCCGTGGTGGAAGCGGTGCCGAAGCAGACCGCGCCAGCCGGTTCCCGCATGGTGGACTGCAAGTTGGTGTACAGCATCAGGCCCCAATTGGCCTCGTTGAGGATGTCGGGGACGCCGTTGTAGCCGCCGGTGATGTTGATATTGGCATCGAAGGTGGCCGGGATGTTGAATTGATTGGTGGTGAACGCCCTCGGGAACGCTTCATAGGTGGCCATCAGGACGACCGGCGTTTCAATCGCATAGGGGTTTTTCTGCGAATCCGAGGCGTCGTGATACCCACCATGGACCTCCAAGGGATAGGTCTTCGTGCTAACGTTGATCGAACCTGAGCTGGGACTATCAGGCGACTCGTTGTCGTAGATGTTGGTGTGACAGGGAAACGGGCGGATATTCGCGTGGGCGTAAGGCATCACAATGGGGCAGCCACAGCGCTGATAATACAGAGCCCGGAACGCCACGTACGCAAGGCGCAGGGAAAAATCCCCGCCCACACCGAAGGGATAGGAACAGCCGTAGCCACTGACGACAATCCGGTACGGCCCGCCGGCTGGCACGCCGGACAGGTCAATGCGATAGACATAATCGCCCGAGGAAGTATCCACCGTGCCCGGGGTGAAAGCGGTCAAGGTGCCCGAGGCGACCTGCTGGCCGGTGAATTGGTTGATTACGGTGTAGGTGGGCAGCGACCCGCTGATTTGCTGCGATCCGCCGGAGCCCAGCCAGATGCCAAAATTGGCGAAACGTGCCGTGGACAGGGCGCTGTAGCCGTTTTGGTTGACTTTGATGGATTCACAGAGGGTCTGCGAGTCCTGGAAAACGAAGTTGGTGGTGCCATACGGCGTGACCAGGGTGTAGGCCATGCCATTGGTAAGGGTGGGCACCTGAATGTAGATGTGGTATTCCACGGCGTTGGCCTCGGTGATGAATTCACCGCTGAGCGTAACCGCCTGGCCGTTGAGGGTCCAAAAGGATGGATTGGCCGTGTTCACGGCGTTGGTCGAATAGACCGTGCCCCAAACCGGCCCGCTGACATTGGTGTCGGTAAAAAAGGCGACCAATTCCGTGGATGAAGCGGTGCGGATTTCGCTCAGTGTGGGGATTGTCTGCGCGCTGGCAGAGTGGAAAACACATAGAAGACTGACGATAATTGATAACTGTTTCATGAGGGGGCTTGCGTCGTTACGGTGGTGACTATTTCTTGGTTGGATTTGGTTTGATCCAGTTTGATCCAGCTTGATGTGATTGAGTGGCAATGGGATACGAAGGCCGACACTGTTTAAGTACGGAAGTGGCTGCGACAGAAACACTTGCGATAGAACTGGCCGGGCATGTGAGAAATCGCTTAAACCGCCATTGTTTCGGGGAGATGGCAGATTGCGCCATTGACCTGGTTCCGATTACGTCGAACGTCATGCCGTGTTTCAGTTTGTACAATCCAACGGCTGGCCGGATCGTGGGGACGATACGGACTCAGTCCATGGAAGGACTTTTGCCACAAATCAGCCTGAGATGCAAGAACATATACCAACAAATCGGCAGGAGGCGCCTCTCCGCGTGAATCGCCGTTCGATGGCATGGCTCGCAGCGCGTCGTCAAGGTCGTTCCGCCCGGTAGCCATTCGGCTTCCACCTTGACGAGGCTCGCTCCGCCAACTTTTCGATGCGTCCGATGTTTTCCGCATCCGTCTTCGCTTCGCTACGACGCGACAAGGGGGCGCCAGCCTTCGCTCCGGCCTTCGCCCAGAAGCTACGGCCCGGCAGGCCCTGACCCTCCGTTTAGCGGGGAGAGGGAGAAGTGGCAGGCGGACGCGGGCTAATAAATCTGGGTCTGGCCCTGGGTGCGGTAGAACGTGGCCACCGAGGCGGGGTTATTGGTGAATTGCACCATTCCGGTGACCCCGGCCGTCACCGTCCCGGAGACCGTGGTCCAAGGGCCGGTAATGGAGGACGCCGATTGCAGCACATAAGACTGGTAGGGAAGGCCGCCGAACTGGAGCACATAGCCGCCGTTTGCGGTGGGAGCAATGGAGGCCGCCGGGTTCAGGAAGGGCTCCCCCTGCGCGGGACTCCAAGTGCCGCTCTGCGCCAGCACCGGGTAAACTGCCGCGGGCCAGGCCTCGCTCTGGTAATCCGTAAACTCACTCCATTCATAGTTGCCCAGGTCATCCACCCACTGGCGTTCGCGGGGCAGCGAAAGGGCAGCGGGAATCTGCTCGGGGATAGAACTGTTGCTGTTGAGACCCGGCCCATAGACGGAAATGCCGGGTTCGGGACCGCCCAAGCCTGCCGTGAATTCGGCATAAGCGGATTCGATCATGTGCGGATTGTGGGTGCGGTTGAAGCCGATGCCGGTCATGTAGCACTTGCCGATGGGGTTGAGGCCCTGGTCGTAGTCCATCAGTTCGCTGACCGCGTTGATATACTGCTGTTGCCCCGACAAAGCCCACTCCATCAGGCATGGATAGCAGAACTCGCCCTGCGACGTGTAGGCTCCGTGGCCATTGCTGAAACTATTCTGCGTATTGGGATTAACATTCGTCGCCCAGCCCACCGGATACGCCGCTTGGTTGAGGTAGCCAATTTCCTTGTTGGCCGCCACCAACAGGTTGGTCTCGAAATACCCCACCACCTTCGGGTCGGTGGGCTGGCTCGTCGCGACAATGTACGACATGAAGAAACTCGCAATCCAATCCTGTCCGCTATTGGAGGCAAAGCCCCCCGCTTCGTTGTCGTAGGTGTTGGTGAACGGGCTGGTTTTGGTGTACAGGCTCTCGATGAGATTGCTGGAGGTGACATCCCCATTCAGCAGATACTCCTGGATGGCATAGTAGAGTTGTTGCTGTGTCGTAATGCGCGACCCGGCGGCGTTGTAGGCCGCCACGCCGTCCGCTTCGAAGACGGAGCTAAGCTGGGCATTGTAGGGTTGGATAAGCCGGGCAAAGTTCATAAACGCCCCCGCCGCCAAGCCGCACGACCAGCCGGTGTTGGTTTCCGTGGAATAGGTCAGCGTGTCCTGGTCGAAGTTGATTCCCCAAGCCGGTTCGGCATCGGACGCCGTACCGAAGCAGACCGCGCCCAAGGGTTCGAACGGCGTGCTTTGCAGGTTGGTGTATAACGCCAAGCCCCAATTGACCTCGTTGAGAATGTCGGGAATCCCATTGTAGCCGCCGGTGATGTTGAAATTGTCATCGAAGGTCGCCGGGATGTTGAACTGATTGGTGGTGAACGCACCTGGAAATACCTCATAGGTCGTCATCAGCACGATTGGCGTCAGCAGTGCGTAAGGATTCTTCTGCGCGTCTCCGGCATCGTGATAACCTCCATGCACCAGCATTTGATGAGTATGATTGACATTGATGGAACCGCTGCTTGGGTCATCCGGCGACTCGTTGTCGTAGATATTGGTGTGGCACGGAGTTGGCCGGACATTGGCCCAGGCATACGGCTTGACAATCGGGCAGCCACAGCGCTGATAATACAACGCCCGGAACGCCACATAAGCCAGGCGGAGGGAAAAATCTCCGCCCACGCCAAAGGGATAGGAACAGCCGTAGCCGCTGACCACAATCCGGTAAGGCCCGCCCGGCGGCACCCCCGACAGATCAATGCGATAGACATAGTCGCCCGAGGATGAATCCGGGCCGTTGGGGGTCACGCTGGTGAGCGTGCCCGAGGCGACCGGTTGCCCGGTGAATTGGTTAATCACAGTGTAGGTGGGCAGCGGCCCGCTGATGGGTTGCGATCCGCCGGTGCCCAGCCAGATGGCGAAATTGGCAAAACGCGCCGTGGACAGGGCGCTGTAGCCGTTTTGATTAACCTTGATGGATTCACAGGGGACCTGCGAGTCCTGAAAGACAAAGTTCGTGGTACCGTAGGGCGTCACCAAGGTGCAGGAGGTGCCGTTGGTAAGGGTGGGCACCTGGATGTAGACGTGGTATTCCACGGCGTCGGCCTCGGTCACAAATTCACCGCTCAACGCCGTCGCGGGCGTGCCATTGAGCGTCCACGAGCCGGGGCTGCTCGTGTTTACCGCGTTGGTCGAATAGACCGTGCCCCAAACCGGCCCGCTGACATTGGTGTCGGTAAAAAAGGCGACCAATTCCGTGGATGAAGCGGTGCGGATTTCACTGAGGGTAGGAATGGTCTGCGCCCGGGCAGACAAGAGGCCGAGCAGCAAACCGACGGTTGTGAATGCTTGTTTCATAATGGGGGGCGCTTGTTTTAAATTGCAGTAACGCGACTTTCGCCCTCGTAAGCGGGTCCGTCAAGCTAAATGAGGTTCCGTGTCAACCCGGTTTTTCAGCGATCATCCCGCATTGGCCACGCACTGCGCGCAGGGCCTGTTAGTGGCCGATGTGCCGGCGCAGCAAATCCGCGGCGTCCGTCTGATTCTGCAACACAGCCAACTCGAAAGGCGTCGAGCCGTCATTGGCCTTGGCGTTCACATCGGCTTTGCCGGCCAGAAGCAATTTGATCATCTCCTGGTTACCGTTGTACGCCGCGCAGTGCAAAGGAGTCATGCCGTAGTTGTCCCTGGCATTAACGTCGGCTTCGTTGGCCAGCAACAATTCCGCCACTTGCAGAAAGTGGCTATGCGCCCAACGCACCGTACCGGCGTCATTGCCCAGACGCACCAAGCCATCCTTCTTGTTGGAAGCCGCCAAGTGCAAAGGCGTACCACCCAGGTTGTCCTTCACGTTGACATTGGCCCGGTTATCTATCAGCAATTCCACCATGTCCTGATGGCCAAGAGCCGCCGCCCAGTGCAAAGGCGTCCTGCCGTTGTTATTGGTGGCGTTGACGTCGGCGTTGCTGGACAGCAAGAGCACCGCCACGTCCGTGTTGCCTTTGACTGCGCTCAAATGCAAAGGCGTCTCGCCACTGCTGTTCCGGGCATTCACGTTGGCGTTGTGGGCCAGTAGCAATGCCACCAAGCGCGGGTAGTCGTCCGCCGCCGCCAGGTGCAAAGCCGTGACGCCGTAACTGTTGGTGGCATTCACATCGGCTTGGTTGGCCAGCAGCCACTCCGCCACATTGGGGTGGTCACACCTCGTCGCCCACAACAACGGCGTGTACTGATTGGTGTCACTGCTGGAAACCAAATCCGGGTTGGCCTTGAGCAGCGCCTTGACCTTTCCCAGGTCGCCGCTTCTGGCGGCGTCATGAATCTCGCCGCAAAAGGCGGGACGATTCCACACCAGCACGGCCAGGATGATGGCGGCAACGCGGAGGAAGCAGGCCGGACCGGGGCGATGAGACAAGGATTTCGGGTTCATGGCTTGGAAATAGTCCCTTTGCCTGGAATTGGCAAGCGCCTAATCACCCGCCCTTACTGCGTGGACAGCCAACGCCGCGACATCGTTGGTCCCACGCCGGTTTTGCGGTCCGGCATCGCCGTGGCTTTCAGGATAAGATTGGCCTGCGGCTGGTCCGGCACGGACAACGTGACGGAAATATCCCGCGCGCCCAAAGCCTCCAGGTCAAATGGCTGTTCCGCCGTGGCCAGCATCTTGCCTTGCTTGGTTTCTAAGGTTAACACCAGTCGCCCCGCCATCGGTTGGTCGTAATCATTGATCATTTTCACCAGAAATTCGTGAGGCGCGCCCGCCCGGAACGTCGGCTGGAAGAAATTGATATAAACGCCCAGCGGCTTGAAGGCCTCGCCCACGTAATCCACAAAGGCCGGATCCAAATTGAGCCGCTTCAGGTCGCTCCAGTTGTCCGACGTGACGGAACCGCCGGGAATGCTGCAAGTCAAATACACGAAATAATCCACCCCGGCCATCTGCCGGTGCGCCCGCCAGTATTCGGTCAAGCCCGCCACCAGGTAAGCCAATTCATCGAGCCGCGCGCGTCCCGTCACGTTGGTCCCCATGAGCTGGGCATAGACATTCTCCGTCAGGAGCGTGGGTGTGCCGTCGCGATGCAACCAGAGCCCGTCGTATTCGTTGATGATTACCGTGTTGGTGGCGGAAGGCACCGGCGTGTCCAACCCCACGGCCACCGGCCGGCCATCCATGCTCTCCAGGTCGCTCATTTTGAAGGCCAGCCTGCCTTGGCCGCCCTGGTCGAAAAAGTAGCCGTGAAACTCTTCCACGTCGCCACCGCTGCCGGTTGGATTGTAGCTATCCTCCCAGGGCCGAGCCGACAAATCCAACCCGCGCACAGCCGGTACCACTTGCGCATTGAAGATTTCGTTCCGGGTTTCGTTGACGGCGTCCCAGACGACGACGCTCGGATGGTTCCAGTTATCGCGCATCCAATCCTTGAATTGACGCGTCATTTCATCGGCGTTGTAAGTGCGTGAATAGCCTTGTTCTTTGAACCACCCCCAGCCGGTCCAGACCGGAAATTCGTATTGGACCATCAAACCCTCCTCGTCGCAGACATCCAGCCAGTGCTGCGGTACCGCCCCGATGGTAAATCGGAAATAATTCCAGTGCATTTCCTTGGGAACAGTGCCCAGCAATCGGCGCACCCATGCGTCGTCCCACGGCAAATTGCCGCTCAGCGAGTCTTCCAAAAACCGGTGCAACGCGATGTTTGAGCCGCGTAGATAATAAAGCCGGCCATTCAGGTAGGCGCGCTTGGTGACCGGGTCAAATCGAAGCTCACGCATCCCAAACCGCGTCTGCACGCTGTCACTGCCGGTGCCGGCCTCCAGCACGTACAAAAACGGGTCTTCCGGTGACCACAGATGCGCCTGCGGAATCTTGATGGTTTGCGTCACAACCTTTTCCTCGCCCGGTTGCAGCGAAACGGCTTCCGCGTTGGTCGTGGCCACCGGCTCACCGGTTTTCCATGCCTTCACTGCATAAGACAACGAACCCGAACATGCCGCGTCCGAATAATTCTTTACGGTGGTTTGAACGACGATTTCGTCCGACTCGATGCGCGGCGCCACCTGAATGGTCTTGATCGCCGGATTGTCGGAGAAAGACACCGACACGTCGTCGTAGATGCCGGGCGTCCATTCGCTTTTCTCGAAATCCGCGCCGGTGGGGAAATCGTCCGGCAACACCGCCGGATGCGCCCCGATGCGGACCAGCAGCGTGTTCTCGCCGTCCCAGCGGATGGCCTTGCTCACGTCCCAAAAACTGGCGCTCGAGCAACCCGGATATTCGCCGTGCCAGGCGTCGTTCTCCGGCGTCAATGGCTGACCGTTCAGCCAGACCGCCGTGCCAAATTGCGCCTGGTTGATGCTCAGCATCGCCACCGCGCGAGCCGACGGCGCCCGGAACGTTTTGCGATACCAGAAATAATTGCGGTCCTGGTCCACCTTGCCGTCCCAATATTTGAACATCCAATCCTTTGGCACTTCATAGCGGCCGATGAGCCAGCACAGACGTTCGCGGCTGATAAACCGGTCCACGTCCGGGAACGGCGGGTTCGCCAGATGCGCCAGTCCGGGCACCGGAACCGTGTGCGTGAAGCTGGCGGGAATTTCGTCCGGTGCTCGGCCGTCGGCAATCTGCCATTGCCCGTCCAGCGACAAGGTGGTTCGCCCCGCCGGCGCGGCCTTGGCCGAAAGGCCAGACGCAACCGTCAGCACGGCACTCACGAGCAACAGAGTGGTCGGAAATAATTTCGAAGTTTTCATAGTTCAATCGCGTTCCCTGACTCTGCGCAGCCCGCGTGCGATTGCAAGCCTAATTATCTTGGTACCTCCTGTTCGGGTCCTTTCAACAAAACGTCGTCGCCCTCAACCGGATAACGGCGCGAAAAGTAGAATGTTTTCTATTGACAATTCGGAAGCGTTATGTTAGAAACGGGTTTGACATGATCTTGGGGCGCCCCAGCCCGGCACCCTGATGCTTGGCAAACCCGGTGGCTTGAGCGCTTAGGTGCGCGAAACGAATCTTGGCTGTAAAGCGCGACCGGCCCTGACTCGGCGAGGGTAAATCAAGTTTAAGTCAAACAAGAAAACCAAGGATGGTTTTAAGGAGGCAAAATGAAATGCTTCAACTTTTTTGGAACTTCATTCTCAAAGGTCGTGTCAGCCCTTGCGCTCCTGTTGCTGGCGTCCTTGCCGGCGCCGGCCCAAACGCAATGCAGCGATACCAACATCGTGAAATACTACCAACCGCCAAACCTGGCGGGCTTCGATGTTTTGAACAGTGGCCCATGGGTGCTCGCCGACGATTTTATCTGCACCAACACCGGGCCGATCAGCGACATTTACATCTGGGGCTCGTGGCTGGGCAATAACACGGGCACGATTACCAACTTTTGGCTGGGTATCTACGACGACGTGCCGGCCAACGCCAATAATCCCCCGCCCGAGAACACGAACAGTCATCCCGGCAACTTGCTCTGGCAGGAGACCTTCGCGCAGGGACAGTTCGTGCAATCCTTCTTTTCGGACAGCCAGGAACAATTCCTTGACCCCAGCACGTCTGGCATCACTGGCACTGATTCGCAAGCCTGGGAATACTGTTTTTACCCGACCATTCCCTTTACCCAAACCGGTTCCACATCGGCACCCAAAACCTACTGGATCGCCGCGTACGCGCAGGTGGCCTCCGTCGTCGGTGCGGGCACCCCGCAATATGGCTGGAAAACCACCAGCATTGTTCAGAACGACATCAGCGTATATGAAGCGTGGCCTGGATCATTGCCGGGAACCAACAGCAACTGGCTTCCGACAGCTTACCAGTCCGCTACCGGGGGACGGGAACCGTTGGATTTGGCCTTCAAACTGGAAACGACGACGAACAATTGCATAGACTTTTCGTGTCCCAGCAACGTGGTGGTGTACATGCCGTGCGGTTCGAGTTGTGCGCCCGTCACCTACCCGCCGGTTTCAGCAACCAACAATTGCGATCCGGCGGCGGGTGTGACGGTGTCGTTTAATCCGCCGTCCACCTCCTGTTTCCCGCTGGGCACGACGCCGGTGGTAATGACGGTCTCCGGGAGCGGACAAACCAACTCGTGCACATTCACGGTCACGGTGCTGACCAATCCCAACTGTCCGCCGACCAACAACCCGCCGTGTCTGGACTTCGTCTGTCCCGGCAACCTGACGCTGTATATGCCGTGCGGTTCGAGTTGTGCGCCGGTCACCTACCCGCCGTCTTTCGCGACGAACTATTGCAGTCCAACGGCAGGTGTGACGGTGTCGTATAATCCGCCGTCAGGCTCCTGTTTCCCGCTGGGCACGACGCCGGTGACGATGACGGTGTCCGGGAGCGGAGAGACCAGCAATTGCACCTTCTCGGTGACGGTGCTGACCAACCCCAATTGCCCGCCGACCAACAATCCACCGTGCCTGGACTTTGTGTGTCCGGGCAACCTGACGCTGTACATGCCGTGCGGATCGAGTTGTGCGCCGGTCACCTACCCGCCGTCTTTCGCGACCAACTATTGCAGTCCGTCGGCGGGTGTCACGGTGTCGTATAATCCGCCGTCGGGCTCCTGTTTCCCGCTAGGCACCACGCCGGTGACGATGACGGTCTCCGGCAGCGGAGAGACCAGCAATTGCACCTTCTCGGTGACAGTGCTGAACAACCCCAATTGTCCGCCGACCAACAACCCGCCGTGCCTGGACTTTGTGTGTCCCAGCAACCTGATGCTGTATATGCCCTGCGGTGCGAGCTGTGTGCCGGTCACCTACCCGCCGTCTTTCGCGACCAACTATTGCATTGGTCCGGCGGGCGGCGTAACGGTGACGTATAATCCGCCGGCAGGCTCTTGTTTCCCGCTGGGCACGACGCCGGTGACGATGACGGTTTCCGGCGGCGGCGAGACCAGCAATTGCACGTTCTCGGTCACGGTGCTGGTCAACCCCAACTGCCCCAGCAACGTGCCGCCGGTGGTCTGCGTTGACAGCAATGACGCCGTCAAATACGTGCAGGCGCCAAACCTCAGCGGCTATGATGTATTTAGCGAGCCGAATGTGCTGGCCGACGACTTCGTCTGCACCGCTACCGGCCCGATATCAGACATCCACATTTGGGGTTCGTGGCGCAACAATCTGGTTGACACCAACGCCATCACCTTCTGGCTGGGGATTTATGATGACGTGCCGGTCAGCGCAAATAACCCCTTTAGTCATCCCGGCACGAACCTCCTTTGGCAGCAATGGTTCGCTCCCGGGCAATATGCGGAGAGCTTCTGGGGCAGTGGGCAGGAATCCTTCCTGGACCCGGTTTCACTTGATACCAGCCCCGAAACCAACGCGTGGTATTATTGTTTCTATCCAACCAATCCGTTTGTCCAGCTCGGCACGGCCGCTGCGCCAAAAACCTTCTGGCTGGCCGTGGACGCAGAGTTGCCGGTGGGCATAGGCTACCAATTTGGATGGAAAACCACCCCCACCGTACAGAACGACGTCAGCGTTCACGCCCCGTGGCCCGGATATGCCCCCACCAACAACCCCGGCTGGACACCCACCATGCTGCCGACGGGCGCCCCGCTTGATTTGGCGTTCTCGTTGACGACGCAGACCAATTGCTGTCCAGTCTCGATTATTTATAATCCGACAAACAAAATAGTGGTAATAAGCTGGGACTGTGGGGTGCTTCAGTCTGCCACCAACGTCATCGGACCGTACTTTGACATGTCTGGCGCCACGTCGCCTTACACGACGACTGTGTTTTTGGCGCCGCCGCACAGGTTCTATCGCACGCGGTGCGATTAGGCGCAACGCGCGGCTCACAACGCTTACTTTTTCACCGGGACTGGAGAGGGAATGATCAGGTCCAAATAAGCGGCCACCGAAGCGACTTGGACATCAGTAAGCGGACCGCCGTCGCTGGCGGCGAATGCGGGCATGAGTGAACCGGGTTTGCCGTGAGCAACCCAGGTGCGCCAGAATTCATCGTTGGCCGGTGTTTTAAGGTTGCGCAAATCCGGCACCATGGTGGCGCGTTGCGCGGCCTCGTGACAGATGGCGCAAAGCGAATCATAAAGCTGCTTGCCGTATTGGCCTTGGATATTGCTGGCATGGCATTTGGCGCAGTCATCATGAAAGACCGCCTGCCGGTCAACTTTCGCCGCCGCCACGCCGCGGGCGCGCTCCGCCTCGGTCATTCCGGTTTTGACCGGCGCCTGAATGTTGACGACCAACTGGAGCGTTTTGCTTCCCTTGTCCGTGGATACGCTGACACTTTTGAAAAGCGTACCGCTCTTTCCCAGGAGATTCACCGAGAAACGAATCTCGCCGCTGGCGCCCGGCGCAATCGTCCACGGCAGCGGCGGCTGTTCCGCCGTCGTGCAGCCGCAAGAAGGATGCACGGAAACAATCGTCACGGGAATCGGCGTGATCGAATTTGTGACCGTGACCATATTGGTATGGCTGGCAATGCTGGCCACCCGGGTGATTTTTTTGCCCCAAAACCGCGCCCAAAAACTTGAGTTGGTGACGGTCGTGATGTTGGTGATGCTGGTGAGGTTGGTTGCCAGTCCGAGGTTGATCTTTTTTGCGACGTTGGTGAGATTGAAAACGAATTGCGCCGCCAGTTGATCGGCGGCGGCGTCCGTTGATTTTGAGAGTTCGTCCCAGGCGATTATGCCGTCCGGCAGCGGGTCGTTGGCATGGGAGACGTCCGGTGCCTGAGCCGGCGCGGGGGGCACGATGGCGTTGGTGGCTGGCGGCAGGCCGCCGGCAAAAACCATCGTGCCGGTCAGAAATAGTAGTCCGGTTGCAGCATGGAAAGCTGTCCGCTTCAATTTCATAACACCTCGGATTGGTAAACAATTCGCCTGCTTATGACGAGCAGGATTTCTTGGCATTTTCCACTCGGGCCCCGCTGGCAATAATCACTTGACAGGGTTCACGATATGGACTAACCGGCTCCTAGTAGCCTGTTGAAAAAGTAGGAGACGACGTAAGGGGTCTCTGACTTGTCTCTCAAAACCCGGGGAAATTTGAGACTCGTCACCTCGTCTCCTACGAAAAATCAATTTTTCAACAGGCTGCTTGTTTGCAGCAGCGGCGCGATGATGAAAATCGTTTGAATTTAGGCTTATGGATGCCACCGTCACTTTTACCTTGAACGGGATATCGTGCACCCTCACCACCGATTCATCGCGGTCGTTGCTGGAAGTGCTCCGGGAGGATTTCCATTTGACCGGCACGAAATTCGGCTGCGGCGAGGGCCAATGCCGCGCCTGCACGGTACTCGTGGGCGGCGAGTGCATGGCCTCCTGCCTCACCCCCATCGGCACCGTGAATGGGACGGACGTAGTCACCATCGAAGGGCTGGCGGCCAAAGGCGCGCTGCATCCGGTGCAGGAGGCGTTCCTAGGTGCCTTTCAATGCGGCTATTGCACCGCCGGCATGATTATGGGCGTGGCCGGTGTGTTGAGGGAAAAGCCCAAGGCGTCGGAGGCGGATGTGCTCGCCGAATTGCAAAACCACATCTGCCGCTGCGGCAGCTACACCAAGTATTTGAAGGCGGTGAGGAGGGTCTTGGCGGAACGGCGAAACATCCAACGCTCAACATCCGACATCGAATGAAGGCCACGAGCGCTCAACTCAGCCCTCCCAAAGGAATGGGAGCGGACGTGGAACAGCAGGCGCTGGATTATGAGCAGTTGATTGAGTGCGTGGGGTACGACTTCGGGTTGAGCCGGCGCTCATTCGTGAAGTTGCTGGGAGCCGGGCTGCTCATCGCCGTGTCCGTGCCGGCCCTGGCCCAGGAAGGCGGCCGGCGGGGCGGCGGCGGATTTCTCGGCAGCGGCGCGCGAAATCTCGCCGCGCGCATCCATCTGGGCGCCGACGGCAGCATCACCGTGCTGGCGGGCAAGGTCGAGGGCGGGCAGGGGGCGCGGACGGAATTGACGCAGGCAGCGGCCGAAGAACTGCGCGTGCCGGTCAGCCAGGTTCAAATGTTGCTGGCCGACACCGGCGCGGTGCCCGACGACGGCATGACCGCCGGCAGCGGCACCTCGCCACGCACGGTGCCGGCAGTGCGCCAGGGGGCAGCGGCAGCGCGAGAGCTTTTGCTCGAATTCGCCTCCCAACAGTGGCAGGTCCAGCGGCCCGCAGTCGCGATGAGGGACGGCAAAGCGGTGGATGCCGACGGCAAACGTTCGCTCACTTATGCGGACCTGGCCAAAAGCAGCGACGCCGCGAAATTGTTTTCGGAAGCCATCCCGCCAGAAATCGCCCTGACCCCGGTGAAGGATTGGAAGGCACTCGGCACGCCCACACTCCGGCCCAACGCGCGCGACATCGTCGTGGGCGCGCATCAGTTTCCGTCGGACATTGTCCGGCCCGGGATGCTGTACGGCAAAGTCCTGCGCCCGCCGGCCTTGGGCGCAACGCTGGCGTCCATTGACCTCGCCCCGGCCAGGGCCATGAGTGATGTCGTGACCATCCAGGACGGTCCGTTTGTGGGCGTGGCCGCGCCCACCACGGCCCGCGCGGAAAGTGCGCTGGCGGCCATTGCCAAAACGGCGAAATGGGACGCCGCCCCGCCGCAGCCTTCGAGCAAGGAACTGTTCGATTACCTCAAACAAAATGCGGAAGGGGGCGTGCCGGAAAATCCGTTCGCGGGCGAATTGACCGGCGCCAAGGCCGTGCGCCGGACCTACGAGATTCCGTACATCCAGCACGCGCCGCTGGAACCGCGCGCGGCGGTGGCGGAATGGAACAACGACGACTTGACCGTCTGGACCGGCTCGCAAAACCCCTTTGGGTCCGGCCGTGAATTGGCGCAGGCGTTCCACCTGTCCGAAGACCGCGTGCGGGTGGTCATTCCCGATTTTGGCGCCGGCTATGGGGGCAAACACACCGCCGAATGTGCCGTGGAGGCCGCGCGCCTGGCCCGCGCGGCGGGTAAGCCCGTTTCCCTGCGCTGGACCCGGCCGGAGGAATTCACGTGGGCGTATTTCCGTCCCGCTGCCGTCATCCAGGCGGAGGCCAGCCTGGACGCGCAGGGCAAAATCGCCACCTGGTATTTCATCAATATCAATTCCGGCCCCAGCGCGGTGGAAACGCCCTACGCCATTGCCAAAACGCACTGCCATTTCGTCGGTTCCAAACCGCCGCTGCGTCACGGCTCGTATCGGGCGCTGGCCGCCACCGCCAATAACTTTGCGCGTGAAGTGTTCATGGATGAACTCGCCGCGGCGGCGGGCGCCGACCCGCTGGACTTCCGGCTGGCGCACCTGGAAAACGCCCGGCTCCGCGCTGTGCTGACCAAGGCCGCCGAGGAATTCAATTGGCGTGACCGGGCAAAACAAAAGAGCGCCGACGTCGCAATCGGCCTGGCGTGCGGCACGGAAAAAGGCTCCTGCGTGGCCGCGTGCGTGGAGGTGGCGATTGACCGCAAACAAAATCAACTCAAAGTCCGCCGCGTTTGCCAGGCCTTCGAGTGCGGCGCTATTTTGAACCCGGAGAACCTGGAGTTTCAGAACCAGGGCGCGATCATGATGGGACTCGGCGCCGCCTTGCGCGAGCAAATCGAATTCGCCGGCGGCAAAATCCTCAACGCCTCATTCGCCCAGTATCGCGTGCCCCGTTTCGACGACGTGCCGGACCTGAACGTCTATCTGATTGACCGGCCGGACCTGCCCTCCGCCGGCGCCGGCGAAACGCCCATCATCGCCATCGCGCCCGCCATAGCGAACGCCGTTTTCCGCGCGACGGGCAAGAGTATCCAAGGATTGCCCGTGCGGCTGGCGCAGGCGTAGATGAAGCCGGCCGCGGACAGAATTTTCCATGCTGCGCTTCTATAAACAACTGACTGCGGCGCTGGCGGAGAAACAGCCGTTTACGCTGGCGCTGATTTCCGGCGTCAAAGGCTCCAGCCCGCAACGCGTGGGCGCCAAGGCGCTGTTCTTTGCCGATGGCCGCATCGTCGGCACGCTCGGCGGCGGTTGTTTGGAGGCGGAGGTTCACGCCCGCGCAAAACGCGCGCTCCAGACCGGTACCCCGGCCACGTTCGAGATGTTGCTGGACCATGATTTTGGCTGGGACGACGGACTGATTTGCGGCGGCAGTGTGTGCGGCTTGATTTTGCCACACGCCGCCGGCGTGGCGGAACTCTGGCGCCAACTCGCCGCCGCCACCGCGCCGGTTCGTTGGGGTGTAAAAAAGGATTTCTCCATAACGCTCGTCGAGGGTGGGGCGGGCAGTCCTCTGCCCGCCGAGGCGGTGAATTCGGAAGACGGCGCGCACGGACCCCGACATCCGATGTCGGGGGGAGTGACGCGCCCTACCGACGAATGGCTGTATCAGGAAACTGTTTCGCCGCCCTGCGCGTTCTGGATCGCCGGGTCCGGCCACGTTGCCCAGGCGGTCGCCCCGCTGGCACTGCAACTGGAATTCGACGTGACCATCTTTGATGACCGGCCGGGCCTCGCAAATCATCAGTTCTTTCCCGACACCGTTCACCTGCGCGTCGGCGCCTGGCATGAGTTGCTGGAGACGCCTTGGCCCAAAACGCCGGCCTTTGGCCTTATCGTTACCCGCGGACACCAACACGACGCGCTAGTCCTGACGGAATGGATCCACCGTCCGTTTGTTTTCCTGGGCATGATCGGCAGCCGCCGCAAGGCGCGGATGATTCGCGAGCAATTTTTCCGGCAGAAGATCGCCGCCGCCGCGGAACTGGACAAGCTGGCCTGCCCGGTGGGTTTGGACATTCAAGCCAAAAGCACGCCGGAAATCGCGGTCAGCATCCTGGCGCAGTACATTCAGAAACGGGCGGAAATGGGGCGAGACGCTAAATGACTAAATCCTAAATCCGAATGACCAGGGAATTACGATTTACGAATTGCGAATTGCGAATGAATGACAAAATGGAATTGGCCAAAGGCACTTCCTTGCTCTGCCACCCCGCCATTCGTCATTCGTCATTCGTCATTCCGCCATGACCGCCGCAAAGAATCGGATGGCCTTCGGCGTCATCATCCTGGGCGCCGGCGCTTCCTCGCGCATGAGCCGGCCCAAGCTGCTGTTGCCGTGGGGCGAAACTTCCATCATCGGTCACCTCATCGAACAATGGCAGGCGCTGGCGGCGGCGCAAATCGCAGTCGTTTGCCGGCGGGATGACTGGGACTTGCACGCCGAACTGGAGCGCCTGGGCTTCCCGCAACGCGACCGCATTGAGAACCCACACCCCGAACGCGGCATGTTCAGTTCGATTCTTTGCGCCGTCCGTTGGAAAGGCTGGCGGGCGGGATTGGGCGCGTGGGCCATCGTCCTGGGCGACCAACCCCATCTGCGCCCGGACACGCTACGGGCGTTGCTGGCTTGCCAGCGCGAGCATCCCACCGCCGTTTGCCAGCCGGTCTGTGACGGCCACGCCCGGCACCCGGTGTTTTTGCCGCGACCGGCCTTTGGGGAACTGGCGCGTTCGCGGGCGAAAACGCTGAAAGTGTTTTTGAAACAAATCTCCTATCCGCTGGTCAAATGTCCCATCGAGGATTCAGGGTTGACGCTTGACTTGGATTGGCCGGAGGACTATAAAAAGGCCGTTAAGGACTACTTAGGATAAGCATGAAAAAACCGGAGGCAACCGGCGTGGGTGCATTTTCCCGCCGGACATTTATAAAAGGACTGGGCACGACCGCGGTCACGGCGGTGGCAGCACAAACCGCCGCCGTGGCGGCGGAGCTCGAAAAGGTCAATGCCGAAAAAGTTCTCGGTCCCGGTCCGGTGCCGGTGACCCTGACGGTCAACGGCGAGCAACTCAAACTTTTCCTCGAACCCCGCGTCACCTTGTTGGACGCGCTGCGGAATTATTCCAGCCTCACCGGCGCCAAGGAAGGCTGCGACCGTGCCGCCTGCGGCGCCTGCACGGTGCTGCTGAACGATAAACCCATTTATTCCTGCCAGAAACTCGCCCTCGAGGCGCAGGGGCAGGAAATTACGACCATCGAAGGCCTGGCCAGGAACGGGGAATTATCGGCCGTGCAACAAGCCTTCATCGCCAAGGACGCGCTGCAATGCGGCTATTGCACGCCGGGTTTTATCATGAGTGTGACGGCGCTGTTGAAGCAGAATCCGCATCCCACTGCCGACGAAATCAAGCACGCCTGTGCGGGGAACCTGTGCCGTTGCGGCACGCATCCGCACGTCTTGCAGGCCGTCTTCGAAGCGTCTGGCGTCAAATCCACGCACATACCGGAGGTCGTCCATGCCTAGCTGGCCACAACCAACCAAGTACATCAGCCAACCCACGCCGCGCGTGGATGGGCCGGCCAAGGTCACCGGCCGGGCCCATTATTCATCCGATATCCAGGCCGACGGCTGGCTCTACGGCATGATTCTCCGGTCGAAATGGCCGGCGGCAAAAATCTTGTCGGTCAACCTGGACAAGGCCCGTCAAATCCCCGGCATCAAGGCTGCCGTGGTCGCCAAAGAAGGCCAATTTACCGTGCGCTATTATGGCGACGAAATCGCGGCCGTCGCCGGCACCACCAAACAGGCCTGCCTGGACGCCTTGCGCGCCATCGAAATCAACGCCGAGCCGCGCGAACAATTTGCCGTAAACGAGGATGAGGCCCGGAAGCCCGACGCCGCTCAAGTTTGGGAGGGCACGCCCAATCTCACTCCGGGCCAGCTCCGCGAGAAAGGCGATGTGGACAAGGCCTTTCCCGAATGCGCGGCGGTGATTGAAGGCTTCTACACGACTCCGGTGCAGATTCACAATCCCATGGAAACCCATGGCAGCACGGTTTCCTGGACCGAAGACGGTGTGACGGCATGGGCTTCGACCCAGGGCATATCCAGCGTGCGCGACGGGTTGGCCGGCGCCCTTCAAGTGGACCAAAGCAAGGTGCGCGCCATCACCGACTTCATGGGCGGCGGCTTCGGTTCCAAATTCGGCGCGGGCGTCGAAACCGTGCTGGCGGCCAGGCTCTCGCGCGAAGCCAAAGCGCCGGTGCGCCTGATGTTGACCCGGTTCGACAATGCGCTCGCGGTCGGCAACCGGCCTTCCAGTTTCCAAAAGATCAAGTTGGGCGCGCTGGCGGACGGCACGTTGCATGCCTTCGAAATGGAGAACTACGGCACGGCGGGCATTGGCGCCGGCGCGAATGCGGGCGGCGGCGGCGGCGGCGCGGACATCCCGGCGCCTTACCTTTATCCGGTTCCGAACAGCCGCGTGCGCCAATCCCAGGTCGCGGTCAACGGCGGCTCCTCTCGCGCCTTTCGCGCCCCGAGCCATCCGCCCGCCTCCTACGGCATGGAATCGGCGATGGATGACCTCGCGGTTAAGCTGGGCATGGACCCGGTGGAATTGCGGCTGAAAAACGATCCGGTTGACGTCCGCAAGCGCGAGTATGCCATCGGTGCCGAAAGAATTGGCTGGAAGCAAAAATACCAGAAGCCCGGCAGTTCGCCCGGCCCGGTGAAAACCGGCATTGGCTGTGCGGGCGCGGCGTGGGGGGCCGGCGGACCCTCTCGCAATTCGCAGGGTGAAGCGCAAATCAATCCCGACGGCAGCATCGAGTTTCGACTCGGCGTGCAGGACATCGGCACGGGCACCAAGACCGTCATTGCGGTCGTGGCGGCGGAATTGCTCGGCTTGAAGCCGGAGCAGATCACGGTGAAGGTGGGCGACACGAATTTTCCCCCCGGTCCCGGCAGCGGCGGCAGCACGACCTGCGCCTCGGTTTCACCGACCGTTTATGGCGTCTGCGCCAACGTGCTGCAACAATTGCAGACCCAGACCGGCGTGGCCGACGCCCGGGGCGACAATTGGTTTGCCGCATGCAAAAAACTCGGCGTCAATCCGCTCGTCGTTCATGGTGAGTTGGTTCCGGGTCTGGCCACCCGCCCGGCCTACGGCGTCCAATTTGCCGAAGTGGCCGTGGACACTGAAACCGGGTTGGTCACCGTGAAAAAAATCGTCGCCGTCCACGATTGCGGGCTCATCATTGACTCGCTCACGCTCGAAAGCCAGGTCAACGGCGGCGTCATCATGGGCATGGGCTATGCCCTCTACGAGGGGCGCGTCATGGACGATCTGTCCGGCGTGGTGCTCAATCCGAATTTTGAGACCTACAAACTGCCCGGCATCGCCGACGTGCCGGAAATTGAAGTCATTTTGCTCAACATGCCCGAACGCGGCGTCATCGGCATCGGCGAGCCGGCTACGGTGCCGACCGCCGCCGCCATTGCCAATGCCGTCGCCAACGCCATCGGCGTGCGCGTCTGCAGCCTGCCCATCACGCCCGACAAAGTCCTCGCTGCGCTCGGGAAAGTTCCGCCCACCGCCATTTCCAAATCATGAAAGCCTTTTCCTACGCCACCGCGCATTCGACCGATAGCGCCCGCGACATGGCCGCCGACCACGGCGTTTACCTCGCCGGCGGCAACGACCTGCTCGGCCTGCTCAAGGATTACCTCGTCCCGGCTCCGGACGTTCTCATCAACATCAAATCGCTGCCCGGCTTGGATAACATCGAGCCCCGCGACAAGCATTGGACCATCGGGGCGCTCGTCACCGTGGCGGAATTGGAGAACGACGCCGGGATTGCCAAAACCTTCCCCGGTCTGCACGATGCGGCCGCGGAAATCGCGTCGCCGCAGATCCGCAACGTGGCGACCGTGGGCGGCAACCTCGCCCAACATTCGCGCTGCTGGTATTTCCGCCAGCGCGACGTCAACTGCCTCAAAAAGGGCGGCGAACTCTGCTACGCGCGTCACGCCGAAAACCGCTATCACAGCCTCTTCAGCGGCAACGATTGCATCAGCCCGGTCGTGTCCACCCTGGCCACCACCTTCGCCGCGTTCGACGCCACCGCCATTGTGCTGCGCAACGGCAAGGAAGCGCGCATGAGCATGGCCGACCTTTACCAGCAGGCCTGGACACAGCCGACCGCGCACAATTCACTCGCACCCGGTGACTTGATTTTGCGCGTGGAAATTCCCACCGCGCGCACCAGCAGCGCCTACCTGCAGGTGAGCGACAAGCACACCTTCGACTGGGCTCTGGTCAGTTGCGCCGCCGCCGCCAGCGTCACCGGCGGGAAACTGAGCCAGCCGCGCGTCGCCCTTGGCAGCATTTCGCCGGTGCCGCACCAGGTCGCCGCCGCCAATGCGTTTCTCGACGGCAAGACGCTGGACGACGACACCGCGTCGCGGGCCGCCGACCTGCTCCTGGAGGGGGCGCAGCCGCAGGAGCACAACGCCTACAAGCTGCCGATGGCCAAGGCCCTCATCCGGCGCACGCTGCTTAAACTGAAAGGTTGACGCCATGAACGAGACATTTTGCAAGCATCTCCGGAACAAAAGCCTGTATATCGGCGCCACGCGCGAGGAAGCCTTCGCGGAGAAGGAAGGCATGGAGGTCACACCCTGCCATTTCTGGTGCAACCGCACCCAAACGGTCGTCGGCGTGGATGACCGCCCGGTTCACAAAGACGCGTGCGTTGAAGGCCGCTCGTGCTTTGAGGAATGATGCGCGCTCGGAGGTTGTTGAGCAAATCTGGAACCCGGTAGGGCGGCGCTGCCGCGCCGCCGCCCGGTAACGCCGACACCAACCCAATCCTTGAAAATAGAGCAGCGTTAGGCACCCCTATGTGCGTATAAATATCAGACCAGACACAACTCCAACAATGAAAGTGATGGGCGGCGACCAATACCATGAACCAAGCTCTCGCCCTAAAAGCCGTGCCTGCCCTCGGCGCCTCTTCGACTTGACGCTAAATAGAATCGCCCACTCCCAAGCAGCAACGACACCCAATCCAGCCAAAATAGACAATCCGTCTCCAGGCATCAAACGTCCGTGAAACCAATCTTGAATCGTGACAGGTAAACCGATACCCACTGCGAAAAATGGCAGCATAGATAACGCAAAAGGAATGTGCTTTATATCAATGTGAGTCATCGCTGTAACTTGGCTGCCTGACGTCTAGGCACGCGGGGCCAAAGGACGTGGACCGCGAAGCGGAACTGGCTCGTCGCGCCAAAGCGCGGCGACGGCAGAAGCCGCCATCCCGCGTTGCCTGTAGCGATTTAGCCGACATGGTCCTCCAATTTAGCAAACTTGAAAAGCCAGTGACGTAAAAGCAGCACAAGAGCTGGCAAGACAGCACAACTGACAGAGAACCCCTGAAAAATCTCAAAATACTGCCCGCCGCCGGTCAACTGCCAAAAAATCGGCTGGCTGAAACAGATAAACCAGAGCATGCCAACTCGAAGCATATCGCTGCGTATCCGCAATGCCAAAACAAACATGGCAAACCCAATAAATCCAAGTCCAATGCTAACAAATAAATATGGAGCCGGTGCTACGCCATAAAAGCAGGTGACAGCACCGAATGCAACCGTCCCTGCGAAACACCACGGTGAAGCCCTAATCGCCCGTTTTGCAATAGCTAGAGTTCGTGCATCTGCCATAAGCGTAATGTCGTCTAACGTGAACTGAGCCACCGCCGACGCGGGACGTGAACCGCGACAGCGGAACGGCCAGCGCCAACGG
This sequence comes from Verrucomicrobiota bacterium, assembly GCA_049523455.1. GTDB lineage: Bacteria > Verrucomicrobiota > Verrucomicrobiia > Limisphaerales > UBA11358 > UBA11358. The sequence goes on along the minus strand of JBEKMW010000024.1, from coordinate 11,477 downwards.
CGGTTGGCTCCGGCGACTTAGGCTACGTCGGATTTAACTGAATCTGGTGCATCATCGGAACCTTTCTGATGCTTGCAAATATAATCAAAAACCTTCGTGGCATACGTCAGGCCAAAGATAACAGCACCCCAGACAACTGTGTAAATGAAGAAAACCGTGTCATGTGAAAAATGCTGGCGGAGCCATCGCATCGGAACGACTACCGGTGCATCGGGATGCTGTGCCGTCAAAATCATCTTCAACGAAACCTTGCCAATTTTACCTCCCTTAATTCTTGGCGTCAACCCTCGCGCTGTCCTCGTCGTAGGTCCGGGCGCAACTCGCGCTCCCGGCGCGCGGCCTTCAGGCCGCTTCAGTGTTCGAGCGGGAATCAACAAACGATTGGGGCTGTGGACTCTCGAACGATAAAGCGGCGTAAACGCCGCCCTCGCGGAGCGCGAGTTGCGTGCCGCGCCATAGCCTCTGGGCGACGGCTGGCCTACCGGGCCGTAGCCTCCGGGCGAAGGCTGGTCTCAACTCGCAGCACGCCCGAATGCTGCAACCCCTGTGGATTTGCGGGCAATTAGCGCCCGGTAGGTCTGGAACGAAGGAGGTTCCCGACTCCCACGCTGGTTTGGCTAGCTGCGCGCTGGGGACTGAGACAATCCGCGCACAACACTTCGCATTGGGCGGAACTTTCAAGATGCATACACGGAGCTCTGGGCTCTTCTTTTCGCTTGGCTCTACAAATAGGACGCTGCCGCCTGCGCTTGCTATCTCCGTGCAAAAAGGTCAGGGGGACGGATTGAGCGCGACCGCGCTCCGTGGCCGTGCCAAGTCACGTTTTGGGCTGAAGCAAATCGGGCGGAACCCTCATGAGTTCCGCCCCTTGCCGCTTTGCTTGGTCGTGATTGGCCTGTCAGATCCCCCCATCCACAAACCATCGGCCGGTGGCTTTGTCCTTCCTCAGGGCCAGGTTCCATTTCTTGGTCCCCATCATGTGGCACTTCACAAACCACGCGTTCTGTTCCGGCGACCAAGTGGCGTCGCCCACCTCCAAGACCGGCATCTGTGTACGGACGTCCAAACCCGCCTTCTCGGCATCCTTTACCTGCCCTTGGGTGTCCTCCACGTCGTATTCCGATGTGAATTTGCGCATCTCGTTCCAGTCCAATTTTGCCTGCGCGTCGAAGTAAGCCTGCACCGCTTCCTGGGGCGAGAGCCGGGCATAGTCATCATTGTTGGTCAGAATTTCCGGCTCGCCCGACCACTTTAGATCCTGTTGGAGCTTCAGTTGACTGTCGTAAATCCCCGTCACCACATACCGCTTGGCCGCATTGCTATTGGAAACCCGCACGTTGATTTCCTGCGCGGGAAGTTTGATTTCATAAGGCACAAACTGGTCCCCGTTAATCACGGATATGGCGGAAGTAAAGGCGGCGCCGATATTGATAATTTGGAGACCGCCCAAGGACTGTCTGAACGAGGCTGGCACCGGTGATTCTGACATGAATTTCCCGGCTTCATCCCAATTGCTCTTGCTGCAAGCTTCGAAGAACGCCTGTGCGGCCTGTTCCGCTGTCATGGCCGCATACACGGCGTTGTTGGTTAGCACCGGCATCTGATTCTGATACCAGCTTACGTCCGCCGGAAGTGCCAGCGCCCACTCGTTCGTATCAATGGGCTGGTTATAGTCAATCTCATCGAGATTGAACACCAACGTGTCATTGGTTCCGCCATGCACGTAAATTTCCATGGCTTCCAACCGTTCCGTTTGGTCGTCGAAGACAAACACCCGGCGGGTGTCCGCGGTATCGAAGAACTGGTTCTTGAGATAATCGTTGGCCGGCAGCCCGGATTTGGCTTCGATCGTTACCACGTCTTGTGCCCGGCCATCCGCGCTGGTTTGTTTACCTAGGCTTATCCCCCAGCCCTTGGCCATGGCATAATTGAGCTCATTGGTAATGGTGCCGCTGATATTGGCAATCCGCTGGAGCCAATCTGTGTCAAACGCGCTGGTTGACCGTTGGGGAACCTTGACTGCGGTGTCAGTGGTTTTAATGAGCATGACCGTTGACTGACCGTTCATGACAGCGACGCGCAAAGGTTTCTCGGCGCGCCACTTCAGGTCCGGCGCATACTGTTTCCAGAGTTCAACCGTGCAAAACGGGCAATTGACGTTGATATAGCTGAAATTGTCCTGCGGAGCGGTGCGCAACTGGCCGCGCAGGTGGACGGTGACCAGGTCCCCCACGGCTTGCGCGCCTTTGGTCATCACTGCTGCCGCCTCGGCGGCGGTGGCTTGTGCCTTGGGAAAGGCCACCAGGATGAACAGGCCAATGGCCGCCGCACTGGCAGCGGCGCCCAGCCCAAATCCCCAACGATGTCTTAGAATTTTACTCATAATGCTTTCGCCTTTCGGTTCAGTTTTATTTTGGAGAACGCGCCGCATGACCGGTTCGACAAGAGACACCTCGGCGGCGGCCTGTCCGCGGGAAACCAGCCGCTTTTGGAGGCTGCTGATGGCATCGTATTCAGCCCGGCAAGCGGCGCAGGCCGCCAGATGGGTCTGGCATTCGAGCAACGTCTCGCGGTCCAGCAACCCCTCTGCGCAAGCGACCAAATTGTCCCGGCATTCAGCGCAGTTCATATTTTGGTTTGGTTGACTGTTGGTTCGGCGCCTTCGCGGGCCGCCAGCTCCTGACGCAGCAAGGCGTACGCGCGCGAAAGCGTTTTGGTGACCGTGCCCAACGGCACGCCGAGTCGTGTGGCCACTTCCTGACAGGAAAGCCGCTCGTAATACCGCAGCAGAATCACCTGGCGCTGGGATTCGGGCAGGGCGGCAATGGCTTCCTCCAAAGGATACGTTTGCTGGGTGTCAGTGGTGCCACTCATCATGGTTTCCGCCTCCTCGCGGTCGCGTTCCCGGCGCGCCGAAGAACGAAACTGTTCCTTGGCCACCCGTGCGGCGATGCCCAGCAGCCAGGAGTAAAACGACTCCGGCTTCCGCAGCTTCTTCAATGATAAAAAGGCTCTCACTAACGACTCCTGTGCCGCTTCCTCGGCCTGCCTGCCATTTCCCACCCGCCCGGCCAGGTAGGCAAGCAGCGGCCTTTGGTAACGCTCCACCAGCAGACCGAAGTCTTCCGGGTGGCCGTCACGGCAACGCTCGACGTATTCTTTGTCGGTTAAGTTCACGCTATTTCTGCTCCAACGAACTCCACCGTCATCTGATAGTGCGGTTCAGGGCTGTTTTGCGACCAAAGAATGGGAAATATTCTGCCGGAAAGCAAATCAGGCGCTCGCGAATCATTGGTCCCATCGGTCCTATCCGTCCCACGCTTCCCATGGAATGCGCGGAGCCACGGATCTCGCTCCAAGCTTGAACTCCCGCCATCCCGGCAACAAATTGACCACCCATGGCCGACGACATTTCAGCAAAAAGCCTCCGCCTGTTCGTGGCGATTTCCTTGCCGGACCACGTGCGCCATGCCATCACTGCCGCGCAGGAGGAATTGCGAGCATTGGTATCGCCCAATGCCATTCGCTGGACTAACCCGGACCAATTCCACCTCACCCTCAAATTTCTTGGCGACGTTCCGGCGGGGCAAGAGGGAGCACTGCGAGCGGCCCTCCAGCCGATTTGTGCCGCCGCCTATGCGTTATTCTTGTGTGCCCAGGGAGTCGGATTCTTCCCGCATGAGCGCTCGCCGCGGGTGATTTGGGCCGGCATCAACGAGAGCACCGGGAGCCTGGCGGATTTGCAGAAACGGATTGAAGCCGCCGTGCAGCCGTTCGCACCGAGGCAGGGGACGGAGAAATTCTCGGGCCACGTGACGCTGGGGCGCGTCAAGTTCCTGAAACGGCCGGAAGCCGGCAAGCTGGCCGGCTACGCGAGGTCCCTTAACCAGCGGCAATTCGGTGAATGGACCGCAAAGGAAGTGGAATTGATTCAAAGTGAGTTGGCCCCCTCGGGCGCCCGCCATTCCGTCCTCGCCGCCTTCCCGCTGGGCCATCGGCGGTAAGCAGGGTTTGCCGTGGGAATGACCAAACCATAACTACGCAATTGAAAATGGAGAGCGCAGCCGTCCGCGGCTGCTTCAGCCGGCGTGCCGCCGACTGGCTCACCCGCGACGGGGTGAAACTGAAATGTGATCGCTACTATGGGCTTGACAGATGATTGCTGCAACCGATAAGGTCACGAACACAGAAATCAAGCTGGGGATCTCAAATAAGACGTAAGTCTGTGAAGGCCAAGTTCAAAACTTCTGGTCGAGTTTTGTTTCAATCCTCCGCTACTGCAATTTGTTGTGGAACGGTTGTGTGGATGGCTGCTAGCACAAAGGGAGCAGATCTCTTTGAGGGTGATGCCGGCAGCGGCAACGTTTACGCATTTACGCCGAGCGGTGCGCAAAGCACGTTTGCCTCTGGGTTCCAAAGCATTCTAGGGCTGGGTTTTAATGGTGCCGGCGACTTGTTCGTGGAGGATTTTTCCATCAGCACCCTCGGCACCATTTATGAAGTCGGGCCGAACGGGACACGGACCACATTCGCCTGCGGTTTGCTTTTTAATGATTTTGATTTTAACGGAATCGCCTTTGATAGCGCCGGTAATCTATATGTGGCGGCTGGCGAGGGAATCGTTAAAATTACACCTGGCGGTGTGCAGAGCACCTTCGCTAGCGGAGGCTTCTTGGGACTAGCTTTCAACAGTGCGGGCGATTTGTTTGCGTCGTGCGGTAGCAGCGGTAACCCGAGCACGAGCGGCAAAATATTTGAATTCACACCGGCGGGAGTGGAGAGCACTTTTGCCTCAGGATTAAGCGACCCTATTGGTCTGGCCTTTGACGGCACAGGAGATTTGTTTGTGTCGAATTATACCAGCGGAATAATCAATCAAATCAGCCCATTTGGGGTGGCGAGTGTTTTCGCCTCCGGGGTCGATGAGCCGACTCCCCTGGCATGTGACAGCCAAGGTGATGTGTTCGTAGCAACCAGCGGCAACGGTCCAGGAACCGCCTCCATATATGAATTTACAGCCGGAGGAGCGCAAAGCACTTTTGCTTCCGGCTTGTATGCACCTGATGGGTTGGCATTTCAGCCGGTGCCTGAACCGTCGGTTTTGGCGTTCGTGGGTGGGGGAACTGCTGTTTTTTTCATGCGCTGCCGCCGCTGGCATCCGGAATGGACTTCACGTGAGTCTTCCCCTGGCGAGTACCCGCTTCTGCTTCGCCTTCTGCCTTCCCGCTTCAACTCCCACGCCCCGAAGCTTTTCGGGGTTTACGTCTAGCGCCCGACGCCTCGGACCTCACGCCCTTGTGTCGATCCTGTCCTAAAAACTGGCAGTCCAATGCTGGATGTTCGATGTTTCCAGGCTCGGGTCCATTCGTCATTCGTCATTCGTCATTTCTTGACAGTCCTCACCTCCTGGTGAAACCTTTTCAGTCGTACTAACGTCATTCAGTACGTATGCTTAAGTCGCTGCCAACGAGCCGCTGGAATTACCAAATGGCCGCGCACCTGCTTAACCGCGCCGGCTTCGGCGGCCCGCCCGCGGACATCCAAAAGCTGGCCGACCTCGGCCTCGATGGGGCGGTGTCGTCGCTGATTGACTACGAGCGCATCCCCGATTCCACGGCTGACCCGGTCTGGGCGCTGCCCGACCCGGATGGAAACCGGAGTTATCAAGAGGCCATCAAAAACGCCACGCCGGACGAGCGCCGCCAACTGCAGCAGGAACGAAACAAGCTCGAAGCCGAACGGATGTTGGAATTGCGCTGGTGGTGGCTCAACCGCATGGCCAAAGGCCCTCGCCCCTTTCAGGAGAAAATGGTTCTCTTCTGGCACGGCCATTTCGCCACCAGCGTCGAGAAGGTGCGCGAGCCATATTTCATGTGGCGGCAAAATGAATTGTTCCGCCGGTTGGCTACCGCCAACTGGATGCAACTGCTCACCCTCGCCGGCCAGGACCCGGCCATGCTCGTCTGGCTCGACCAGGCCCAGAGCCGCAAGGAACATCCGAACGAAAATTACGCGCGCGAGGTCATGGAACTGTTTTCGCTCGGCGAAGGCCACTATACGGAGAAAGACGTCACCGAAGGCGCCCGTTGCCTGACGGGCTGGTCGTTGGACCGCATCAACGAAAAGTTCCTTTACCGCCCGTTTTTCCATGACGACGGCCTCAAGACGTTTTTGGGCCGCACGGGTTACCTCTATGGTGAAGACGCCATGGCCCAAATCGTGGCGCAACCGCAGGCGGCGCGCTTCATCACCGCCAAACTCTGGAATTTTTTCGCCGGCCAGCCGCCTTCGGACAACTTGAACGACGCCCTGGCCGCGGTTTTGCGCCAAAACGGCGACAACTTCAAACCGCTCATGCGCGTCCTGTTCAGCAGCGAGGAATTTTACGGAGACGACGTCGTCCGCAACCAGGTCAAGAGCCCGGTGCAATGGCTGGTTGGCACGTCCCGGCTCCTCGAATGCGACCTGCCGCCCGTCCAAGTCTGTTGGGCCATCACGCGGAGTCTGGGGCAGGATTTGTTCGCGCCGCCCAACGTCAAGGGCTGGGACGGCGGTATCAGTTGGATCACCACGAACACCTTGCTGGCCCGCTATAATTACGCGGCCACGCTGGTGCAAGGCACTTACCAGCCCTTGACCGCGGCTGATTTCGCGCGGCGGCCCGGCGGGCCGGGTGGGCAGAAGATTGAGCGCCAACTCCAGCGCGTGCACGTCGCCGGTGTGGACGTGGACAAGCTGGTTTCGCCCAGCGTGCGCGCCAATAAGGAATTGCTGGTGACGTCGCTCGAGAATCGCCTGTTGCAAACCTCGCTCAAGGATGACCAGCGCAAAGCGCTCGGCGATTTTCTGGCCACGCGCCCCGAATTGGCTGACGCGGACATTGAGACGGCCATCCGCCTCGTCATGGCCACGCCGCAATACCAGGTTGCGTAAGAACAAAAAGAAACATGAAAGCAAACGGAGTGATGGAGTATTGGAGCGGTGGAGCATTGGCCACCTGCAAAGCCAGCTTCAAAGAAAACGCTTCATGCTTCAACGCTTTAACGCTTCAACGCTTCAACGTCTCACCCTCATGAAAAACGAAATTTCCCTCCAGACCCGCCGCGAATTTTTGCGGACCACCGTGCTGGGCAGCGCCCTTTCCTGGACCGTGCCGAGTTTTCTGGCCAACACCTTTGCCGCATTGCAGACGCAGGCGGCGGATTCCGCCACCCAGGTCGCTACCGGCAAAGACTCGACCATACTCGTCGTTCTCCAAATGGCCGGCGGCAACGATGGCATCAATACCGTCGTGCCCTTTGCCAACGATTACTATCACCAAGCCCGCCCGCGCATCGGCCTCACCGCGCAACAGGTGTTGAAATTGAACAGCGACATCGGATTCCATGGCGGCATGACCGGGTTCAAGGATTTGTTCGACGCCGGCCATCTGGCGGTGGTGCAGGGTGTGGGTTATCCCAACCCCAACCGGTCGCACTTCCGGTCCACGGAAATCTGGCAGACGGCCAGCGACTCCGACAAGGTGGAAAAATACGGCTGGCTCGGACGCTATTTCGACAACTGCTGCTCCGGCGCCGACCCCACCGTGGGCGTTACCATTGGCAACCAATTGCCCGAGGCGTTCTTTGCCAAAACGCCCATTGGCATTTGCTTCAATAACCCGCAAAGCTACCGTTTCATGGCCAATGGCCGCCGCGGTCCGAACGGCGCGGACCTGACCGAGGAGGCCTACGAAAAAATGAACGAGGTGGACACGACCGGCGCCACGCTCGATGCCAATTCCGGCGGCAGCATTGGGATGCTGGCTTCCGCCATGCCCATGCAAGGCGGCAAGACGGTGGACTTCATCGAACGCACCGCGCTGGATGCGCAGATCAGTTCCGACAAGGTGCGCGACATCGCCGGCCGCCTGCAAAATCAGGCGGTTTACCCCGCCTCGCAACCCGGCAACTCGCTCAAGCTGGTGGCCAAGCTCATCGGCGGCGGACTGCCGACGCGGATTTATTACGTTTCACAGGGCGGTTACGACACGCATACCAACCAGCTTCCCACCCAACAGCGCCTGCTCAAGGAACTCGGCGACTCCGTGAAGGCGTTCGTGGATGATTTGCAGGCGCAGGGCAACCTGTCCCGCGTCCTCGTGATGACCTTCAGCGAATTTGGCCGCCGTGTTTCCGATAATGCCAACGGTGGCACCGACCACGGGGCCGCGGCCCCCATGTTCGTCGTCGGCAACCGGCTGAAGGCGGGCTTGCTGGGGACCTACCCCAGTCTCGCGCCGCAGGACCTCTTCGAAGGCGACATCAAATTCACCGTGGATTTCCGCAGCGTCTATGCCGGCGTATTGGAGAGCTGGCTGAAAGTCCCGAGCGCACCCATCTTGGGACGCCCATTCGCACCGGTGCAGTTGGTCTAAGCCGTAACACTAAAGGGGGCGATCGGTTGGGCAGTGGCCTAATTTAGGCACTCGCGGTCGGGACGACCGCGAACACCCGCGGGACGCGGGTGCTACGTTATGAAATTGGGACACTACCTTTGGTTGGCAAATCTTGACATACATTGCCAAGGCGGTATTTTAGAGGCATGAAAGCAGTGACGATCAACATTTCATTGAATCCGGAGCTGGCCGAGTTCGCGCGGGCAGACTCGGAGGCCAGGGCGTTCGATTCGATGAGCGAATACATGCGGGATTTGATCCGCAAGCGCCGCCAGGAGGAAATTGACTCGGACGTGGCTTTTTTGGAAAAAGCCATCGAGGGCGCGCCGTTGGGCGATCCTTCGGATGAGGAAATGGCTGAAATCTACGCTGGCATCAAAACGCGTCGAAAGAAAAAGCATGAAGGTTGTCTTTGACGCCGGCGTGGTGTTTTCCGCTGCCGGCTGGCGGGGCGAAGCCCACCGTTGCCTGGTGGCCATGGCGCGCCGCCGGGCAGTTGTGTATGCCACCGACGAAACGCTGAAAGAATTGCGCCATTTGCTGGTGGATCGCGGGAACCGGACAAAGCATCCTGCGGCCACCACCTTGAACTGGTATCAGGAGAAGGTGAAGAGAGTTGAACCCGCACTGCTGGGCAAGCAGCGCAGCCGGGATGTCAAAGACGATCCGTATCTGGCCTGCGCGCTGGCGGCGGGGGCGAAAATCATTGTCACGCGGGATGAAGATCTGCTGGCGCTGGGCAAGCCATTTGGAATTCAAATCATCACGCCGCGCGAATTTCTGGCGCGTTTGTCAAGACCGCTTTGAAATGGCAGGCGCAGGCGGGCGCTTGGCACTGTTCTAGTTTGGAGTTCCGCCTTCAGGCGGCTTCGGCTAACACCCGTGATTGGCCGCCTGAAGGCGGAACCGCAAACCTTTGCCCGTCCTGGACGCGCCGCCTCGAGTTCGGCCAGCAAGCAAGCTGCGAAAGAACCGAAATCGAAAAAGAATGAGAAGTGATAAGTTATGGGTGACCCGTTTCCGGCGGCGGAATTGGCAAAGACGCGGAGTTTTTTGACACGAATTGCACGGATTTTTACGAATGAGAGCCTCGGCAGAGGCGACCGACAATAGCCCACGGTTTTAACCGTGGGTTGAATCATGCAAGAAATTCCCAAGCCCCGGAGGGGCGGCAGAGGTCCTCAACTTCGCCGAGCACCCGCAGTGCATTGAGCGTGCGGGCATAGTAGAGAACAAGGAGTTTGGGCATAATTAGTTTGTTGTTGTGTTATTTGAGATCGAAAAGGATCGCTTCGCTATGCTGGATGGCGGCGAGCGTAAGCGTTCCGGGTTCTTCGGTGCTTGCCCCATCGCCCGTGGTGAGCGCGACGCCATTGAGGGCCAGGGAACCTTCCGCAATTTGCAGCCAGGCGCCGCGACCCTGCTTGAGTTCGTGCGTCACCGTCTGGCCGGACTTGAGCCGGATGCGATAGATGTCCGCGTCTTGATGGATGGTGGCCGAGCCGTCGCGACCGTCCGGCGAGATAACCAGCACCTTTGCGGCGTCGGCATGTTCCGGTTTCGGATGCCATTCAGTGTAGCTGGGCGTGAGGCCGCGCTCGCGGGGTTGAATCCAGATTTGCAGGAAATGCAGCGGCTTGGCCGGAGATGGATTGAACTCGCTGTGGGTGATGCCCGAACCCGCGCTCATCAGTTGAATCCGGCCCGCCTGGAGTTGACGCCCGTTGCCCATGCTGTCCTTGTGCTCCAGTGTGCCTTCCAGCACGTAGCTGAAAATTTCCATGTTGCGATCCGGATGCGTCCCGAAGCCTTGCCCGGGAGCAACGCGGTCATCGTTGATCACGCGCAGGCTGCGGAAACCCATCTGCGCCGGATCGTAATAATCGGCGAAAGAGAAAGTGTGATTCGATTTCAGCAAACCGTGGTCGGCATGACCGCGTTCGTCCGCTCGTCGGATGTTCAAGGTCGTCCCGGTATTGTTCATGAAGACAATTAGGTGGTGCTCATTTCAATTATTTGGCATCGGGTTTCTCTTTTCCCATGGAATTAAATAATTGTGTGGATGACAGGGCATTGAATGGCAAAGATACATTGTGTTCAAGCCCTTCGTTGTAAGTCGCTTTCAGGTCTTTAAGTAAAGCAGCCAAGGTAGTTTCTGCCGTCCATTTGGCAACATCGCTCCAGTTTCTAACCACCCAGCTATCACCTGTGCTGACCTTTAACAGGTAAAATAGCTCTTCTTGAGGCAGGTTATAGTGGTTCGCTAATTTAAGTCCTTCGGCCACGGCATTCATGTTAAGTCCCAGAATCATGTTATTGACTAATGTTGCCACCTGGCTGTTCCCTGGTTTCTCGCCATAGAATAATATATGGGATCCCATCGCCTCAAAATATGGCCGGAAAGATTTCACGATTTCTTCTGAACCAGCCGTCATAATTGATAATGTTCCCGCTTGGGCACCTGAAGCTCCACCGCTTACCGCCGCGCAAATTAGTCTTAAAGCACTCTCTTCTTCGACCTTTGTGCCCAATGCATTCATGGTCTCAGGATCGAGCGTGCTCATGACAATGATTATTGTGCCTTTAGGTTGGGCAGACATCTCCGGCGAGAACGTCACAGCCAGCCCCACCGCGTCGGGCAGCAGGATTTGGCGTTGGCGCGAAGGTGATCAAGCCACCGACCATCGCGATGGCAAAATAATGGATGCCCGCCCGTCCTGCTCGTGCCACTGGTCCTGCTTGCTACAATTGCCACGATTATCGCCAGCCAGTCCATCATTTCCGGTGCCTTTTCAATGACTCGCCAAGCCATCCAACTGGGCTGGCTGCCGAGGCTGCAAATGTGTGTATAACATATAATTGTCCTTTTCTTTTGGTTATTCTTACCACATACACGTTACGACTTATGCTGGTCTTTTGCTATGGGGTGTAACCCTACCACGCCTTGGGAGCGTGTTCCGTCAATACGGTTCCAGTCGCCAGGAAGGAGTAATTACTTCGCCGCACTTCGCGGCGATGGCAGCGGCTTCACTGGCTTCTG
>JBEKMW010000023.1:0-47278 GCA_049523455.1 Verrucomicrobiota bacterium | reverse complement strand
AAGGCAACTGCGACAACTACGACAATATCCCAAAAACCGGGAGGAAGAAGCAGCGCTAGATTTATTGTTCCACCTGGAGCCAATCGTTCAAGGCATTGCCGTGTGTTTTAATGTCTTCATTGAAACGCCTCCATTGTTGCGTTCTCACCCGGCTCGGATGTCTTGTGCAGGGAAGATTTCCTCGAGCACTCCAAGCAGATGCGTCGTGTCTAACGGCTTCTCTAAGAAGGCCCGGGCACCCTGACGCAGACATTCGGCTTTTACGTCTGGACTGCCAAAGGCGGTCAGCACGATGATCGGGAGCCGGGGGAGCATTTTGTGAATGGCATACACTCCCGTGATGCCTGTCACAAACGGCATCCGTAAATCCGTGATGACGAGATCAATCTGTTTTTTCCGCTCGGTCAGGATCTCAACCGCATCTACCACCCAGGTGGCACATGTCACTGTGCAACCTTCACCGGCCAACACCTTTTTGAGCGCGCGGAGCATCCGGGTATCATCGTCTATAATCAAAACCGATTTGTTGCGAATATTTTTCATAGTCAAATAGTTGGTTTTGGACGAGCGATGCCAGAAAAGTGCATATCAGGATTTTTGTGAACCGGCAAAAAAATCGTAAGCGAGCTGCCCTTGCCCGGGACGCTTTCGCATTCCACGTGCCCACCGTGTTCGGTGGCGATCTGCTGGACTAAAGTGAGTCCCAGACCGGTTCCCTCCGGCTTAGTGGTGAAGAAGGGCACGAATACCTGCTCGACCTGTTCCTTGGTCATCCCCCGGCCGGTGTCGGTCACCCGGAGACGCACATGTCCACCTTCCTGCCAGGTGCTGACGGTCAACTCGCCACCACCCGGCATGGCGTCCAGTCCGTTGCGAATCAGATTCAACGTCGCCTGCCACAACTGCTCCGCGTCGGCGTTGAGGGTCATCAAGGCAGGATCGAAGTTGATGCGCGGTTTGACGCCGGCCTGCTCGAATTCGCCGTTCAGAAACGCCAATTTCTGGTCGAGCAATTTGTTCAACTCCATGGGCCGCCGCTGCGGTTTGGGCAACCTGGCAAACCGCAGATAATCCTCGATTACGTTCTGGATGCGCCGGACTTCGGCGCGCATTTCGTCCACGAGCAAATGCCCCTCCTCCGGAGAATGCTCGCATTTTTCGGCAAACCGGTCGATCTCCTTGTAAGTCAGGTCGAGGTTCAGGATGATGGAACTGAGCGGGTTGCGGACCTCATGAGCGACCTCGGCGGCCATCGTTCCCACCACCGCGAGCCGTTCCGACTGGACTTTGGCAATTTCAAGGCGTTTGCGTTCAACGATTTCAGCCTGTAGCGCCGCCGTTCTTTTTTGAACCGTTTCCTCCAGATGATGGTGAGCAGCCTGAAAAGCCGAGAGGAGATAGACCACCACCAGGAAAAACGCCAGCAACATCAGCGCATTCCAGAATGGAATCAGGGGATGCAAATACACGTAACCGCTCTTCAGATCGGCCATGAACCAGGAAACCGTGCAGATGACGGCCAGCAATAATCCCGCCCGGCGTCCTGCCACCCAACTGGCCCAGCAGATCGGCGCCAGATAGAGTGCCGACATCGCCACGTCACGCCCCATGACGTAGTTCAAAATGCCGGTCGACACCGTCAGCGCCAACGCCAGTGATATGACCCACGGTCCCGACAACGATATTCGCCACCTGGGCAAACGCCACAGTGGATGAGGCTGGTTCATTCCATTTTGTGCCAACATTTCGTGTTCATCCTGAAGCGACGCGGTAAGTGCGTTCCGATGGCCGTGCAGCTTTTTATGCAACAGCGCAATTGCCAGTTTCATAGTCTGGCCTTCCATCTACCAGCGGTCACACAGTCGCGCATCTGCCTCAAGAACGATTCTCTCGCGGTGATTTTCACATTTTTGACTTCTACAGGTGATTGGCTTGGTGGTCTTGACGAATTCCGGATCAACTGACCGCAATGAGTGAAACCGGCTCATCACGTTCATCTCGGGCGATGCCCGCGGCATGGGGGTCCAACATGGGCCGGCCATCCACCAGAAAGCGGTATTGATGGTGGCCGTGGCAAAGTTCCACCTCGGCGCACCACCAGCCGTCCACCGACCGTTGCATGGGGGTGGGATGCCACTCGTTGAAATCGCCGACGAGCTCAACCGAACGCGCCCGCGGTGCGGCGCAATAAAAGTGGACGGATCTAAGCGAATGTTCGGCGGAATACGGACTGCACGGCACCGCTTTCATAACCATGTTTGTCTTCATATTAGCAATTGACAGGCTGGACATTAACGCGGCATGAAGAGGAAATTAAAAATGAGGAAAATCAATTCCAACGGAATTGAATCCTTCAGCCCGGTGTTGGCGCGCCAGCGGCTACGCCGGGTCAGCGTGCCCCAATTTGATCAACTCTGAAGGAGTTGAATCCTCTCGCATCCATTGATGAAACCCTTTCCGGGTTTTGATTTTGTTTTGGCCCTTACCCGGCGCAGCTCATTCCTCGCAACGCCGGGCTGAATGATGGAATCCCTTCGGGATAAAAATTCGCGTTCAATCTACGTCTCGACTGTGGCCGGAGATTCAAACGCCAGATGCCCCAACCGGACGTTTAAGCACCCTGGCCGGCGAATTGCGCGTGGACCAGGTCGCACAGTTTAATGGTCAGGGAATCCTTCATCCCATAGTGGACGCACTGGCCGTGCTTGGTGCGCGTAAGGATGCCGGCCGCGGCCAGCAGGGAGAGATGCCTGGAAACATTCGCTTGGGTCGCGCCCACCGCCGTCACGATGTCCCCCACGGTGCGCGGTTCCCGGCAGACCGCCTGCAGAATTTTCAGCCGCATCGGCTCGCCCAGCAATTTGAAGTGCCGCGCCACCCGCGCCAGTTCGTCGTCCGACAGCGGCCGCGGATATTTTTTATTTGACATATAATTATATGGTTATATAATCATACTGTGATTACGACAAAAATGCAAAGGAAATCCCCGGTTTCGCCCCGCGACCTGCAGCGTTTGCTGGCGGGCGGCGGCGTGGAACTGCTCGACGTGCGCACCCCCGCCGAATTTGCCGGGGCCCACATCCCCGGCGCACGGCTGATCCCGCTGGACGAGTTGGACGCGGCGGCGCTGCTCCAGGAGCGCGGTTCGAACGGCCAGCCTTTTTACGTACTGTGCCAGACGGGCGGACGCGCCCGCCGCGCCATCGAAAAATTAGAGCGCGCCGGTTGCCACGATTGCGTCCTGGTTGAGGGCGGCATGGAGGCGTGGCTGAATGCCGGCCTGCCGGTGAATCGCGGCGCGCGCCAAGTGCTGCCGCTGATGCGCCAGGTGCAGATTGTGGTCGGCTCGCTTTCCGCGGCGGGCGCGGCGCTGGCGCTCACGGTGAACCCATGGTTTGCGTTGATTCCGCTCGTGACCGGCGGCGGTCTTTTGTTCGCGGGCCTATCCGGTTTTTGCGGGCTGGCGCTGGTGCTGGCCCGGATGCCATGGAACCGAACCGCCCATTGCGGGCGGGCTTGCTGATATTCGCCCATGAAGAATCCAAACCGAATTGTCGTTGTCGGCGGCGTGGCGGGCGGAGCCTCGGCGGCCGCCCGGGCACGGCGCGTGGATGAAAATGCGGAGATTCACATCTTCGAGCGCGGACCTTACATTTCCTTTGCCAATTGCGGCTTGCCGTATTTCATTGCCGGCGAAATTGATGATCGCGCCCGGCTCGTGATCATGACGCCGGAAAAGTTCCGGGAGCGTGCGCGCGTTCACGCGCATGTCAACCATGAAGTCCTGGCCATCAACCGGGCCGCCAAAACTATCCGGGTCAAAGGTCCGGACGGCGGGGAACGCGACGTAGCGTACGACAAACTCATCTTGAGCCAGGGCGCCAAACCCATCGTGCCGCCGATTCCCGGGGCCGACCTGCCGCACGTCTTCACTTTGCGGGACCTCCCAGACATGGACCGCATTACCGCGTTCCTGAATGAGCGCCGGCCGAAACGCGCGGCCGTCATCGGCGGCGGTTTTATTGGATTGGAGATGGCCGAGGCGTTTCATCATCGGGGCATGCACGTGACGGTGGTCGAACGCGATTCGCACATTTTGCCGTTGCTCGACGGCGACATAGCCCGGCACCTGCAAAACCAGATTCGGTTGGACAGCTTTGATTTCAAGGTGAACAGCGCGGTGGTCAAAGTCACGGGTGCGGGGGTTGAGTTCGCCGACGGCAGCCGCCTCGCGGCCGATTTGATTTTGTTAAGCGTGGGCGTGAAGGCGGAGGTGGAGCTGGCCAAAGCCGCCGGCCTGGAAATTGGGGCCACGGGGGGCGTGAAGACCAACGGCCGCATGGAATCGTCAGACCCGAGCATTTATGCCGTGGGCGACGCGGCGGAAACCATTCACGCGCTCACCGGAGCCCGGGCGCGCATTGCCCTGGCCGGCCCGGCGAACCGGCAGGGCCGTATTGCCGGCGCGAACGCGGCGGGGGCGCGGATGGTTTACCCTGGCGCCCTGGGCACTTCGATCGTGCGGGTCCTGCACATGACGGCCGGCTTCACCGGCCTTAACAGCGCGCAGGCGGCGAAGGCGGGTTTCACCTTTTTCACCAGTCTCACGCGTGATTACAGCCACGCAAACTACTATCCCGGGGCCAAGCCGGTGATGATCAAAATCGTCGCCGAGGAAGGCACGGGCCGTTTGCTGGGGGCGCAGGTGCTGGGCGAACGCGGTGTGGACAAACGCGTGGATGTTTTAGCCACTGCCATCGCCGGGAAGATGAGCGTGTTTGATCTGGAGAACCTCGACCTGGCGTATTCACCGCCGTTCAGTTCGGCCAATGACCCGGTCAACACGGCGGGGTTCGTTGCCGGCCACATCGCGCGCGGTGACATTGCGAGTGTGGCGCCTGAAAGCTGGCAGCCCGCCGGCGAATTTCTGCTCGATGTGCGGGACGCCGATGAATTGGAAGAAAGCGGCGCACTGCCCGATGCGGTGAACATACCCTTGGGCCAACTGCGCGACCGCCTTGGCGAATTGCCGCGTGACCGGCGTATCGTGACCTATTGCCAGAAAGGCCAGCGCGGATATCTCGCCGCCTGCGCCTTGCGCGGCCGCGGTTTTGACGACGTGGCGAATCTGCGCGGCGGGTTTTTGCAGGCGAAGTTGAACGGTTGCACTTCCGGTCCCTAAGGCATTGATTTTTGGCAGATTAGGGGCGGTTTAGGGTGCGTGCAAAATGCGCTTTTCGGGCGCAGGGAGGGGTTTCTGAACGGAATTTAATCTTGCGTTTACGGCCTTTTAATTAACGTTTGGTCTATTCCACTGTCCAATTGGCATATGAGGATCCTGCTGGTGGAAGACGAAAAGAAGGTGGCCGACATCATCGCGCGCGGCCTCAAAGCGGAGCGTTATGCGGTGGACGTGTGGCATGACGGCCAGGACGGATGGGAGGCGGCCCAAGCCTGCAATTACGATCTGATTATTCTGGACCTGATGCTGCCCGGGCTGAGCGGCACGGAGCTGCTGGAACGGGTGCGGCGCAAAAATTCGGAGGTGCCGGTGCTGATTCTCACCGCGCGCGACGCCATGGCCGACAAGATCAAGAATTTCGAAGCCGGCGCGGATGATTACCTGACCAAGCCGTTTGCCTTCGCCGAGTTGCTGCTCCGCGTCAAGGCGCTTTTGCGGCGCGGGCCGGTGAACCGCTCCAGCGTGCTGCGGGTGGGTGATTTGGAGATTGACCGGCTTTCGCAAAACGTCAAGCGCGCGGGAAAAAAAATCGAACTCACCGCCAAGGAATATTCCCTGCTGGAATATCTGGCCACCAATCCGGGCCGCGTTTTCTCCCGCACCATGATCATCGAGCACGTGTGGGACCAGAGTTTTCAGGGCTTGACCAACATAGTGGATGTGTACGTGCGGCATCTGCGCGCGAAGGTGGACGACGCGCATCCGGTTAAATTGCTGCGCACGGTCCGCGGCATGGGTTACAGCCTGAACGACGAGGGCGCGGCATGAACACGCGCTCCATCAGCCTTCGCCTCGTCAGTTGGTACGCCGGGTTGCTGGCCGCCATTTTCCTGGTGCTGTGCGCTTTGTTGTACTTCAACCTGCGCCATTTCCTCATAAACGACATGCGGGAATCCGAGGCGCGCCACGCCCGGCAACTTGCCCAAACCCTGCTGGTTCACACGGGTCAAACGGGCGAAGCCTACGTGGCCAGGCTGGCCAAGGACTTGTATGAGCCGGAGATCAACGACCGGTTCATTCGCATCATGCGGACCGATGGCGCGGTGATTTACGCCTCCGGGCCGCCCAACGATGGCAGTTTTGATCCGGCGCAGGTGCCAGCGCTTTTGCCAAAACCCCCGACGGCGTCACCCACGGAGTTTTCGCGCAAGGTCCAGTTGTCCGGCGGAAAGACCTTGCTGGTCACCACGCTGAATTTCCCAGCGTCAGGCAATCCGGCTTACGTGGTGGAATATGGCGCGCTGCTCGATCCGGTGGAAACCATGCTCGACGACCTGTTTTTGCAACTCGCATGGGGCCTGCCGCTGGCGGTAGCCGTCATTACGCTGGGCGGCTATTGGTTGGTGCGGCGGGCCCTGCAGCCGGTCGAAAAAATCACGGGCACCGCCGAGCGCATCACGCAGCATAACTTGAGCGAACGGTTGCCGGTGTCGCAGACGGGCGACGAACTGGAGCGCCTTTCCCTGGCGCTGAACCGCATGATTGGACGGCTCGACGAGGCGTTTCAAAACTCCAAACGGTTCGTGGCCGACGCCTCGCACGAGTTGCGCACGCCGCTGACGATCCTGCGGGGTGAATTGGAAAATCTCGCCGAAGACCCGCAGCTCGACGTCGGCTCGCGCGACCGGGTCGCCAGCCTGCTCGAAGAAGTCGAGCGCCTGAGCAAGATTGTCGAGCAGCTTTTCACGATCTCACGGCTCGACGCCGGCGAGGCGCAAACGGACTGGGTCCGTCTGGATTTATCCGAATTGGCCCGGACCACCGCAGAGCAGATGAGTTTGCTGGCGGAGGACAAGGACATTGCCATTGCCTGCGACGCCAATCAGCCGGTGTTGGTGGAAGGCGACCGCTCGCGGCTGAAACAAATCGTCGTCAATCTGCTCGACAACGCCATCAAATACACCCCGGCCAAAGGGGCGATTGAATTGCGCGTCGCCAGTGCCAATGGCCATGCCATTCTGGAAGTGGCCGACAACGGGCCGGGCATTCCGCCGGACGCCTTGCCGCATGTTTTTGAGCGTTTTTATCGCGTGGACCAGGCGCGCTCGACCAACCCGGAAAGCGCTGGATTGGGATTGTCCATCGTGAAATCCATCTGCCTGGCGCACGGCGCGGAAGTGGAAGCGGAGAGCACCGTTGGGAAGGGCAGCCGCTTCCGCGTCAAACTGCCGTTACCCAAAAATTGAATCAGCTCGTGAAACTAAAAATTCCCCATTTTTCTTTGAGCCGCCGCACCAGTGTGACGTGCATCGTGGCGGCGGTTGCCGTTGTCGGCCTCGGCGTATATTGGATGAGGCGGCATGCGAGCGCGGCCGAGCCTGCGCCGGCCGAGGCCGCCGACCCGCCGACGGTCGGAGTGGCTCAAGTTATCCGACAGGACCTTTACCAGCTCTACGAGATGACGGCGGAGTTTCGTCCGTATGTTCAGGTGGAATTGCATGCGAAAGTGTCCGGTTACGTGAAGGACATGTACGTGGATTTCGGCGACAGGGTGACCAACGGCGAGTTGATGGCCACGCTGGAAGTGCCGGAGTTGCACGATGAATTGACCAATGCCATTGCCGCCGAGGATAAAGCCGAAACGGATTACACCAACGCGAACCTGATTTACACGCGGTTGCTCGGCGTCAACCGGGAGCATCCCAACCTCGTGGCCCAGCAGGACATTGATACGGCCCAGGCCAACGATCTGGCGGCCGCGGCCGCCATCGCCGAGGCCAAAGCGGAGGTGGGCAAGTATGAGACGCTGGTGGGTTATACCCAGATCATCGCACCCTTCGACGGCGTCATCACGCGGCGTTCCGCGGATCCGGGCGCACTCATTGAGGCGGGCACCTCGACCGACACGACGATGCCGCTGGTGCGCGTTTCCGATAATTACCTCCTGCGCCTCGACTTCCCGGTGGACTTGGAATACGTGCAGGACGTCCACCTGGGTGACCCGGTGCAGGTGCGCGTGGAGTCGTTGGGGAACAAAACGTTCACCGGTACCATCAAGCGATTCACCTATGACGTGAACGATCAAACCCGGAAGATGATTACGGAAATCGAAGTGGCCAATCCCGATTTGGAGATCAAGCCAGGCATGTATGCCTACGTGGACCTGCAGGTCGAGAAACGCCCGCAGGCGCTGGCGGTGCCCACCCAGGCAGTGATCGCCGGCAACCCGCCCACGGTTTACGTCGTTAATGCGAATAATCAGATCGAAGAACGGCCGGTCAAACTGGGCTTGGAAACGGCCGACCGATATGAGGTGCTTTCCGGCCTGCGCGAGGGCGAGTTGGTGGTGATCGGCAACCGCTCGGCGTATGAGGCCGGCGAAAAAGTGCAGCCCAAGATGGTCCAGCTTTCCCTCAACAGCGCGCCATGAACCCGGTTTTAACTCCCGAAGAATTGGAGATTCTGGGCCGGCTGGACGCCGGCACGCTGGCCAACGCCATCGAGACGTTTCATGAGCGCCTCCGAAACGAAGGCTTTGCTGATCGTTCGATACATTGTTTGCTGCCGCAGTTGCCGCCCATGCTCGGTTACGTCGCCACGGTCAAGATTCGCGGTTCGTCCCCGCCCATGACTGGCGGCACTTACAGCGACCGGACCGATTGGTGGGATTATATTGCCGCCCTGCCCTCCCCGCGCGTGGTCGCGGTTCAGGACGTGGCCAGCGAGGTTGGTTTGGGTTCCCTGCTGGGTGCAGTGCATATCAACATTCTGGCGGCGCTGGGTTGTGTCGGCGCGGTGACCAACGGCTCGGTGCGTGGTCTTCCCACCGCGGCCAAACTGGGCTTTCGGCTGTTCGCCGGGGGCGTTTCCGTTTCGCACTCCTATGTTCACATCGTCGAATTCGGAACGCCGGTCGAAATTGGCGGTCTGCGGCTCAAGTCCGGCGATTTGCTCCACGGTGACTTGCATGGAATTCAATCCATCCCGGCTGATTTGGCGCGAAAAATTCCGCGGGTGGCGGCGGAAATCGTGGCACGAGAACAGGCAATCATCGCGCTTTGCCAATCAAAGGAGTTTTCCCTTGAGAAGCTGCGCGCCGCCGTGGCCCGGGGAAATTCCTGAAACTAATTCCTTTTCATGTCACGCTTTGCCATACGCCTTCCGTACCTGATCATCGTCCTCTGCCTGATTACCTGCGTGGTGGGCGTGACCAGCCTGGTGCGGATGCCGGTGGACTTGTTTCCGCCCATCAAGATTCCGGTGGTGGTCGTCGCCACGTTCTTCAACGGCATGCCGCCGGAGCAGATTGAAACCGACATCACCGGCCGGTTCGAGCGGTTCTTTACGCTGGCCAGCGGCGTGGACCACATGGAATCGCGCTCTCTGCCGGGCGTGAGCCTGATCAAAATTTATTTTCAACCGGGGTTCAATGCCGACGCCGCGGTGACGAGCATCGCCAACCTGGCCATGGCGGATTTACGCCGGTTGCCGCCCGGCACTCTGCCGCCGGTGGTGCTCAAATTCGACGCCTCCAGCCTGCCGGTCTGTCTGATCACCCTGAAAGGCCAGGGCTTGAGTGAAGCCAAACTCCGCGACCTCGGCCAGTTTGACGTGCGCGACCAGATTGCCAACGTACCGGGCGCTTCGGTGCCCATGCCTTTCGGCGGACGTTACCGGCAAATCATGGTGTACGTGGACCCGCTCAAACTGGAAGCGCATGAGTTGAGCGTCATGGACGTGGTCCGCACCGTGAACAACGCCAACCTGATCCAGCCCGCCGGCGACGTGAAGATCGGCCCGTACGATTACAACCTGTACGTCAACAGCCAGGTCAACGACGTGCACGACCTTGACCAGGTTCCATTGAAAACCATCAATAACCAACCGGTGCTGGTCGGGGACGTCGGCTACGCTGTGGATGGCTCGGAAATCCAGTACAATGTGGTGCGGGTGGACGGCCAGCCATCGGTTTATCTGCCCGTCCTCAAACAAGGCGGCGACGCCAACACCATTGCGGTGGTGAACGGCATCGAGCAATCCATCTCGAAATTGTTCGACGTGCCGAAGCAACTGGTGACCAAGGTGGTCTTTGACCAGTCCATATTCGTGCGCAACGCCATCGAAAATCTGATTCACGAGGGACTGATTGGCCTGGTGCTCACCGGCGTGATGATCCTGATCTTCCTGGGCAGCATGAGGGCAACTTTGGCGGTTTTCCTTTCCATTCCGCTTTCCGCGCTGGCGGCGTTCATTGCGCTGCAAATCGGCAACAGCACGGTCAACACCATGATCCTCGGCGGATTGGCCCTGGCCTTTTCCCGCCTGATTGACAATTCGGTGGTCGTGCTCGAGAACATCTATCGCCACATGGAGATGGGCGAACCGCCGGAAGTCGCCGCCGAAGTGGGGGGCCGCGAAGTCGCGCTGCCCGTCCTCGCGGCGACGCTCACGACGGTCATCGTCTTCTTTCCGGTCACGTTCCTTTACGGGGTCAGCCGGTTTCTGTTCACGGCGCTGGCTTTGGCGGTCATTTTGTCGCTGTTCGCTTCCTACCTGGTGGCCATGACCGTGGTGCCGCTGTTTTGCGCGAACCTCATCAAGTTGCATCAGGCGCACGGTGAGGAATCCGCCGAACCCAAGGGCTGGGGCGCGCGGTTCAACCGCTGGTTCAACCGCCGGTTCAAACAGATGCTCGACCGGTATGAAGGTTATCTGAAACTCGCGCTGGTCCGGCCCGTGGCCACGGTGCTCGGCATCACCGGTATTTTCATTTTGAGCCTTGGCCTCTACCCGTTCATCGGTGAAGCCTATTTCCCGCGCACCGATCCCAGCCAGTTCGTCATCAATCTCAAGGCCCCCATCGGCACCCGCATCGAATTGACGGACCAGTTGGTGCAAAAAGTCGAGCAGATCGTCCGCGAAGTCGTGCCACCCAAAGACCTCAAGGTTATCGTCTCAAACATCGGAGTTACGCCCGGCTTTTCCGCGATTTATACGCCCAATTCCGGGCCCCACACCGCGTTCGTGCAGGTGGGATTAAACACCGGACATCGCTTGAGCAGTTTCGAATATATGGACCTGGTGCGCGCCCGCCTGAGGAAGGAGTTGCCGCAAGTCGCCGCGTATTTCCAGACCGGCGGACTGGTGGACGCGATTCTCAACATGGGTCTGCCCGCACCGCTGGACGTGCAGGTGACCGGCATGGACATGGACAAGGCGCATGAGATCGCTTTGGACATCGCCCGCAAATCCCGGGCCTTGCGGGGGGTCAGCGACGTGCTCGTGCCCCAGGACGTGGATTATCCGGCGTTGCAACTGAACATTGACCGGGTACGGGCCAGCGAACTGGGCTTGGATGAAAAAGAAGTCGTCGGCGACGTGATTACCGCCCTGACCTCCGACATCATGATTGCGCCCAGCTATTGGGTGGATCCCAAGAGCGGCAACGACTACTTCCTCACCGTTCAATACCCGGAAAACCTGCTGCCCAAGAATCTCGCGCAACTCGGCTCCGTTCCCTTGCGCGGTGCGAATCTGGCGCTGCCCACGCGCCTCGACACGGTCAGCCAAATCGTCCATCTCAATTCGCCCACTGAAGTGGATCATTACCAGATGTTGCGGACGATGGACGTTTACGTGGCGCCATCCGGCGAGGACATTGGCAGGGTGCTGCACGGCGTCCAGCACATTGTCCAAAACATGAAACTGCCGCAGAACATTCGTGTTACCATCCGCGGTTCCGCGGAAGCCATGCAAACATCGTTCCGCAGCTTTGGTTTGGGATTGATCCTCTCCACCCTGCTGGTCTATTTGATTCTGGTTGCGCAATTCCGGTCGTTCCTCGATCCGTTCCTGATTTTGCTGGCGGTGCCGACGGGCTTGACCGGCGTGCTGCTGATTCTGTTCGCCACCGGGACGACGCTCAACGTGATGTCGCTGATGGGCGTGGTGATGATGGTGGGCATAGTCGTTTCCAACAGCATCCTGATCGTGGAATTCACGCGGCGGTTGCGCGCCGAGGGCCGGCCCCTGCGCGAAGCCGTGTCGCTGGCGTGCCGTATCCGTTTGCGTCCCGTGCTGATGACCTCGCTGGCTACGCTCTTCGGGTTGATCCCGCTGGCGACGAAGCTCGGCACCGGCAGCGAAGCGTATGCGCCGCTCGCCCGCGCCATCATCGGCGGCCTTGCGGTGTCCGTGGTGTTGACGGTATTTGTTGTGCCGTGCGCGTATTACATTATTTACCGGCGGAAAGAGGCGCCGGCGCAACCATCGCCGGGGACCACTGCATGAAATTGAAGACCGACTTTGAAAGGAGGTGCACGCCGTGGGCGCAAATTTTGGCACAAAACGATTTATTCCAGGTCTGGTGAGCATCGGATTTGCGGCCACGGTGGCGTGGGCAGACGGAACCAACGATTTGCCATTGCTCACGTTGACGGATGCGCAGGCCTTGGCGCTCAAATACCACCCGCAAATCGCCCAGGCGGATTATCTTGCCCTCGCGGCGCAGGAAGTGGTCACCGAAACCCGCGCGGGATTTTTTCCGACCGTGAATCTCTACGGCACGGCGGCCGGGGCGAATTCGGAGAACACACGCATCATGGCGGGCTTCCTGAACAATCCCAGCGTGTTCGACCGGGCGGCGGGCGGCCTGCAACTGAACCAGCTCATCACCGATTTTGGCCGCACCTACAATCTCACGGCCAGCTCGAAGCTGCAAGCGCAGGCAGCCAGCCAAAATGCCAACACCACCCGGGAACAGGTGTTGTTGCAGGCAGACACCGCCTACTACGGAGCGCTCGGCGCGCAAGCCGTGCTGCACGTCACGCAGCAAACCCTCACCACGCGCCAATTGCTGCTGGACCAGGTCGTGGCGCTGGCCACGAACAAATTGCGCTCGCAATTGGACGTGAGCTTCGCGCAAGTGCAGGTGCAACAGGCTCAATTGCTGGTGGAGCGGTCGCAGAACGACGCCGACGCCGCCATGGCGTCGCTATCCACGGCGCTGGGCTACCGCGAATTTCACCAATTCGAACTTCAGGACCAACCGCCGACGACCAACGCCGTGACCAACGCCGTGTCCGATCTGGTTCAAACCGCGCTGTCCCACCGGCCGGAGCTGTTGAGCCTGCGCAACGAACACGACGCCGCGCTCCGCTTTGCCAAGGCCGAGCGGGACACGCAACTGCCCACCTTATCCGCGGTGGGCGTGGCGGGCGACGCGCCGACGCACGATAATCATCTGCCCGATGATTACGCGGCCGGCGGGGTCCAACTCAGTCTCCCGTTGTTTGCGGGCGGGCTCTACGTGGCCCGGCAGCATGAGGCGGAGTTAAAGGCACAGGCGGACGCGGAATTATTGCGGGACATGGAGAACGACGTGATCCGCGACGTGCGCATCGCCTGGCTGAACGTCAACACTGCGCTGGAGCAGCTTTACACCACCGAACAACTGGTGCTCAACGCCACCGAGGCTTTTACGCTGGCCCAGGCGCGTTACCAGGCCGGCCTGAGTTCGATCGTGGAGTTGAGCGAAGCCCAATTGAACCTCACCTCGGCGCAGATTGACAACGCCAGCGCGCGGTACAATGTGTTGACCCAGCAAGCCAATCTCACATACCAGATCGGCATGCTTTATTGACGCTGACTGACACCAAGGACGGCTTCAGCCTCGCGCCGAAATCTCCAACATGCGCTCGATGGGCAGGCTCGCGCGCTCGATGATTTGGGGGGGCAATTCAATGCGCGGGGCCAGGCGCTTCATGCAGTCGCGCACTTTCTCCAGCGTGTTCAATTTCATGTACTTGCATTCGCTGCAACGGCAGTGGTCCGACGGCAACCGCATGGCGTCAAACACCGGCGCGCACAGGAATTCCTTGCCCGGGCATTCCTTCTGCATCCGGTGGATGATGCCCGATTCCGTCACCACTACGAACCGCCGGGCCGGGTCCGTCTTGCAGTAGGAAATCATTTTCTCCGTCGAGCAGACCGCGTCGGCCAGGTCGCGCACTTCGCGCAGGCTTTCGGGATGGACCACCACCTTGGCATCCGGGAATTTCTCGCGCAACCGCAGCACCTGCTCGCGCCGGAACTCGACGTGTGCATAGCAATTACCCTTCCACAAGGTCATCGGCCGGCCCGTCTGCTCCATCACCCATTGGCCGAGATTTTCGTCCGGAACGAACAGCACGTCCTTGTCCCTGGGCGCGGCTTGCACGATCTTCACCGCGTTGCCGCTGGTGCAAATCACGTCGGTGAGGGCCTTCACCGCGGCGCTGCAATTGATGTAGGCAATCGTCCAGAAATTCGGGTTGGTGGCCTGCAACTCCGCCAGTTTGTCGGCGGGGCAGCTTTCTTCGAGCGAACAGCCGGCGTCCTTGTCCGGCAGCACCACGATCTTGTTCGGATTCAAAATCTTCGCCGTCTCCGCCATGAAATGCACGCCGCAGAACACAATCACGTCCGCGCTCGTTTTGGCCGCCTGTTGCGACAGGCCCAGCGAGTCGCCCACGAAATCCGCCACCTCCTGGATTTCCGGCACCTGGTAATTATGAGCCAGGATGACGGCGTTAAGCTGCTTTTTGAGGACAAAAATCTCCTTCGCCAGCGGCTCAAATCGCGCTGGCGCCATGGGCGCACGGATTTGCGGGTCGTCCTCGGCCAGCCGGGGACTGTCCATCACATCATTCATACCGGAAAGCTACCGCCGCCCGGCACCCGCGTCAATGAAGGCCACTGGCCGGTAGTGTCCTAATTTGTTTTCGGAGCGCGGGTCTGCGACCCGGAGCGGCTTGGATTGCATGGGGATGTGCTGCGGGTCATAGAGCCGCGCTCCTGAAGTTAGGACACCACCGGGGAAAGGCGCAGCTTGAAATGGCCCCCGATTACCACAACGCCGGAGCGTGGCGTTTACGCCGCTTCATCGTTCGAGCGCCCACAGCCCAATCGTTTGTTGATTCCCGCTCGGACACTCAAGCGGCCTGAAGGCCGCGCGCCGGGGGCAGTGCACGGATGCGCCCGTGGCGGTCTCAAATGCCTTCCGGCTGCAAAACCCGCCATTGGCCGGGCGGCAAATCGCCGAGCCACAGGCTCCCGATGCGCACGCGAATCAGCCGCAACGTGGGATGGCCGATGGCCGCCGTCATGCGCCGCACCTGGCGGTTTTTGCCTTCAATCAATTCCAAACCGATCCAACATTCAGGTACATTCTTGCGGAAGCGGATGGGGGGCTGGCGCGGGGGAACGGTAGGGCGCGTCACTCCGTGCGCGCCGTGGCGGCTATCGGCCGGCGGCGTGCAGGGGACTGCGCGCCCGACCTGTGGTTGCGGTTCGAGAATCCAGGCGCGGCACGGCAAGGTTTTGCGGCCTTGAATCGAAACCCCGCGCTGCAATTTGTCCAGCGCTTCGCGGGTCGGAATGCGCTCCACCTGAGCCCAGTACTCGCGTTCATGGGCATGGCGCGGATGCAACAGGCGTTCGTTCCATTCCGGTTCGTCGCTCAAGAGCAGCAGGCCTTCGGAATCCGCGTCGAGCCGGCCAATGGGATAAATATTTTTCGGGAATCCGAATTCGGCCAGCGTGCGGTTGGCCGAGCCGTCGCTGGTGAATTGCGAGACCACACCGTAAGGCTTGTGAAACGCCAGGAGCACGCTCCAGTTTCAGGGGACCAGTTGCGGGTTGCAAGTTTTCAGGTTGCAAGTTGCAGGTTTAGGCAACTTAATCCTGCGGCCGGTTTGCTGGCGGACGTGCTGCGGGTTGGGACCAGCCGTCGCTCGGAAGCTATGGCGCGGCGCACAACCCGCGCTCCCTTGGGTGCGTCTGCGGCTCGACACTCCGGGTTTCCGTGGCTAAATTGATGCTGTGAGTTTGCCGCGTTTCATATTGGCGTCCGCGTCGCCCAGGCGCGCGGAATTGCTGCGCCAAGTGCGCGTCGAATTCCAGGTGATTCCCAGCGACGCGCCGGAAATTATTGACGACCACTTGTCGCCTTGGGAGTTGTGCCAACTCAACGCCCATCGCAAGGCGCGCGCGGTGGCGAAAAAGCATCCCGACGCGCTCGTGCTAGGCGCGGACACGCTGGTTTTTCTCGACGGGGAAGTAATGGGCAAGCCGCGTGACCTGGCGGACGCGCGGCGGATGCTGGGGCGGTTGCAGGACCGCACCCACCAGGTGGTCACGGGATTCAGCCTCATTCATTTGCGCGAGCACCGCGAACGGACCTTCGCGGTGAGCACCGATGTGACCTTTCGCCCGCTCACCGCCCGGCAAATTGCCGATTATGTCTCCAAAACCAACCCGCTCGACAAGGCCGGCGCCTATGCCATTCAGGAGCAAGGCGAGCTAATTGTATCGGAGATTTCCGGCTCGTTCAGCAATGTGGTCGGCTTGCCCGTGGACCAGGTGAAATCTGAATTGGAAGCCTGGCCGGCACTTTGACAACCGCCCCTGCCAAGATGGGCGATGTCCTAATTTGCGGAGGAGCGCGGGCTTCAGCCCGTTTCGCGACACGAAATGCTTTGGCCGATGAAGCGGCATAAATGCTGCGCTCCCGAATCTGGGACACCGCCCAAAGACGCGATTGTTTGATTCCGCAGGCAGGAATCGCTAGCCTGCAGGCGTTGAGCCTGAATCCCAATGGCATGGCGGAAAAGGGCCTCCGATCTGGCGGCTGGCTCGCGATGGCGCTTGTCTTCCTGGCCGGCCTGCTGGTCTTCCTGCCGGGCGCCGCCGGCAATTTCATTTATGACGACATCGTGGACATCCGGAATACCGACGACGTGTTCATCCCCGGCGCATGGCCGAAATTGTTTCTGGAAACCGCTTCGCGGTTGTATCGGCCGGTTAAATTCCTTGCGTTCTACTTGGACAACCGCCTGTTCGGCTGGCAACCCTGCGGCTGGCATTGGCAAAGTTTTCTTTGGCACGCGCTCAATTGCGTGCTCGTCTATTTGCTGGCGCGGCGGTTGAGCTGTTCCCTCGCCGGTGCGGCCTTGGGCGGCCTTTGGTTCGCCTTGCATCCCATTCATACCGAAGCCGTGGTCTGGATCAGTTCGGTCAGTTCCCTCCTGTCCACCTTTGGCATACTGGCAATGATTCTGAGTTACGACCACTGGCGGCCGCGGCCGTCCGGCTGGGCCGCGGCTGGGTTGTTGGGGGGCGCATTCATCGGCGTTTTCAGCAAGGAGGACGCGCTGATGATCTTTCCCCTCCTGGCGTTGTATGAATGGTTCGTTCATGGAGAAACGCCCGTCGTGTGGCTGAGAAAAAAAGCCCTGCTTGCGCCGCTCCTTCTGCTCGGCGCTGTGGCCGTGGTTTACCTGGCGTTGCGGCAATCGTTGATTTCCGGGTTCAACCAGGGCCAACGGCCCACCGGTTTGGCCGGCTGGCTGTCAACTTTTCCGGTCATCGTCCTTACGGATCTTTGGCAACTCATCTGGCCCGACCCCATGTGCGTGGATCAACCGGTGAATTACGATGCCGGCTTCGGTCCGGCTTTTTGGCTTTCGCTCCTGGTGCTCGTCGGTGGCGCAATCTTTCTGCTGGTGCGGCGACCGGCCTGGTCACGCTGGCAATTTGCGGTGGCATTTTTTGGGATTTCGCTTATCCCGGTCCTGGGATTCATTCCCATCAATCAGCCGCGCGCCGACCGTTTTCTATATCTGCCCAGCGTGGCGGGCGCGCTGGCGGTGGGCTGGTTGTGGGATTGGGCCGCGACCCGGCCCCGTTGGCGGACGGCCTGCGCGGCCTTTCTAGCCGCTTCACTGTTCTGGTTTGGATGGCGCTCGTGGGATTATTCCAAAACGTTTCTGAACGACACGGTCCTTTGGGAAAACGTCATTTCCGTAAATCCGGCCTCCTATCGCGCTTTCGGCAACCTGGCCGCCGAGGCGAACAACCAGGGCCAGCCGCAAAAGGCGCTGGCCCTCGTCGAAAAATCGCTCGCCGTCAAACCGGATTACGTCGAAGGCTGGGTCATCAAGGCTTACAGCCTGGAACTCCTGGGCCGATCGGCGGAAGCAGCGGCCCTTTACCGCCAGGCCATCGCCACTGGGGGAGAGGACCCGCGCTGGCTGTATCTGCTGGCCGATTTGCTCCAGCGCGAGAAGCAATACGCATCGGCGGAACAGTTGTATGATCGCATAGCCCAAATTCGTCCCGGTTATGCGGAAGCGCGTCTCGCCGCCGGTTTGCTGGCCCTCCAAATGGGCGAAGGGGACAAGGCCGAAGCCCATTTTGCCGCGGTCCTGCGCGCCGATCCCGGCAACCAAACGGCGCGGGATTGCCTGAACGCGCTTCATCGGCGCAAGCGCGGCGCCGGCTCATGATTACGATTAAGTCAGTTCGCCAGCCCGCATATTTCATAGTCCGGTTCCGCATGCGTCGTAGCGCAGACTTCCAGTCTGCTGTATCGCGGGTTTCCAACCCGCAAGGCTCGCCCATGCCAAACGACTTCGGTTTTGCCGACGATCTGCCGATTGGAAGTCGGCGATACAGCAGCTTGGAAACCTGCGCTACGAAGCAGCCGCCGCTTGCTGGGATTGAAGCAACTACTCTGTTTCGCCGCTGTCGTCCGTCAGACGGGCGAAATAGAAGCAGCCGGCCGCCACCAGTACCGCGGCTGCCACAATGATGATTGCCTGGGTGCCGGGCTGTTTCAAATCGTCCTCCAATTGGTCAATCAACAGGCCCGACTTGCCGTAAAGCTGTCCCATTTGGCGCTGCTCGGCGCGGCTGAAGCCTTGCATCGAAAGATCGTCGCTCATATCCCCATTGCGCGATCCCAGCCAATAAACCAGCCCCGCGGCCAGAGCGCCGATGACCAGCACGCTGGCGCCGATGACTCGTAATCGCCGGGGTACATTCTGCATGGTGGCTCACCTGCCAAAACTGGCGATTAACTCCTGCGGCGTCGTGGTGGCGGTGCCGAACTTGCCCACGACGATGCCGGCGGCGTGATTTGAAAGGATGGTCGCTTCCAAGGGCGATGCGCCCGCGGCAATCGCCAGGGTGAAGGTGGCAATGACGGTGTCGCCCGCACCCGAAACATCGAACACCTCTTGCGCCACCGTGGGGATGTGAAACGGCGGGCGCCCGCGCTGGCACAGCAACATGCCCTGTTCACCGAGCGTGATCAGCAGCAGCGCCGGACGCAGTTCGCTCAACAACCGCTCCGCCACGAGCATCAGGTTGCGGTCGGCCATCGGGTCGGCGCAGCGTGTCTCATCGGGCATGGCCGCCAGTTCAAAGGCTTCCTTGCGATTGGGCGTGATGAGCGAGAGGTCGCACAGGTTCAAACGATGCACCGGCTTGGGGTCCAGGCTCAGCCAGACGCCGCGTTGGCGGCAAAGCGCTTTTAGCTCGTCCAGCAACCGCTGCGTGACGACGCCCTTGCCATAATCGCCCACAATTACCGCCGCGGTGCGCGGCAGCTTCGCCCTGACGCTGGCGAGCAGGCGGCGTGTCAGGCTCCCATCCAGGCCATCGCGCGATTCGCGGTCAATGCGCACCACCTGCTGTTTGTGCGCGACAATGCGCGTCTTGACGCTGGTGTGCCGGGCGGAGTTCATCACCAGGCCGCTGCAGCCGATGCTTTGTCCCCTGAGCAGATCGAGCAGTTTGCGGCCGGCGTCGTCGGCGCCAATGGCCCCGAACAGGTCCGTGGGAACGGCGAGCGAAACGAGATTGCGCGCCACGTTTGCGGCGCCGCCGGGCATGAGGCTTTCGCGCTCGAAATCCACCACCGGCACCGGCGCTTCGGGCGAGATGCGCGCCACGCTTCCCCAGATGAACTGGTCCAGCATCACATCGCCCACGACCAGCACGCGCGCCTTCGCGGCGCCGGACAAAAGTTGTTTCGCGCGCGCGGCCGGCAGGTTTTTTGAATTCATGCGTCTCGTGTTCGGAATCCAGCCTTTCTTTTCGCGTCCTTCTTTTAACCAGATTTGACCGGCGAAGGAAACAAGAATCGAACGGCCGGCGCGAGCCGTTCGAAAAACGCTTCCAGGTCGCGCCGCACGTCCGGATCGGCGTTTTCCTGGATGAGCAATGAGGCCGAGGTGTGCCGCAGATGCAGTGTCAACAGGCCGTCCTTGAATTGGTTGGCCGCCAACCAGCAGGTGACCTCGCCGGTGAAGTCGTAAAATCCCCGTCCGCGCGTGGCAATGGTCAAGTCATGAAACGCCTGCCGCAACATGGTTCGGCGAGTCCGTCATTTTATTGCGTGGCTGGCGCGCCTTTTTCGGACAGCAGTTTTTCCAGGTCCGGATTGCGCGGCCAGCCGGCGTCCAGCGCCTTTTGATAATGCCAGCGCGCCAGGGCCGGCAGCGGCGGCTGCTGGGTGATGTAAATGACCGCCAGGTCGTTATGGGCTGCCGCGTAGTAGGGATTGAGCTGCACCGCCTTGCGCAAGGCCGTTTCTGCCTGCTGCCGCAGGCCCTTGTGGCTGAGCGCAAAGCCGAGGCCAGTCTGAATTTCGGGATTCTGCGGATCCAGCTTGGCCGCGCGGCTCAACGCATCGAGCGCGTCGTCGTATTTGCCTTGCCGGAGTTTTATCTCGCCGAAGACCGTGAGGTTGTAAGCGTCGTTGGTTGCCTGCGCCAGCGCGGCCTGAACATGTTTTTCCGCGTCATCGAGTTTATCTTGCTGCAACTCGATGGCGGCGAGGTTCGCGAGCACCAGGCCGTTGTTCTGGTCGCGTTCCAGAATTTGGCGATAATCGGCCTCGGCCAGGTCGTATTGTTTATTGGCAAAATACTTCTGCGCTTCGGCCGCCAGCGCCGCCGAGCCTTGCGGCAGTTCCTTGACGGACCTTTTCTCCGCTTCGGGGTTGGCGGCCACGGGGGCGGGCTGCCGGAAGAGAGCCAGTTCCCCTGTCGAGTAAGGAACCACCTGGGCTTCGTCCACCGCGATGCGCGCGCGCAAGGTGTTCACCTGTTCGGTGAGTTGATCAATGCGGGCGGCCAAATCCTGGCGCTTGCGGCCATAAAGCATTTCGTTGGTCTGGCTGAGTTTGGCCAGCAGATTGTCGCGCTCCTGCGTGAGCGCCCGGATGCGAGCCTCGTAATCCACCTGGGTGGCCGAGGGCGCCGACGCCGGCGCCGGGGCCTTGCCGGACTGCAATTGCTGCACGCGGTTTTCCAAGGCCGTTTTTTCCAACGCGCCAACCTTGGCATTGGAGCGGAGGAGGGTGATTTCGGCCCGGGCGTTGATCAGTTCGAGGTTCACGCTGGAGGCCAGGGCGTTGGTGGCGGCCCGCAGCTCGGCCACTTGTTGCCGGAGCAAGGCGTTTTCCTCACGCAACGCCTCCACGGCCGTCGGTCCCTTCAGCACCGCTTGGCGCTGCGCGCGCAAGGTCTCATTTTCCTGCGCCAACTGGTCGGCACGCGCCATTTCGGCGGCCAATTTCTGGTTCGCCGTGCCCAGGGCCTGCTGCATTTGCGCCGCCGCATTGGTGTTAAAGCCCGGTTGCGTGACCACGGCACCTTTGCCCTGGGCCAGGCTGACTTTGAGGAGATCGTTTTCCTTCATCAACTGCCGCGCCCGCTCACGCGCGCGGGCGAGTTCCCGGGCATCAATCACGGCCGGCTGCGCGGCCAACGCTTCCTTGAGCTTGGCAGCCAGCGTCGTGTTATCGGCCTGGAGATTCTGGATTTGGGCCTGCAAGTTCTGGAGTTGCGCCTGCAAGTCGCCCACCTGCCCTTGCAGGACGGCGTTGGTCGCGGGAGCCATGGCCGCCGGCGCCGGCGCGGGCGGATTGGCAACCGGAGGCGCGTTCGTCGCGGGCGCGGCGGGAACCCGCGGCGTGAGGTCGGCAATTTTCTCCGCCAGATAGCTTTTGCGGTATTTGATGATGTTTGTGTTCCAGTCGGGATTGATTTTCGAGAATTTCTCCAATTCCGCCTGTGCTTGCACGTAGGCCGCGAGCGCCTGGACCGGGCTGCCGGAATCTTGCAGGGAATCGGCCTGTTCGATGAGACCGTAAACGATCGCATATTGGTCGTCGGCACTCTCCTGGGCGCGGGCGGGCGAAAGCGGGAAGGACAGCAACACCACGACGAGGACAGCAATGCGTTTCATGGGCGGCAACATAACCGAGGCAACCGGCAGAGGAAAGAACGAAGAAGCGAAGCTACCAAGGGAAACCGGTATGCGAAAGTTGCGAGCTAAAAATTTCCGGGCCGGTGGTCTTGACTCCCAAGCGCTTCCAATCACCGTGTTTCAGGCGGTTGACCCTCGCCATGAGTTCTGCTACAGTCGGGTCCGTCAGTGATATGAACACGGCGCTAACGCAGCACGTGCTGGTGTTGAACCGGTTGTGGCAGGCGGTGAACGTCTGCACCGCCCGGCGCGCGCTGACGTTGTTGTTCCAAGGCCACGCGCAGGCCGTGCTTAACGCCGAGGACGGTTCGTTCCGCACCTTTGACTTTGATGAATGGCGGGATTTCTCCGTGGCCGCGCCACACGAGGAATCCGTGCGCGCCATTTCGTTTCGCATCCGCGTACCGCGCATCATTCTGCTGCTGATTTATGACCGGTTGCCCAAGAAGGAAGTCAAGTTCACGCGGCACAACATTTTTGAACGGGACAAGAACACCTGCCAATACTGCGGCCGGGTATTTGACCGCAAGGACCTGAACCTCGACCATGTGATACCGCGCGACCGTGGCGGCCCGACCACGTGGGAAAACATCGTGTGCTCCTGCATCGAGTGCAACACGCAAAAGGCCAACCGCACGCCGCAGGAAGCCGGCTTGAACCTCATCCGCAAACCCAAGCGGCCGAAGTGGCGGCCCTTCGTGCAAATCAACTTCAGCCTGCACCGGCACGACAGTTGGAAGCACTTTATTGACCTCGCCTATTGGAACGTCGAACTGGGCGAGGAATAGACCGGCGCGCGCTGAAACCTGCCTGTGATTCCATGAGCCAGGTGACCAAACTGTTGCATACGCGCTACCGCGTCAATGACCTGGAGCGGACGGTGAAATTTTACCGCGACGTCCTGGGCCTCACGGAAATCCGGCGCCACAAATCGCCCCGCGGTTCGGAACTGGTTTTTCTGAAAGCCCCCGGCAGCGCCGAAGAGATCGAGATCACCTGTTTTCCCGGCAGCGGACCGGTGCGGGTGCAACCCGATCTGACGCATCTGGCGTTCGAGGTGGAAAATCTGGAGGAATTCGGACGAGACCTCGCCCGGCACGGCCTGAAATTCTCCGACGGCCCCACGACGTCTTCCGGCGGAACGGTCTTCGCCTTCATTGACGCGCCGGAAGGTTACGAAATCGAGCTGATTCAAAAGGGCCGGGGCTGACAAAAGCGATTCTAAATGAGCGTTCTAATCGTCGGTTCCACCGCGCTGGATTCCATCAAAACTCCCCAGGGAGAGAACCCTCGTCTGCTGGGCGGCTCGGCCAGCCACGCGGCGGTGGCAGCCAGTTTTTTCAGCCCGGTCAAGTTAATCGGCGTCGTGGGCGCCGATTTTCCGAAGAAATATCTCGCCCTATACCGCCGGCACAAGATTGATCTGGCCGGCCTGCAGCTCCTGCCCGGAAAGACGTTTCACTGGTCGGGCGAATACGAGGCGAACATGAACAACCGCCGCACGTTGCTGACGGAGCTGGGCGTGTTTGAGTCGTTCACGCCCACGCTGCCCAAACCGCACCAAACCGCGCCGTTTGTGCTGCTGGCCAACATCGCGCCGGCGCTCCAGCATTACGTGCTGGACCAGATGCGCCGTCCCAAATTTGTGGTGGCCGACACCATGGATTTGTGGCTCAATATCGCCCTGCCGGACTTGTTGAAATTGCTGCCGCGGCTCGATGGGTTTGTGCTCAATGACAGCGAAGCACATCAACTCACCAAGGAAGACAACATGTTCCAGGCGTTGAAGAAAATTCACCGGCTCGGCCCGAAATACGTCATCATCAAGCAAGGCTCGCACGGTTCGATTTTGTCCGGCCCGCGCGGTTATTTCATCTGTCCAGCCTATCCGCTCCACCACGTCTGCGACCCGACCGGCGCCGGCG
Organism: Verrucomicrobiota bacterium; assembly: GCA_049523455.1. Classification (GTDB taxonomy): domain Bacteria; phylum Verrucomicrobiota; class Verrucomicrobiia; order Limisphaerales; family UBA11358; genus UBA11358. The sequence goes on along the minus strand of JBEKMW010000023.1, from coordinate 23,074 downwards.
ATTCGTTCGTAGGCGGCATGATGGGTTATCTGGCAACCGCGCGCGGCCCGGTTGACCGCCATATCCGGCGCGCGATGATTTACGGCAGTGTGACGGCGTCGTTTTGTTGCGAAGGCTTCGGCCTTACGCGCACGACCAAAATCAAACGAGCGGACATTGACCGGCGGGTGAAGGAATTGGAAAAGCTGACCCGATTTTAGCGATTTACGATTCGCGAAATACGAAATTCTTCAACTGACATACTTCGGGTCGAACACGGGGCCCAAACCGTGTTTGCGCAGCAATTCGCAGAAGCGGGCGATGCCGCGCTTCTCGTCCGAGGCCAGGTGAAAATGCACGTGCCAGCCGAGGTAATCGCGCCGGAAATCCTCGTCATACTCCTCGCGCGTTTCAATGAGATAGTCCAGCGTATCGAGGCCGAATTTTTTGGCCTCCAACAATTCGCGGCGCAATTCGCGGTTTTCCAGGCCGCGCCGCAGCGCCCACACGGCAAACACAAAAGGCAGATGGGTCAGCTCATACCACGCCGTGCCCAAGTCGAAAATTTCGTGCTCGTGGGGCGCGCGCTGAAAATCAATGGCCGGATCGCCGATGATCAACACCGCGTCATGCTCCGCCGCTTCGCGCGGGTCGGACAGCGGCTTGAACTCGGGCCGCAACCCGCGTTCAGCCAGCACCACTTTCAGGAGATTCAGGCCCGACAGCGACGCGGTGTGGCAATAGATTTCCTTCAACTCCTCCAATGGCCGGCGATGGACGAGCAACACGCTATAGACCTCCCCCAAAGACGCAACGGCGACGCCGTCCAGCACGTCATACCGGTCAGTCATCACCACCTCCGCCGTGCTGACCAGCGCGGCTTCCAGTTCGTCACGGCGGAGCATGGCCGCCAGTTCGGCCGGCGTGGCAAAGATGACCCGGCTTTCCAGGCCGCGCGTCAGCGGCGCGGCATTTAGATATTTCACCGAGCCGATGCGGAATCGGTTGGGTTCGTTTAGTGTGTTCACAAGTTGCGGAATGCTTGATAACGCCACGAAACGGCCAGGTCAACGCGCGATTTTGCCGGTGGCACTGTGCATCCAACAATCTGCCCCGGCGCGCGGCCTTCAGGCCGCTTCGGCGCACGATTGCACTGGGATCCAACGATTGATTTATCAGCGGTCGGTGCGGCAGCGGCGCAAACGCCGCCCCCCGCAATGCATTGCGTTGGGGGAATTTAAAGGATGCACACCCGGCGGCACGGCCCGCCCCGGCACGGCGATTTTATTGCTCGTGTTTAATCGCTTATTTCGGTATGAACGGCCGCGGATTTATCCGCGATGGGTGATTCCGCAGTCAATGGCATGAAGAAAACATCCGCTTTGGAAGAGCTGCTCGACGTCATGGCCCGCCTGCGCTCGCCTACGGGCTGTCCGTGGGACCGCGAACAAGACCACCTGACGCTGCGCCGCCACGCGATCGAAGAGGTTTATGAATTGATTGACGCCATTGAGGCCCGCGACGACCAGGAAATGGCCGAGGAGCTGGGCGATTTGCTATTGCAGGTGGTGTTCCATTGCCAGTTGGCGCGGGAACGCGGCGCGTTTGATTTTGAGCAGGTCTGCCGGCGGCTCGTGGAGAAACTGGTGCGCCGTCATCCGCATGTTTTCGGCGAGACGCGGGTGAAGGACGTGGACGAGGTCTGGGCGAATTGGGAGAAAATCAAGCACGCCGAAAAACACGGTACGCGTCACGCACGCCCCTCGGCGCTCGACGGCATTCCCAAGCATCTGCCGGCGCTCCTCCGCGCCGAAAAGCTGGTGAAAAAGGCCCGCAAAGCAAAGTTGCTGGCGGATGGCAAAACACGGAAAAAACCAGCGGCAAGATCCAAATTGGCGGAAAAACTGTTTGCTTTGGCGGCTGACGCCCAGGCGCGTGGCTGGTCGGCGGAAGAGTTGTTGTGCGACGAAATCAAGCAACAGGAACGGCAGCTCCGGCGGCGGGAGCGGCTTCAGGGCTGAAGCATGGCCTCCCCGCTGGATTTTGTGCAAGATGGCTGTCCGTATGCGGTATTGACAGTGATGGCAACCAGGACGATTTTATGGTGTTAAAGAGAGTAGGTGATTTATGAGAACGAAAAGATTTCACGGTTTGATGGTTGGGATTGCCGCCGCGGCCGCGGCGGTGTGGCTGGCCGGCAGTGCTGCCGCCCAGGATTCTTCAACGGTCACAGCCCCCGCTACCGCCGTCCCGATGGCGGCCCCTGCGCCCGCGCCGCAGTTGTCATATGGCGTATCGGAAGTGGTGCGGCTTGCCCAGGCCAAGGTGAGCGACGATATCATCGTCACCTACGTCCAGAATTCTGGAAACGCCTACGGCCTGAACGCTGACCAAATCCTTTACTTGCGGCAGCAGGGAGTTTCCGACCGGGTGGTTAATGCCATGCTGATGCAACGGAGCAAGCTGGCGGCCTCGGTACCCATGCCTTACTCTCCAGCGCCGGCCCCGGTGGCAGCGTCTGCGCCTGAACAGCAGCCGGACATGCAAACGGCGCCCTCCGCCTCGGTTTATACGGTGCCCGATACCCAGACTTACGACTACGACGCTGGTTACTACCCGTCTTACTCCTATTATCCGTACTATCCCTATTATTATGGCTATCCTTACTACTGGTATCCGGGCGTATCAATCGGAATCGGGTGGCCGGGCTATTGGGGCGGTGGCTATTATTGGGGCGGCCGTTATTGGGGCGGCCGTTATTACGGCGGCGGTTTCCGTGGGGGCGGCGGTTTCCACGGCGGCGGTGGATTTCATGGTGGCGGTGGATTTCATGGTGGCGGTGGCGGCTTCCATGGCGGCGGCGGTTTCGGTGGCCATCGCTAAAAGTTGCGTGATTTGAAACCCAAGCACGGCAGGCCCTTTGGCCTGCCGTTTTTTTGCCGTCGAGAAAAGTGGTCCGCTTTTGCCGCGCCCGCCATATAGCGCGCTTGCTCCCTCGGGCCCGAATACCCGGCTCCACGTCACCCAGGGAGGGCTGCCATTGCCGAAGTCCCTGCGAACGTGGCCTCGATTTGGGATTTCTTCTCCCTGAAACTTCTGTCATTTTGGCGGGCGTGTTGCAATCGCCCGCCGATGACGCCGGCTTGACGCCGGCGCAACGCCAAGCCGTAGCCGCGCGCGGCAATGTGCTGGTCATGGCCGGCGCCGGCACGGGCAAGACCCGCACGCTCATCGCCCGCTGCCTGGATTGCGTGTGCCGCGAGCGCGCGTCGCTGGACGAGCTGCTCGTGGTGACCTTCACCGAAGCGGCGGCCCTGGAGTTGCGCGAGCGATTGCGCCAGGCGCTCGATCAACAAGCGCGCGTTAATCCTGATGATTCCCACTGGGCCGCTCAACTGGCGCTGTTCGACGCCGCCCACATTGGCACGCTGCACGGTTTCTGCCTCAAGCTGGCGCGTGAACATTTTTATGAGCTCGGCCTCGATCCGCAGTTCGCCGTGCTCGACGCGGGCGAGGCCCGGTTGCTGGCCGGCGAAATGCTCGAGGAGGAGCTGCAACGCCAATACGCCGGAAACGATGATTTGGCGCAAGCCGTCCGGCAACTGATTCAAGTTTACGGCGGCGGACGCGACGAAAACATCCGCCGGCTGGTTTTGCAAATTCATAATTACGCCCAAACGCGGCCTGACGCGGATGGCTGGCTCGCGCGCCAAGTGGGGGAATTCTCCGTGGCTGAACCGGCCCAATGGCGCGCGTGGCTGCTGAATGCCATCGGGGACTGGCGCGACGAGTGGGGGCCGATTTTTGAAGGCCTGGCGCCCGCAAACGTGAAAGCCAGGGAATTGGCGGGAATACTTGCGCGGTTGCCGGCGATGGCCAGCCACGACGCACCGGCTCAACGTCTGTCCCGCAAACTTGCCGCCGGCGTTTTGGAGCAAATCGTTGCCGCCGATGCCAACTGGCCGGCGAAGCAAAAGACCGCCCTCCGCAAGCCGCTGGAGGATTTTTTCGACGAGGCGCGATTCCTTGTTTCGTTGGCCGTCATGAACGATGGCAAGGATCCGCTGGCGGAAGATTGGGACTGGATCCGCGGGCACATGACGGCCCTGCTGCGGCTTACCCGGAATTTCGCCGCGCGATTTGCCGCGCGCAAAGGCGATGACGGCGTGGCTGATTTTCACGATCTGGAGCAATTCGCCTTGAAGCTGCTTTGGGACTTTTCGGCGGACCGGCCCACGCCCATTGCGGCACACTGGCGCGGGAAAATCCGGTTCGTATTTGTGGATGAATACCAGGACATCAACGCCGCGCAGGACAAAATCATCCAGGCGTTGGGCCGCGAGGCCGGTGGGAGGCCGGCGCTGCCAGGGGAGTTTCGACCTCCAACAATGGACGCGCATCGGGGCCATGAACCGCCCCCGCACACACCGCCCGGCGGGCACCCTCTCCCCCTTGGGGGAGAGGGCCGGGGTGAGGGGGCCGTCCTCGCGCCACAGTTTCACGGACAGGCCAATCGTTTTCTCGTGGGCGACGTGAAGCAGAGCATCTACCGGTTCCGCCTGGCCGACCCGGGAATTTTTCGCAAATACGCCGCCACGTGGCAGGGGGCCACCGGTCAAACGTTTCCGCTCACGGAAAACTTTCGCAGCCGGGAACCATTGCTGCACCTGATCAATTCCGTTTTCAGCCTGTTGATGCGCGAGGAGGTGGGGGGAGTGGATTATCACGCCGGTGGAGAGCTGCAATTCGGCGCGTCGGAACCATCGCCCAAGCCCGGCCCGGCCCCGGACACGGCGCCGCGGGTGGAACTGATTTTGGGTTGGAGTGAAGGGCCCAATGGCACGGCGGCGGACGAAGAACCCGGCGCGGGCGCGGCGGAATTGCCGGCGGCTGAACAGGAGGCCCGGCGTTTGGCGCAACGATTGGCCGATTTGAAGGCTGCGCGGCACGAAATCCGGGACCGGGACGGCAGGCTCCGTCCCGTCGAATGGCGCGACATGGCGGTGTTATTGCGTGCGCCGGCCGGCAAAGCCGACGCCTATGCCAGGGAATTCGAGCGCGCCGGCGTGCCCCTCGTCGTCGAACGCGGCGGATTTTACGACAGCGCGGAAATCCTGGACCTGCTGAGCCTGCTGCAACTGCTGGACAATCCACTTCAGGACATTCCCTGCCTGGCGGTGCTGCGGTCGCCGATTGTGGGTTTGTCCCTCGACGAACTGGCGGCCATCCGTCTCGCCGCGAAGGACGTTCATTTTTGGACCGCACTCAATCGAATGGCGGACGCCGGGCGAGGAGCGCCGGACGATTTGCCGGGCAAAATTGGAGAATGGTTGAAACGCTACTCACGCTGGCGCAAATTGGCGCGGCAATCATCGCTGTCGGATGGTCTGGAAACGATACTGGCGGAAACCCACTACGCCGAATGGTTGCGGACCCGTCCCCGTGGCGCGCGAAGACTGGCGAACGTCAACCAGTTGCTCAATCTGGCGCGGCGATTCGATCAATTCCAGCGCCAGGGGCTGTTCCGCTTTCTCCGATTCATCCAGGCGCAACGCGAAGCCGGCGTGGAACCCGACGTGGCGGCGGCCACCGACGAAAACGCCGTCCGGCTGATGAGCATCCATCAAAGCAAGGGCCTGGAGTTTCCGGTGGTGGCGGTCGCGGACCTCGCCAAGCCGTTCAACCAGCAGGACCTGCGCAGCGAAATCATTTTGGACGAGCGCTTTGGTTTATGTCCGCGTGTAAAACCGCCCCACACAGGCCGGCGTTATCCCAGTTTGTCCCACTGGCTGGCCCAACGGCATCAGCGCCGCGAATTGTGGGGCGAGGAGTTGCGGCTGTTTTACGTGGCGGTCACCCGCGCGCGCGACACGCTGATCCTGAGCGCTTCCATCACCCATAAAAAATGGGAAACCCTGTGGGCTGGCCCGCCAGCGGTCGCCGCCCGCGACATCCTCGCCGCCAACAGCCACGCCGACTGGCTCGGTCTTTGGTTTGCAGCCCAAATTTCCGGGAGCGAAGCCCAACAGCTCACCGAAGGAGAACTCCCGCATTTGCGGTGGCGAATCGTCGGAACGCCGATGGCCAAAAGCGAAAAGCCGGAATTCGAGACAGCAGGGGAAATGTCGGCGGTAGGGCGGCGCTGCCGCGCCGCCAAGGGGAGCCAGTCACCGGAAGCCGAACTGGAAACCGCCGGTGGGGCGGGCGCCCCCGCGAGCCGTCCCGGGATCAAACCGGCGGATGCCGCCGGCGAATTACCGGAGCTTAACGAGGCAACCCGGGAACGATTGCACGCCATGCTCGTGTGGAAGTATCCGTTTGCCGCGGCCACGCGGCAGCCGGCCAAATCCTCGGTCACAGCCTTGCGGCGGCAGGCAGAGGAAAGCGACGAAGAGGCCGCGCCATTGTTTCCCAGGCAAAGGACACCGCGCCCGGGGCGGCGCGCCGCGCGCCTCTCGCCGGCGGAGATTGGCGCGGCGCACCACAAATTCCTCCAGTTCGTCGCGCTGGAAAAGTCCGGCAGCCTGACGACGCTCGCCCAGGAAGCGCGCCGGCTGGAGTCCGAAAAAATTTTGTCCGCCGACGAGCGGGCCGCCCTGGATTTGGTGGCGGTGGCGGATTTCTGGAATTCCGCAACCGGAAAAAAAATTCGCGAACACGGCGCCCTGGTGAAACGCGAGCTGCCGTTTACGGCGGGCTTCAGCCAGGCGGAACTGGCGGAAATCCAGGGGAACCCGCCGGAGGCCGGACTGGAGAACGAATTCGTGGTGGTGCAAGGGGTGGCGGACTTGGCCGTGGTGCTGCCGGAGGAAATCTGGCTGGTGGATTTCAAGACCGACGACCTTTCCGCGGCGGAATTGCCGGCGAAGGTGAAGAGTTACACCCGGCAATTGAAACTGTATGCCAGCGCACTGGCCGGAATTTACGCGCGGCCGGTCACCCATTGCTGGCTGCATTTTCTGTCGCTGCGCCACTCCGAGCGAATCGGTTGAAACCACCCGGCTGAATGTTGGATTAAGTAATCAAGATTGGATGTCATTATTGCAATCGGAGCCTGGCCGCCGGTGGCCACGGATCAGATTTTTTCGATAGGCGGCGTGAGGTGTGATTCTCTGCGTTGTCCAAATGCCATGAGACCCAAAATTCAAAAAGGGTTTACGTTGGTTGAATTGCTGGTTGTCATTGCAATTATTGCCATTCTGGCGGCGTTGTTGCTGGCAGCAGTGAGCAGCGCCAAAGGTAAAGCGAGGAGAATTGTCTGTCTAAACAATCTGCGCCAAATCAGCCTGGGGGTGCGGATGTACTCCGACGATTCAAATGACAAGACACCCAACCCTGTTGGGGTATCGCATCCGTATGATGCTTACAAAGAGCTTATGAAAGGTTATGTCGGTTTGAGGGGCAAATCTTCAGAACGAGACAAGGTGTTCGCGTGTCCTGCAGACGCTTTTTATTTCGATTATTGGCTAAGGTACGATTATCCCAAGCCGCCACAGGGCTATGTGCCGGAGAGTGTTTGCGCTCAATCTCGCAGCGACTATTCGAGTTATTTATTTAACGCGGGAAATCTGTTTGGCTACAAACAGCAGGGCACAAACTTCGTCAGGCCCGGCATCGCTGGATTGTCCCTCAGTTCCATAAAGCATCCAGCTAGAACTGTTCTGTTGGCCGAAGTGCCGTCGCTCATTCCTTTTTCGTGGCATCAACCCAAGTGGCCTCTGTATATTCTTTCGACCAAGAACTGCCCGAACGCCATCTTTAACAATGCAATGAATATGGTTGGCTTTGTGGATGGACACGTCAGCTATATCAAAATGTATTGGAATTCGGCCTTGGGTCTTTCAGTTGTATCAGGCGACTACGATCCGCCCGATAGCTACGATTATCAATGGAGCGGGAATTGATTCCTGAGATCACAATTCGCCGCCTGACGCCTATTCAACCCGTGCGGGCACTTGTGGTTTGCGCCCAAAACTTTACCCTTTTTGTCAAATGACCAACAGCGTGAACCAGGATGACCCTGCGCCTGCCAATATCCCGGCATTCCCCGCCCGCCGGTGGGTATGCTGGTTGAGCCTGCTGGGCGCCGTTCACGTTCTGGTTTTCTCCGCCGCTTTCCCCTTTTTCAACAACATGGATGAAATTCCACATTTCGATCTGGTGGTGAAATACGCCCACGGCCATTTTTTGCAGGGCCTGGAGCCAATTGGCGGGGAATCTTCACAGTACATGACGGCCTTCAATTCGCCGGAATACGTCAACCCGGCCGGACCCGGTTTGGCAACACCGTTCTGGCGGCAAACGGCCAATCGGCAGGCATCGGTGGAGGCCGTGTTTGCCAGGGCCGCCGCTGGGTGGCCCGCGGAAAAGCGTTTGCCGTCCATGCAAAATTATGAATCAACGCAACCGCCGCTCTACTATCTGCTCGCCGGCCTGTGGTGGCGCGTGGGACAAGGGTGCGGCCTCGCCGGTTTACCTCTCCTCTATTGGCTCCGCTTTTTGAACGCCGGAATCGTCGTCGCGCTGATTTGGGTGGGATATGCCGCCGCCCGCCTGATATTCCCGACACGGCCATTTTTTCAAATCGGCGTCCCCGCGTTGGTGGCGTTTATGCCGCAACAGGCGTTCTATTCCGTCCAGAATGACGTGTTATCACCGCTGTGCTTCGGGCTCGTTTTCATCTGCCTGGCGCTCTGGTTGTGGGCCAAGGTTCCCGGCAGCGGCCTGGGCGTGGCGACCGGTCTGGCGCTGGCGGCGTGTTATTTGACCAAACTCAGCAATCTGCCTCTGCTGGCGGTCGCGGCGCTGGTGGTGCTGCTTAAGACGTGCTCAAGGTGGCGCGCCGGAACCTTGCGACCGGCCTCGCGAGCGTTGGTCTGGCTGGTTCTCTGCGCCGGTTTGCCGGTTGGCGCGTGGCTGGCCTGGTCGAAATATGCCTTTGGTGATTTCACCGGTTCAGCTTTGAAGCTTCGCGCCATTACCTGGACCCTCAAACCCTTTCACGAATGGTGGCACCATCCCATTTTTTCGGCGGATGGTTTGTGGACTTTCGTGTCGGCACTCCTGGTGGCGTTTTGGCAGGGCGAATTTCGCTGGCATGGCCTGCCATTGGATCTGCCAGTGATAGACGCATTTTATGTGATACCCACCTTGTGTCTCCTGATCGTGGGTGCGGCCAGCCTATGGCGGCAGCCGAATCCGCTGAACGTGTTCCAACGCCGGATGCTCGTGCTGTCACTGGGTTGTTTCGCCGCCGGCGTGGTGTTTCTGGCATGGATGTCAATCATCTACGATTTTGGCATTTGCATCAACCCATCCCGCGGCTTTCCCTATTTCATCGCGGGCCGTTTGATTCTCGGGGCCCTGGTGCCCTTTCTGTTGGTGCTGCTCCAAGGCCTGGATTACCTATTGCGCGGCGCAAAGAATCACTGGCTGCGGCCCGCGGCATTGGGCGGCTTAATCCTCTTCATGCTCGTTTCGGAAATCGTCACGGATTGGCCCGTGTTTGCCAGCCAATATAATTTGTATCATTGGTGACGGCCATGAATCGGGGTCACATCCTAAAGAAGAAGGATGCGAGTCTATTTGCCCGCCAAGGCGGCGAACTCCTCGGCGGTCAGGCCGCTGGAACGGATCAGGCTGCGCAAGGTTCCCCGGGCGACTTCCCGATGATCGGGCACGGACAACGTCGCCATGTGGCCGGGCTTGACCAGGATCATGTGGCTGCCACGTTGCCGCACCATCTGCCAGCCGTCTTTGGCAAAGGCTTTGACGACGTCACGTCCGCCTAGTACCGGCAGCGTGGCCATTAGACGGCGACCTCGACTTGCTGCGTTTCGACGGTCAGCGGCAGGCCGCGTTCGGCGCGGACTTCCAGGCAGGCGGCAATGGCTTCGCGGATGTTGCCCAGGGCTTCATCGCGGGTTTGCCCCTGGCTCACACAGCCGGGGATCGAAGGACATTCGGCCACCCAAACACCGTCTTCATCCCGCTCCAATGTAGTCAGGAACTTCATGGGCATACTTTACCCTTCTTTCCCGTCGTTGGAAAGCCTCCGTTCCAACCGGGCGGGATGGGTGGCGGCTTAATCCTCTTCATGCTCGTTTCGGAAATCGTCACGGATTGGCCCGTGTTTGCCAGCCAATATAATTTGTATCATTGGTAATTTTGGCCTATTGATGCTCCATGCTTGTCATTCACGTTCAAATTCAGGTGAAACCGGAGTCGGTGGACGCCTTCCAGCAGGCCACGCGCCTCAATGCGCGCATGAGCCTGCTCGAACTGGGCGTCTTGCGCTTCGACGTACTGCAATCGCAGGATGATCCCACGCGGTTCGTCCTGGTGGAAATCTATCGGGACGCCGCGGCGGCCGCCGCGCATAAAGAGACCGCTCATTACCCGGTCTGGCGCCATACCGTCGAGCCGATGATGGCCGGGCCGCGCCAACGTGTGCAATTCAACAAGATTTATCCCGACGACGGAAGTTGGTGAACCTGAAATTCGAATTTGCCACCGCCGGGCGCATTGTGTTTGGCGCCGGCGCGGTGGCGGGAGCGGGCGCCATCGCCAGGGAGTTTGGCCGGCGCGCGCTGGTGGTGACCGGTCACGATGCCCGCCGCGCCGAAGGGCTTCTGGCGGGTTTGCAATCCGCCGGAGTGAGCACGCAAACGTTCGCCGTCACCGGCGAGCCGGAGCTCGCCACGATTGATCAAGGCACGGCCCTCGCGAAAAAGGAAGGTTGCGGGCTGGTGGTGGGCATAGGTGGCGGCAGCCCGATTGACGCGGCCAAGGCCATTGCCGCCATGCTGGCCAATGAAGGCGAATTGCTGGATTACGTTGAAATTATCGGCCGTGGCCGCGCCCTGGCCAAACCCTCGGCGCCGTTCATCGCCATTCCCACGACGGCGGGCACCGGTTCGGAAGTCACGCGCAATGCCGTGTTGGCGTCGCCGCACCATCGCTTGAAAGTGAGCCTGCGCAGTCCGCTGATGCTCGCACGCGTGGCGATCATAGATCCGGAACTCACCCGCGATTTGCCGCCCACGCTGACCGCCAGCACCGGATTGGACGCGCTGACTCAAACGATCGAGCCCTACGTCTGTTCCCGCGCCAATCCCATGACCGACGGCATCTGCCTGGAAGGGATTCGCCGCGCCGCGCGGTCGTTGCGCGCGGCGTTCGACAACGGTCGCGACCCCGCCGCGCGCGAGGACATGGCGGTGGCAAGTTTGTTCGGCGGACTGGCGCTGGCCAACGCCGGATTAGGCGCCGTGCACGGCTTTGCCGGGCCCATCGGCGGGAGCTTCTCCGCGCCGCATGGGGCCATTTGCGCGGCCTTGCTGCCGTACGTGATGGACGCGAACATCCGCGCGCTCCGCCAACGCGCGCCGGGCAGCGAGGCCTTGCGCCGCTACGACCAAGTGGCGCGCCTGCTGACCGGCCAACTGGAGGCCAAAGGAGACGACGGCGTGAAGTGGGTTGGCGAACTGACCACCCACCTGCAAGTTTCGCGCCTCGGCAGTTTTGGCATTCAACGCGAACATTTTCCCGATCTGGTCACCAAGGCCGCCAACGCGAGCAGCATGAAGGCAAATCCCATTGCGCTTACGCCCGCGGAATTGGCCGCTATTCTGGAGCAGGCGCGGTAAGTTTTGGCCGGTCGCGCTTGTGCTTTGCCGCGGGCGCTCTAACCTTGCGCCAAGTTTGTGAACGATACGGACACTACCGCCGCTGCCGGAACCGCAGAGTCGCGCGAACGTCAAATCATTTTCCTGTTATGCCTCCTGGCGGCGGTGCACGTGTTCCTCTTTGCCGCCGCCTTTCCATTTTTCGCCAACACCGACGAGCAGTTGCATCTCGATCTGGCCGTCAAATACTCACAGGGCCACGTCCCGCGCTCGTTGAATTCGCCATGCGCGGAAGTGCTGCCGTTTATCTCGATTTACGGCACGCTTGAATTTTTGTGGCCGCCGGAATCGCAGCCGGACCATCGCTTTCCGCCGCCGCTCTGGACGCTTCCGCCCCAGACGGCTGCCCCCACGGTGCTGGCCAAAGAGCTGGCCCGGAAGACGATTACCAACCAGGAAGCGTCACAGCCGCCGCTTTATTACACCGTCGCCGGCTTGTGGTGGCGGCTGGGAAAGGCGTTCAGGCTGGATGGCGGCGCGCTGCTCTACTGGCTGCGCTTTTTGAATGTGCCGGTCATGGCGGCGCTGGTCTGGCTGGTCTGGCTGGCGGCGCGCGCGATTTTCCCGAAGACCGTATTTCCGCGCCTGGCCGCCCCGGCCTTGTTGGCGTTCATGCCGCAGTCGGCCTTTTATTCCATCCAAAACGACGTATTCTCGCCGCTCACGTTTGGGCTGGCCTTCCTTCTTCTGACGCGCTGGCTGCAAGCCGATCCGCCCGGCGCGCGGTTGAGCCTGCTCACTGGCCTGGCGCTGGCGGCCACGTTTCTGACCAAGATCAGCAACCTGCCGCTGCTGGCGGTTTCGGCCCTGGCCATCGGCTGGAAAATCCGGCGGCTCCACCGGGCCGGAAATCTGCGCGCGGCGGCCCCGGCGATTTCGTGCCTGGCGATTTGTGCCGGTCTGCCAATGGCGCTCTGGATGGCGTGGTGCCGGATCAACTTTGGCGATTTCACCGGTTCGGCGGCCAAAATCAAGTTCCTGGGCTGGGCCCATCAGCCGTTTGCCGAATGGTGGCGCCATCCGATTTTCACGCCAAGCGGCTTATGGACGTTCCTGTGCGACCGGGCGAATGCACAGGGACAAGTGACCGAGACCGGCAACCTGGCGACTTTTTGGCAGGGCGAGATGCTTTGGCAGGGCCGCCCGCTGGCGATCCACGGCATGGATTTGTTTTACACGATTCTGTCGCTCGGCCTCCTGGCCCTCGCGCTGGCCGGGTTATGGCGCCGCGCGCCCGCCGCCAGCGCGCCTCAACGGCAGGCCTTGCGGCTGGCCTTCCTTTGCTTCGCCGCATCGCTCGCCTTTTTTGGTTTCCTTTCTGTCATCTATGATTTCCACGATTGTTTCTATCCGTCGCGCGAGCATCCCTATTTCACTTCGGGCCGATTAATGTTGGGTGCGCTGGTGCCCGTTCTGTTTCTGGTGGCCTTCGGGTTGGAGCGTGCGTTGTGCCGGCTGGGCGACCCGTTCAAATTCATTGTGCTGGCTGCCTTGCTGGGGCTCATGCTCGGCGCGGAAATCACCACCGATTGGCCGATTTTTCCCAATGCCTACAACTGGTTCCACCTCTAATCCGTTGTCCGAACCACGCCCGGCTGCGGCGAAGGAACGCCATTGGGTCCTGCTCCTGTGCGGGCTTGCGGCGGCGCACGTGTTCGTCTTTTCCGCCGCCTTTCCTTTCTTTAACGTCGTGGATGAGGCGGTGCATTTCGATCTGGTGGTGCGATATTCACACGCTGGCGTTCCCCGTGCTTTCACCCATTTATCCGCTGAAGCGGTTCCCTTTCTGACGGTCTTTCACACGGTGGAATATTACCACTCACCCGATGAATTTCCCGGCCATCAAATCCCGGCGCCCCCCTGGACGCTGCCACCAGAGGTCGCCCGGAAGGGCATGGCTGAGCGAGCGGACCAATGGAGCCACGGAGTAATCAACTACGAATGCTCCCAACCGCCGCTGTATTATGCCGTTGCCGGCTGGTGGTGGCGCTGCGGCAAACTGCTGCGGTTGGATGGGGGCGCATTGCTCTACTGGCTGCGATTCCTGAACCTGTTGGTGATGGCGGCGGTCGTTTGGCTGGCGTACGTGGCGGCCCGGATGCTCTTTCCCGAAAACCGGTTTATCCGGCTCGCGGCGCCGGCTCTCGTTGCCTTCATGCCGCAAACCGCGTTTTACTCCATCACCAACGATGTTTTCTCGCCGCTTGCTTTTGGCGCGGCTTTCGTTTTGTTGCTGAAATTATGGGCAAGTGAATGTACGGACCGGCGGCTCGCCGCGGCGACCGGCCTGGCGTTGGCCGCCGCGTTTCTGGCCAAAATTTGCAATCTCCCCTTGCTCGCCGTTGCCGGCGTGGCGCTCGCGCTCAAGACGGTTCAACTGGCCCGGTGCGGAAAATTGCGACCCGCCGCCCCGGCCCTGGGCATGCTGGTTGCCTGCGCCGCGCTGCCGATGGCTGCCTGGATGGCCTGGTGCAAAATCCATTTCGGCGACCTCACCGGCTCGGCGCAAAAAGTGCAAATCGTCGGGTGGACGAACAAGCCCTTTCTTGCATGGTTCCATCATCCGATTTTTACGCCGCACGGGTTCTGGATTTTTGTCAGCCAGAATCTGGCGACGCTCTGGCAGGGTGAGTTTCTCTGGCACAACCAACCCCTGCCCCGGCCCGGGGTGGGCTTGGTTTATGCCGGGTTGACCCTCTTGTTTCTGCTCGCGGCGCTGGTCGCTTTGATACGCCAACCCGGTCGCTTCTCCAGGCTGCCCTGGATTGTCCTGTGGTTCAATTTTGCCTGCCTGGCCGCCTTCTTTTTGTTCGCGGCGCTCCTGTCGGTGAAGTATGACTTCGATGACTGCCTGTATCCCTCGCGCGCCCATCCCTTTTTCACCTCGGGACGGCTGATGCTGGGAGCGCTGGTCCCGTTCCTGCTGCTGTTCGCCTTCGGCATGGACTGCCTGTTGAAACGTCTCGGTGAAGCGGCGAAATTTCTGCTGTTGACGGCGCTGCTCATTTTCATGCTCGCCTCGGAAATCGCCACCGACTGGCTGATATTCCCGAATGCATACAACTGGTTCCATCTGCAATAGGCCGTCCGCATCCCCCCAGGCCAACCCCGGCGACGCGAAGGAACGCAGATTGGTTTGGCTCCTCTGCGCTTTGGCGGCTGTGCACGTGTTCGTCTTCTCCGCCGCCTTTCCGTTCTTTTCCAATATTGACGAGCACACGCATTTCGACCTGGTGCTGAAATGTTCGCATGGCCAATGGCCGCACGGCTTTGAGAACCTGGGCGCCGAATGCTGCGAATACATGCAGGCCTACGGCTCGCCGGAATTCCTGTCACCGCCCAATTCCTATCCCGACGGCCGGTACCCGACGCCATTCTGGACCGCCGCCGGAGCGGCCGAAATTTCCAAGTCGCCGCTCACACTTCAGCAGGCCGCGACCGACATGCAGTCGCTCAGGGTGTTTGAAGGCATCAAAAACTATGAGTCGGGACAACAACCGATTTATTACGTCCTGGCGGGCGCCTGGTGCCGGTTGGGCCGGGAATGCGGTCTGGCGGGGCCCTGTTTGATATACTGGCTGCGATTCCTCAACATCCTGTTTGTCGTCGCGCTCGTCCCCATCGGCTACTCGGCGGCGCGGCTCGTCTTTCCCGAACAAACTTTCCCGCGACTGGCCGTCGTCGTGCTCCTCGCTTTTATGCCGGTACATTCTTTCTATCTCATCGGCAACGACGTCCTTTCGCCCCTCAGTTTCGGCCTCGCCTTCATCTGCCTGGTCCGGCTGTGGCAGACGGAGGAACCGGGCATGGCCCTGGGCGCGGGAACCGGTTTGGCGCTCGCCGCCGTGTATTTGCAAAAATTGAGCAACGCGCCACTGCTGGCCGTGTCGGGAATTTTCCTGGCGGTGAAAATATTCCGGTTGCTGAAAGCCAAAAAATTGCGCGCGTCGTTGCCGGCCTTGGCGTGCCTGGGCCTCTGCGCCGGTTTGCCCATGGCGGCGTGGCTGGTGTGGACGAAACACGCCTTCGGCGATTTCGCCGGCACGGCGGCCAAAATCCATTTCATGACCTGGACGCCCAAACCGTTTGGCGCATGGTTTCACCATCCGATGTTCTCACCATCCGGAATTTGGACCTTTGTATCGGCGCTCATCATTACCTTTTGGCAGGGGGAATTATGGTGGCACGGACAGCCCCTGCACCTGCCGGCAACCGACACGTTCTACGTGGTTTCCTCGCTCAGCCTGATTCTGTTCTGCTTCGCCGGGTTTCTTCCCCGGTACGCGGCGGTCACGCCGGCACAGCGTCCGCTGCTCTTGTTTGCACTGGCCGTTTGGCTTTCCACCGGAGTGCTCCTCGGCTGGTTGTCCATCGGCTACGACTTCGGCATCGGCGGAAGCCCGTCGCGGGAATATCCGTTTTTCACCGCGGGGAGGTTGCTGCTGGGAGGATTGATTCCCTTCCTGCTGGTTTACGCCTCGGGCCTCAATTTTTTGCTGCGCCATGTCACCGTCCGCTGGGTGCGCCCGGCGGTTTTGATCGCCATCGTTCTGGTCATGCTGGTGTCAGAAATCGTCACCGGCTGGACCGTCTTCTCCAGCCATTACAACTGGTATCACCTCTAGAGCATTCACCGCCCCCGATCGTAGGAGACGACGTAAGGAGTCTCTGACTTGACTCCCTTAAACTCACCGTTTCCGATTGTACGCCGTCTGCGAATATTTTTGTCGGGCGAATTCCCCGGCCAGAGCGACCAACGGCTCGTCCGGTGACAATTCCCGCCATTCGATTTGAAATTGCTCGCGCGCCGCTTCGCGCATTGCCTCCTGCCAAGCCGCGCGTTCCAGCGCCAGTGGCGGCTGCACCGAGCCCTGAATGAGCAAACCCGATTGGTTGCGTCGTTGGGCCGCGCCGGCAATTTTACGGCCATGCCAAAGCAGATCGGATTTTTCGTAACCTGCGAAACACGCACTGGGAATTGCCGATTGCCGATTGCCGATTGCCGATTGCAGGCGGCCGGCCGCCAATGTGGTTTCAATGTTCAGTTTGGAAAACGCGGATTGGATCCATTCATGGACACGGCGGTAGCTGTCGGGGGCTTTGAGCAAATACCAGGCATGGCCCGGCGGGAAAACGAGGCTGTAGGTCCAATCCGCATCGTGCGGCACAATGCCGCCGCCAGTGGGCCGGCGTATGAGGGGACGCAGCAATGTGGCGCGTTCCACTTCCGCGTATCTTTGGAAGTAGCCGAATGTGGCTGCCCGCTCCTTCCAGCCATAGAACCGCAGGACCGGCGCGGCCAGCCGCCTCACCGCTTCGAGCAGCGCTTCGTCCCATGCCATGTTCAGCGCCGGCGCGACCGGACCAGAGTTTAAAAAATGCCAGGTTCGATCTTCCATCGGCGAACGCCCAACGCCGAATCGGGACTTGCGTTCGCTCGACGCTCCTGATGCTCGAGGTGGCGCGTTCAAGGCGGGAAGTCCGATTTCACTTTGACGCCAACTCGCGGGCACAGTTTGAGCACCTCGCAATGAGCGCAATCCGGGTTGCGGGCGAAACAACGGCGCCGGCCATGCCAAATCAGCCAGTGACTGAACAGCGCCCATTGCGCTGGCCGCACGAGCGCCATGAGGTCCTGCTCGATTTTCTCCGGTGTTTTCTGCCGGGTCAGGCCCAGCCTTTGCGACAGACGCGCAACGTGGGTGTCCACCACGACGCCGGCGTTGATGCCGAAGGCGTTTCCCAGCACGACGTTGGCGGTTTTACGCCCGACGCCAGGGAGGCTGGTCAATTCCTCCATCGTGTGCGGGACGTGATTGCCGTGCTTCTCCACGATGTCGCGGCAAGCGGCTTTAATATTGCGCGCCTTGTTGCGGAAAAAGCCGGTGCTCTTGATCGCCTGTTCCAATTCGGCCGTGGGCACGGCCGCATAGTCGGCGGCGGACCGGTATTTTTTGAAGAGGTCAGCCGTGACGAGGTTGACGCGCTTGTCGGTGCATTGCGCCGAGAGGATCGTGGCCACGAGCAACTGGAGCGGGTCGGCGTGATTCAACTCGCAGTGTGCCTCCGGATACGCACGGTCGAGCGCCGCGATAATCTTCTTCAGGCGCGCGGATTTGGCTATGGCGGTTTCACGTGGCATCCGCGCCCGAAATTAGCCCGCCAGAGCCGTAAAGACGACCCAAATTATTTGGCTCCCTGGTCAATCCAGGCGCGGAGCAGGCCAATTTGGTCTGGCGTCAGTGGCGGATTCTTGCCCTCGGCCTTTTTGGGCGGCATCCACAAATCATGGTCGTCGGTCAGGTGCGCCGGACCCAACACGAGCGGGCTCTTGGCGCTGTTGCCGGTAATGACCACCGCGCCGTCTCTGCTCCCTTTGAGAATGTCTTCCAGGCTGTCGAGCTTGAGCCTGGCTTTCGGCCGGTCCCCGCTGTGGCAACTGACACAGGAGGTGTCCAGCATGGATTTGATGTCGGCGGCATAGGTGACGCCGGTTTTGGTGGCGGCGGGCGGCAATTGACCCGCCGGATCGGCGGCGGCGTTCAGTCCAAAGGCGGCGGCAACCCCAAGGGCGCTGAGTTTAAGCGGATTCATGATCGGTTCATCCTTTCAAGGTTAATGCTGTTTAATGTTACGAACAACCTGTGCTTAAGAGAATCGAAAGCGCCGGAAGGTTTCAAGGAAAAAATGCCGATTCCTCATCGGCAGCCGGTTCACAGCTTTCGGTTCGTCTGGTAATTTTCACGTCTCTTTGCACTGCAATCTAATTGAATAAAGTCCTTGCTGCATGATACACTTTGAACATGGATGTCAAAAAAGTCATTACCGTTATCAACCAGATGCAGGCTGACGGTGTGATTGAACGTTACGCCGTCGGTGGCGCGGTGGGCGCGACGTTTTATCTCGAACCGATTGCCACGCTCGACGTGGACATCTTTGTGACTTTTGAATCCGCTCCCGGCAGCCTCATCGCCAGTCCGCAGCGCATTTACGATTACCTGACCGCGCGTGGCGGCACGATTGAGCGCGAATACATCGTCATCGCCGGCTGGCCGGTTCAATTCCTGCCTCCCACCGGCCTGCTGGTGGCCGAGGCCTTGCAGGAATCCGTGGTTAAAGACGTGGACGGCACGCCCGCCTGCGTGCTCACCGCCGAACACCTTGCCGCCCTTGCGCTCCAGACCGGACGCGCCAAGGACAAGGCCCGCCTGCTGCAATTTGTCGAGTCCGGCGTGCTGGATGCCGTGCGTTTCCAAGCCATCCTCGCCCGGCATGGCCTGCTTGAAGCGTGGCAAAAGTTTGAACGGCAATTTCTCCACGACCCGCCATGAGCTTTGACTGGCAGAAGATTCTCGAAAGCAAACGCGCCCTGCGCCGGGACCTCGCCGCGCGGCCCATCGGCGAAAAGCTGCGCCTGCTGGATGCGTTGCGGGAACGGGAACTGGCCATCCGTGGCCGCGCAGTTCATCCACGTTCCAGCGTCCTGCGCGAAGAACCCCCGCCCTACCGCACCAAGACGAAATGAACTCAACGAGGTGCCCGCCGCATGAGTGCGAACGCCACGACCGCAGCCCCAACGGGGCGAAAGAAATTAGCCCAGGCCAAGGAGCGCAGCGACACCGCCCTGGGTCACGGTCCCCAAAACACGTCGAGCCCTGAAAGCGCGAAAGAAAGCGATTGGCGGAATCCGCGTTCATCTGCGTCCATCCGCGGTTCAAATTCTGCTTTCCCTGTCCGCCGTAGCCTCTGGGCGAAGGCGGATGCTTTCCCAATTTCTGCTTTTGGTTTGGTGATTTTAGCTTTTCAGCTTTTTAGCATGTCAGCGTTTTAGAACATTCCTGCTTTTGCCTTGGCCGCCCTCTGACACCGAACCACCGAACCACCGAACCACCGAAACACCGAAATCCGTCCCTTTTGCTATTGCCTAAACCCCCCCGCGGCATACGATGCTGTTAATTCAGCCTGTTCGGGGAAATTGATTCGGGATCAGAAACAAATGTCAACCGAAGCCGATACATGCCGCAAGTTCGTGGTGCCGAAGCTCCAGGCTGCCGGCTGGGACGCCGATCCCCATTCCATCGCCGAGCAGCGCACCTTTACCGATGGCCGCATTGTCGTGCGCGGCAACCGGGCGGAACGAAGAAAAGCCAAACGCGCGGATTATCTGCTTCGGTACACCCGCGATTTTCCCATCGCCGTCGCCGAGGCCAAGGCAGAATACAAAAAAGCCGCCGACGGCTTGCAGCAGGCCAGGGAATATGCCGAAATTCTCGGCCTGAAATTCGCCTACGCCACCAATGGCAGCGAAATCATCGAATTCGACTTCATCACCGGCATCGAGCGGTTCGTCGAAACCTTTCCCACGCCCGCCGAACTCTGGTCGCGCCTGCGGGCGGGCGAGAAAATAAAAGACGACACCGTCGCCGACCGCCTGCTCACGCCGGCCAATCTCACCACCGGCCGGGAACCGCGCTATTATCAGCGCATCGCGATTGACCGCGCCGTGCAGGCGATTCTACAAGGCAGGAAGCGCGTGTTGCTCACGATGGCCACCGGCACGGGAAAAACGGATGTCGCCTTCCAAATCTGCTGGAAACTCTGGTCCTCGAAATGGAACAAAGGTTCGACACCTCACCCCGGCCCTCTCCCCGGCCGGAGCGGAGAGGGAGTTCCCCGCAAGCCGCGGATATTATATCTGGCCGACCGGAATTTTCTGGTGGACGATCCCAAGGACAAAACCTTCTCGGCCTTCGGCGACGCCCGGCACAAGATCGAGGGCGGCAATGCCGTGTTCAGCCGTGAAATGTATTTCGCCACCTACCAATCCATCGCCCAGGACGAACGCCGGCCCGGCCTGTATAAGGAGTTCGCCCCCGATTTTTTCGATCTCATCATCGTGGACGAATGCCATCGTGGCAGCGCGAAGGAAGATTCCAACTGGCGCGAAATTCTCGAATACTTTGAACCGGCCTATCAGCTCGGCATGACCGCCACGCCGTTGCGTCAGGACAACAAGGACACCTACCTCTACTTCGGCAACCCGATTTACACCTATAGCCTCAAGCAGGGCATTGATGACGGCTTCCTTGCGCCGTATCGCGTGCATCGCATCATCACGCAATGGGACGCCGCCGGTTGGCGGCCAAGCCAGGAAGACATTGACCGTTACGGTCGCCGCATTCCCGATGAGCTTTACGGTACGCCGGATTTCGAGCGAAAGGTGGCGTTGCTGAAACGCACGGAATGTGTCGCCAAACACCTGACCGATTTCCTGAGAGGCACCGACCGCTTTGCCAAAACCATTGTCTTCTGCGTGGACCAGGAGCACGCCTCCGAGATGCGCACCGCCCTCAACAACCTGAATGCCGACCTCATTGGCCACCCTCGCCCATCGGATGGGAGAGGGGCTGGGGGTGAGGGCCTCCCCGACTACGTTTGCCGCGTGACTGCCGACGAGGGCGACATTGGCCACCCTCGCCCATCGGATGGGAGAGGGGCTGGGGGTGAGGGCCTCCCCGACTACGTCTGCCGCGTGACTGCCGACGAGGGCGACATTGGCCACCCTCGCCCATCGGATGGGAGAGGGGCTGGGGGTGAGGGCCTCCCCGACTACGTTTGCCGCGTGACTGCCGACGAGGGCGACATCGGGCGCGGCCACATGCAGCGGTTTCAGGACGTGGAGACGCGCACCCCCGTCATCCTCACCACGTCGCAACTGCTCACCACCGGCCTCGACGCGCCCACCTGCCGCAACGTCGTGCTCGTGCGCCTCGTGAATCCGCGCGCCAAGGAAGACATCACGCACCTGCCGCCCGCACAACTTGCCGCCGACATCCTTAAGAAAGAGCAGCGCATCGCGGAAATCATGGGCAATATACAAAGACTCTTGAAAAAATAAAACCCGTATGAGCAATTCGTCCTCTCCAAATGATTCGCCCGGCTTCATTCCGCCGCACGGCGGCTATGACAAACTGCAGTCCTACCAGATGTCGGTTTTGGTTTACGATGCCACGGTGAAATTCTGTGATCGGTTCATTGACCCAAAGTCGCGCACTCACGACCAGATGGTGCAGGCGGCCCGGAGCGGAAACAAAAACATCAGCGAAGGCAGCCAGGTCAGCGGCACGTCCAAAAAAATCGAGTTGAAGCTGGTGGGCGTGGCTCGCGCCAGCCTCGAGGAGCTCCTGGGCGACTACAAGGATTTTCTGCGTCAGCGCGGTCTGGCCGAGTGGGGCAAGGACCATCCGATGTCCCGCCTGGTGCGCCGCCTGGCCTACGCGCCAAATAGGACCTATAGGACGTACGCCACCCACATAGAAAATGCCCCGCCGGAAGTGGCGGCCAACACGATGTTGTGTCTCGTGCACCAGACCAACTACCTGCTCGACCAGCAACTCCGGCAGTTGGAACAGGAGTTTCTGGAGCATGGCGGTTTCACGGAGCGGCTTTACCAGGCCCGACAGCAGGCGCGCACCGTGCCGCCGCGGCCGAGCTTCAGGAGAAACAGGACGAATCACACCGATGAACCTGGCGCCCCGCAGAATCCGTCCTATAAGTCCTATGTCCCTCCCCCTACGAAAGACGGAGCCAGTCCAAAACCACGCACCCGACCATGACTAAACCGTGGCCATCCGTCCGGCTGGGCGAAGTCCTGACGCCGACAGTGCGCGGCGAAAGCGTTGATGCATCGAAGGAGTATCGGCTTCTGGGAATTCGCCTCGACGGGCAAGGACCGTTCTTGCGTGAAACGGTCATGGGCACACAAACTTCCGCGACCAAGCTTTTCCGCGTTGCCGAAGGAGATTTCATTTACAGCCGGCTGTTTGCATGTCGCGGAGCATTCGGCGTCATCAGCAAGGAGCTGGATAGGTGTTATGTTTCCGGCGAATTTCCAGCATTCGTTCCCGTGCCGGGCAAGGTTGATGTCGAGTACTTGAAATACTGGTTTCGGTTGCCGAGCGTGATTGCAACAGTGGATGCCGATTGTTCCGGCAGCACGCCGCTGACGCGGAATCGGTTCAAGGAAAATTTCTTTCTCGCGCTGGAAATCCCATTACCGCCGTTGGCGGAGCAGCGGCGGGTGGTGGCGCGGATTGAGGCACTGGCCGCCCAAATCCACGAAGCCCGCACCCTCCGCCACCAAGCCGCCGAAGAAGCCGAGGCGCTTTCACATTCTGGCGCCGAGGCAGTCTTTCGCAGACTTCGCCGTAAAATCGGAACGAAAATCGTTGGAAATATCTGCATTACGATTACTGACGGCGACCACAACACGCCGCAATTCAGCGACAACGGTATTCGATTCATTTTTGTGGGAAATGTTTCGAGTGGTCGCTTACATTTTGAAAACACAAAACGAGTCAGCCCGGAATATTTTAAGTCTCTGAAATCGCATCGGCTGCCGGAACGTG
>JBEKMW010000022.1:0-53524 GCA_049523455.1 Verrucomicrobiota bacterium | reverse complement strand
CCCGCCAGCCCCTCATAATCGCCGATTTTGGCCTCTGGGCGGGCCAACCAGCGGCTATAATCCGCCCAATGGGCCCGCAACATCGCGTGATTGCGTAGCGCCGCCTTTTGGGACAAGCTCTAACTAAGGGCCATTCTTGACCGACCCCTTTATGAACGAAACGCCGTGGCCTGCCGGCCTGCCGGGCCACAGCTTCGCAGACATAGAATATGTCGAGTGGGACAAACGCCCGCCCGGCATGCATAGCTGCTTCCGAATCGTCTTCAATGAACCGCCCAAGCTGCCGGCCTGTCTGGCCATAGCTTCCGAGCGACGGCTGACGGTGGATGGTGCGAAACTCATCGAGACGCGCCACACCAAGACCCAGGCCCTCATCTTCGTGGTCCAGCTCGGGGAGCGCGTCTCCCGGCCCGAATACGAGCGCCTGAACAACCAGGCCCGCGCGCTGGGTGGCTATTATTCCAGCTATCGCCGCGACGGTGCCATCCCCGGCTTCATCTTCAAGGAGAAACCCAAGGCCGAACAATTCCTCGCCGCAGTTTCCCCCTCTCCTGGGGGAGAGGGCCGGGGTGAGGGCGGGCGTATACTTGCCCCTGTTCCTGCAACGATCACCCCCGTTCCTGAAACAAAACCAGCCATTACTGCAACGAAAACTCCCCTTTCTGAAACGGTCCCCCAGACCCCAGACCCCAGACCCCAGACCCCAAGTTGGCGCCAACGGTTTGCCCGAACGATATGAAACAAACGCTCCCCTTCACCCAGGCGCTTGCCGCCCTGTCCCAAGCCGGCCCGCCGGGCCATAGCTTCGGAGCGAAGGCTGATGACATCTTCCTTCATTCTCCCTTCTCCGATCGTTGAATCACATAACCGCGCTGCTTCTCCAATGCCGCGAAATCGTCGTCCGTAGAGCTTAACACCTGCACGCTCCAGTCAGCAAAAGCATAAACTTTGACGAAACTGCCGTCGGGAGACCGCCGTGGTTCCTTTTCCCGGAACAGAATGGTCTCGGGCGAATTCGTGAAACTGCTCCGGTCGCCGCCGGACACAAACTCCCAATTTGAATCCGATAGACTGCTTTCTGGATACTCGGCGTTCAACTGCGCAAAATTCGTCGGCCATTGGTTTTGGTGTTCATCGGCAAAACGAAAGCAAGCCCGTGCAGATATGTGCGCTTCGTTAATGCGTTTACTGGTTCCCGCCTCAAACATATCTTTCTCGGAAGGTGCTCTCTGCAATTTCACCCGCGAAAGATGAGTGGAATTTTTTACGATCACTGTCGTTGTTCCGGCTGCTAGTATCAAAACTGCCCCTGCCACCACCACTGTTTTTGCTTTTGTCCATGCCATAAGTTTCAATGCTCCTTTGATGAGGGTTAAGGTTGAACCGCTCGCCGCCGCGCCTTTGGCAACCGCCACGGCAATCACGGATTTTGCCAGCGCCATGGGCGCGGCCTGAACGGAACTAGTGGAAATCGCCCCGGCAATGGCTTCCGTCGTTGAATCGATGCCTCGTTTGAGAAAAAATCGGCGCAATTTTTCCAAGGCGCGAGCCACGCGTTTGTGTGCGGCAGCTTCCTGAATGCCAAGCAGGGCGGACGTCTCCGCAGCAGTGTTGTTTTCGAAAAAACGCAGTGCCAACAGCGCGCGTTCCTTTTCATTCAGGTGGTTCATCGCGTCTTCCAAAATCGGCGCGAGCTGCCGCCAAACGTCATTGAGGCCTGAATCATTCAAGGTGGATTGCATATAGGCTTCCTGGTCGCGGGCTTGCTGCCTGGCCTTGGTCCGCAAGAGGGCGGCAGCGGTGAACCGTGTGGTTTCATAAAGCCAGCCGGTGATCGTGGCTCTTTGACGGAGACTCGCAGCTTTTTTGGCAAGAATGACGAATACCGCTTGCGTTACGTCCTGGGCGTCCGGGGAATTGCCGACGTATCGGAACGCGACGGAATAGACAAGATGGATGTGCCGATTAACCAAATCGGCAAAAGCCGACTCGGAATCGCGGTCAGAGTATTCCCGGATCAAGGCCATGTCGTTCATTTCGGCCCTCTACTGATTATTGACCGCCGGAGATGAAAACTGGACATTTTTTTCGTCCATCCGCATCATCCATGGTTAAAATTCGCGCTTTTTGCTTCCTCCGGAGGGGCGCGTTGGCCAGCCAGCAGCGCGGGCTCTTTAATTGACATTTCCCATTTGCTTTCATGCCCATAACCAGCGTGGGCCTTCTTCGTGATTTTCTACCTGCTTCAATCGCCAATCGCCAATCACCAATCGTAAATGAACAAACTCACCCTCCACGACGAGCAGCTTGCCCTGAATCCCTTTGAAATCCGTGTCATTGATCCGCCCCGCAAACATTGCAAGCTCACCCCCATGGAATTCAAGGTGGTCATGCTCCGCGAATGCCCCGTGAGCAACCTGGACCTCACCAATCCTGAACAGGTCCGGCACTATTATCACCAGCACATCCTGCCCGGCCCGTATCACGAGGCCTCGGTCGAAACCCTTTACGTCCTGTGCGTCAACACCCGCCGCCGTATCATCGGCCACAAGCTCATCGCCACCGGCACGCTTGATACCCTGCTGGTCCATCCGCGCGAGGTGTTCAAGGCCGCCATCGTCACCGCCGCCGCGGCCGTCATCCTCCTCCACAACCATCCTTCCGGCGATCCATCGCCGAGCGAGGCCGACATCAGAGTTACGCGCGACCTGATTCGCGCCGGCAAACTCATGAAGATTGAAGTGCTTGACCATCTCATCATGGGCCGGGCCACGCCCGACCGGCCCAAGGATTATACCTCTCTCCGCGAACTTGGTTATTTTGCCTAGCTCAAAACATTGAGGAATCACCCCCTTTTTTATTTCTTCGACTCGGCATTATCAGAGGCTTTGGAGGAAGGCCATCAGTTGCTCGGGCGGTCTGTATCGGCGTGGCCGTCCAAAGAATGGCTTGGTCTTGGCGAGCGCCTTTTCTTTGAGTTCGAGGCTCGCGTGGAGGTAAATCTGCGTTGTGTCCATTCGTTCGTGTCCGAGCCACAGGGAGATGACGGAACGATCCACGCCGCATTGGAGTAATTCCATCGCCATACTGTGTCGCAGGACATGCGGAGTGACGCGTTTGTTTTCCAGCGACGGACACCGTGACTGCGCCGAGGCCAGATGCTTGGCGAGCAGATATTGAACGCCATCCCGGCTCAACGACCGGCCACACACATTTGGAAAGAGTGGTTCGCCGGGCTGGGCGTTTCGCTCCTGTAGCCATGCACGCAGCGTCGTGACCGTTTCCTTGCGCAAAGGAACGCAACGCGATTTGCGTCCTTTGCCCGTGCAGCGCACGTGAGCGCCGGCGTCCAAAACAATGTCCTGGCAGCGCAAACCGATTATCTCCGAGAGACGCAGTCCCGTTTGCAGCGCCAGCAGGAGCAACGCGTGATCTCGACGGCCTGACCAGGTCTGTTGATTTGGCGCAGATAGCAATGCCTCCGCTTCAGTGCGGGTAAGGAAG
The DNA here is from genome assembly GCA_049523455.1 of Verrucomicrobiota bacterium. GTDB lineage: Bacteria > Verrucomicrobiota > Verrucomicrobiia > Limisphaerales > UBA11358 > UBA11358. Next base: position 50,020 of record JBEKMW010000022.1, on the reverse strand, counting down.
TCTATCGGTTTTTTGGTGTGACGCTTGTTCTTGATCGCCAGAACTCGTTGAGCCAACGCGCCGAGAGCGGGTTCTTGAAGCGCCACATAATAAAAGAAGGAATGGATTGCAGCCAGACGAACGTTGCGACTGCGCGCGCTCACGCCACGGTCTTTTTCCAAATGATCGAGGAAGCGGCACACAAAGGAGGCATCCAAGTCCTGCATGGCCAGTGCGGTGGGCGGCTTTTTCAGGTTTCGATCAGCGAAGCGGATCAGGAGCCGAAACGTGTCCCGATAGTTTGCAATCGTGTGCGGACTGGCGTTGCACTCGTGCATCAACCGTTGCGTGAAGTAGGCTTGCAGCAGTTCGGAGAAAGTGGATTGAGTCTTCATCGTCCCGCCTCCTTCGGTTGCAGGCGTTGCGTGGCCAGTTGCAACAGTTCCGGCACTGCCGAGAGATACCAATATGTGTCACGAACATGAACGTGGCCGAGATAGGTGCTCAACTCCGGCAAACGCGCCTCAACATCCGTGTCGGTGCGATACCACTGAAGCATGGTCTGGATCGCGAAGTGATGTCGCAGGTCATGCACGCGCGGACCACGTTGGTCGCCGGGCTTGCGCAGGCCGGTTTGACAGGCCACCAATAGGAACCAGCGATTGACGGAGTCATATCCCAGGCGGACGCCACCGTCCCAAACAAAAAAACCCGGATTTTTCCGCTTCGGATAAATGGTGTCGCGGATCGAGGCGTAACGTCGGAGGGTTGCGACGGTCGAGGGGTGGAGCGGTGCCAATCGGGTCTTGTTCCCCTTCGCCAAGCGGATGGTCAACTGCTCGCGGTCCCAATCAACATCCTCGCAGTCCAGCGCCAGAGCTTCACTTACTCGCATTCCCGTCGTTGCCAAGAGGCCCAACAGCGTGCCCAGCGTCGGACCTTTAATCGGATTGGAAGGAGCAATCTGATACGCCCCTTCAACCAATCTGCGGACATCCTCATTGCGATAAAGATGCGGCGGGCGCCGGCGAATGTGGTAAGGCAAGAGCTTTGGCGAGGGAACTTCCGTGCGCGCGTCAACCGTGCTCAGGTATTCAGCAAAGCGACGCACCGTAGCCAGACGGCTGCCGCTTTGCACCCGCTTGATGTTTGCTGGCTGCGTGGCCCATTGCAGCGCGAGCTTGGTGGTGACGAACCGGGCTCGTTTCGTTTCCGCAAAACGAATGAAACTGCGAAGCAACATCCCGGCGCTGTGCAGCTTGAACCCAAGCCCTCGGCGGAGCTTGAGATAATTGGCGAGGTGGACGTTCAGGGGGTTCATTGCGCACCTCCCGGCCACGGTTGAGCCAAAGCACGCAGTGCGTTCACATCCACTTTTGCGTAAATCTCCGTCGTCTGCATTTGCTGATGCCGAAGCACCTGGCCGATTTGAGTCAGGGAAGCTCCGCACCGCAGAAGATTCGTGGCCAACGAATGGCGCAGCAGATGTGCGCCATGATTTTGCGGATTTAGACCGGCGCGCGCCAAGGCCCGATTAACAATGCTGCTCACGGCACTGGGCGGACTGCTGAAGCCCGCATACGGCGCCTTGCAGTGGACGAATACGTGGCGTGTTGAACAACGAGGTCGTCCCCTTTTCAAATAATCCGCCACGGCTTTGCCGACCTCCTGAAGCAGCGGCATCCGATCCACACGGTTGCCTTTGCCCCGGATAATCAGTTCGCCAACAGTCCAATCAATGTCATCCAATTCAAGGTTCGCCACCTCACTGGCACGCAAACCAAGCCGAGCCAACAAGACCAAGACTGCATAGTCCCGCCGCCCAACCCCGTGTCGACGGTCACAAGATCGCAGTAACTTCTCCACCTGCGCTGCATCCAGATAGCGGGGCAGTTCTGAAAGACGGCCACCCGCTGTGGCGGGAATCGCCGTTGCCAGATTGGTGGCGGCTTGGCCTTCCTGAAAAAGGTAATTCAAAAAACTCCGCAGCACGGAGGTCATTAGTTGAGCAGAGCGACGACCGCGAATAGCCGAGTCCTTCAAAACGAAATCGCTCACATCCTTCGTGCCCAACTCCTTCAGCCGGAGTTTTCCGTCTCGAAACCGATGCCACAAAAAGCGTCTTGCTACCGTCAGATACTGGCCCACGCTGCCCGACATGAAACCCCGCTCCTGCCGCAGGTGGTGTCCGTAGTCCCGTTCGATCATGTCAATGGGAGTCAGCGGCGCAGACCTCGGCGGCGGGACGATATCCAATTGGCGCAAGTGTTGCAGCAAATGAGCCAAAGTGCATTTGTCGCCGCTGTGATAAACGACACGTTGCCAGCGCCAGTTAAAAAACTTGGCGACCTGTTGTTCGTTGAGGTCGTCCAGTTGAAGCTTTCTCTGCACCATCCAATTACTCAGGTCGGCAACCAACCGGAGCTTGTTCCAGCCAGTCACACTGCAGTAACGCTGTTGAACCAGCAACGCAGCGAAACTATCGAGATGTGGCGCGAGCGGGCCTGATTGCAGCGGCTGTAGCATTTTTGCAGCGGCTGTAGCATTTGGGGATGAGGACGAAACGGCTTATTCATGAATGCATTCCTTTCTATTTGGAGTGTGAGCCACAAGGAATGCCACCCTGATAATGCCGAGTCGAAGAAATAAAAAATGGGTGATTCCTCAATGTTTTGAAGAATCACCCCAACAACTCGGCATTATTCGGAGCTAGGCAAAATAACCAAGCTCCTTCAGACTGCACCGGTTCGGATTTCCTATGATAACGTGGTCGAGCACTTCAATTTTCAACAACTGACCCGCGCGGATCAAATCGCGGGTTATATTGATGTCGGCCTGGCTCGGCGACGGATCGCCCGATGGGTGATTATGCATGAGAACCAGTGCCGCCGCATTTGCAATAACCGCTGCTCGGAACACGGATCGACTTTCTACAAGAAGGGTATCCATTGTGCCGATGGTGACCAACTGGTGCCCCTTAATCCGCCGGCGGGTGTTGAGCATGAGAACCACTAGGCACTCACATTCGGGATTGAAATACGGATTTGTGGCCACATGCAACCGCCAATAATCGGCCGCATTGTCTGGCGTCTCGCAGATCAGCATGGACTCCGGCACCGGACAGTCCCGCAAGGCAACCACCTTGTATTCCTTCGGATTGCAGTCATTCATGGGCTGCCTCGCTTTCCGCAAACGTCTGGCCAAGGATGAAGTCCGCCGCTTTCTGCGCTTGTGCCGCCGCATAGACGATGAGCGTCCGGTCGTCTTGAAACCGCTTCAACCAGCCTTCGATGTAGGCGGCTGAATTGTCAATCGTCCGGTCAACGATGTCGGCGTACCCGCACAAGAAGGCGCTGCCGAGTTCGGCGATCAACTCCTCCTTGCAGTAGGGGTCGGAGCCGTAACCGTTCCGTTCGGCGATACTCTGTCGTTTCAGGCGCTTCTCATGGCCGGTCCAATGAACCAGTTCGTGAAAGAGAGAGGCAAAATAACTTGCCTCGCTCTCGAACCGCTCCCGTGCCGGCATTCCGATGCAATCTTCGGATGGGGAATAGAAGGCCTGGGCCATGCCGTGCTTGACGGCGGGCGGCTCTGGCATCTTCGCCACGATCTCCGCCGGTTTCGAGACGGGCATCTGCATTTCTGCCGGTGCGTTCTTCAAGCCTTCGCACTGCGCGACATTGAAGACACTATACAGGCGCAGCAGCGGTGCTCTCTTCGGCTCGCCGGACTCCTCGCCTTCAGTCTCCATCCGCTTCCAGAAGACGACGGGACAGGCTTTCTCGCCCTTCTTCACGTTGCCGCCAAGCTGGATGGCTTGGCGGAAAGTGAGCCAATGCGGCGATTCGTAGCTCATGGCCATGAGCAGGAATACATTGATGCCGCGATACGGTTTTTTGCTTACGAGATTCCGGGGCAGGCCGGTATTGACCTTCCACGGTTTGTGCCAGGGAACGGTGCCGTGCGCGAGCAAGGCCACGATCCGTTCGGTGATGCGTTCATACGATTGAATGTTCATGTGATTTCTCCTGTGGTATGTGGTTTTGAAAAGAACCCTGTGAACCCAGGCTGAAGCGTATGGCACCGCACGAATTCACCATAGACGGGACGACTTGCCAGATGCGGCAAGTGAGAAAAAGGGCGACCCTGATGGATCGCCCTTGTGTTGGTCATGCCTTCGTATGGTTCAGGATGGGGAGTTCGGAATGCGCCGAGATTCGGAACAGCTCGGGCGGTTTTGTTTTTATACGCCGCAATCCTCCATCGCGGCAGCGATGGCGTCCTCGTCGTCGCCCAACAGCTCGACGATACCGGCCTTGAGCGCGGCCTTGTCGGGGTCGGGCTTGGCGTCTTTGGGACACGCCGGGCAGCGCATGACGTTGAGAACCGAGCCGCCGAATTCAAAGCCGATGGCCTTGAACTTCTCGCGGTAGCGGTCCACTAACTTCGCGTTTGGTGACAACTCTGTCCACGCCTTCGCCTCGGCATGAGACAGGTCGGTTTCAAAGATGGCGTCATGCCGCAGGTGATACACATCCCACGGCTCGCCACAGGTGGTGCAATGAACATCCATGATGAATCTCCTTTCTGTGTGTGGTTTAAATGAACCCTGTGAACCCGTGGTCAAGCGTACGGCACCGCACGAATCCGCCAAAGACGTACTCACTTGCCAGATGTGGCACGTGAGAAAAAGGGCGACCCTTCGTGGATCGCCCTTGTGTTTTAATAGTCTCCTGGCAAGAGGACTGTGGTGTGGTTTCGGTCAGCCTCGGTGATGAGCCAGAATTTGACGCCGCTGCCGGCGTGATATACGGACCAAAGGCGCCCGCCTTCGGCGAGCGCACGTTCATTCCTTGTGCGGTCGTCTTCGCCAACGTCGCCCCAATCGCCGGCCTGATGCCGGCCAATGGCAACGAGGATGTCGCTCTGCGTCAGCCGGTCGAGGGCGTTTGGCGTGGACATAATCCTGCCAAGGCGGAACTTGGCGACAGGCATGGCTCTGGCGCTCATGTCACGCCTCCGGCGACCATGCCCTGATCGCGAACGGCTTCTATGGCCCGATCAATGTCCTCCGTCGTCAACGTCCAGCGCTTCTTGGGCAGTTCTGCAACGACCGCCCACTTGAAGCGCTGATACACGTCGAGGGCCTGCCGGTCATCCTCCAGGTGGTCGGCGAGAATGGCGAGAGCCAGTTGCGCCGGGCCGCTGCCGCAGTAGCCCCATTCAAACCCCGTCGGACTGTGGTTATACAAGTCCAGCCGGGGGTTGAGCGGACCGCCGTCCACGGTGACCTTTACGGCACAGCCCTGCCGCCTTCCTTCGTATGTTTTCATGTGACTCTCCTCTCTGTTTCGTTTTGTTTGCGTTTCTTCCGTGCTTTGCGGTTGACGATTTCCACTTCGGAGTTTGCCGAGATGCGGAACGTCACGGGCGGCTGCTTGATGCGGACGCGCTTGTCAAAGCGCGTGCTGAATTCCCTTGTTCCCCGGTTCATAAGGACGACGGCGGCGCATTCATTGACGCGGATGATCCGGCACAGCTTGCCGTCAATGCGGATAATGTCATTGGCCCGGAGCCGGAATGGGTGCCGCCGCTCCATGACGAGGCTCAAAAGCTCGCCTTGTTCGCCGATGTCCTTCATGGCGCACCTCCCAGGATTTCCGCCACGTCTTCTGCCGACAACTGGTCCGGTTGCGTGCCGGGCTTCTCGAAGACATGCGTTTTGACGAAACAAAACTTCGCCAGACGGATAGCAATGTCCTCCCGTCCGAACTTGCCTGCCTCGTCCTCGTCGAGGATCACGATGACCTGGTTGTTACGGTTGGTGTGTTTGCGGATCAACTCCTCCTGCGCGGCTGACATGGTGCTGCCCATCAAGGCAACGACCTTGCGGCAGCCCAACTGGTGGAGCTTCATGCAGCCGAAAAACCCTTCAACGATGACAAGCGGCTTGTCCGCCGGTTCCTTGACGGCCCGGTCAACGTTGAAAAGCTCCAACGACTTTCGGAAGCCCTGGGGCAGCTTGTATTTCGGGGTGTCGTCGGCCGGTTCGCCGGGAAAACGGCCCGCATAGGCGACAACGTTGCCCTCCGGATTATGGATGGGAATGGCAATCCGTTCCGCCATCATGCCTTTGGCGCAGTATCCCACGCCGAAATCAATGACGGTTTCGGGCGAAAGGCCGCGCTCGGCCAGATACGGATGACTGCGCTCAAGCTTGTCCAAACGGAATTTCAAGGGCTTGTTGGGCGCGCCGTTTTCTTGTACCGGTGCCGGCGCCGGCTTTACGGCTGCCGGTCGGGGGCCATCTGTGGCCTTCGGCGCTTCAGTCGGTTTCTCAGGCTCCTCGCGGGAATCCGCCGACACGGCTTCGGGGTCGAGGTTGAACCATTCAATGGCCTTCAACGCCGCCGCGTGAATGCTCACGTCGTCCATCCGGGCGATGAAGTCGAGAACGTTGCCGCCGTGCTTGCACTCGCTGAAGCAGTTCCAGATATTCTTGCTGATGCTCACCCGGAACTGTGTCGGGTTGCTGCCCTTATGGATCGGACACGGGCCGGAGAGACTGTCGCTTCCTCGCTTGAACTTGTCGAGAAGGCCGTAATGTTCAAGGACAGCCTCCATGGTGATGGCCGCTTTGACGGCCTTGAAGTCAACGAACGATGATTTTGGCATAGTAGTGCTCCTGTGGTTTTTGGTTGTGAAGAACTGGTGCGGCTCGTGGAATTGAGCCGCAGCTACAGGCAAGCCTATCTGCCCCGAGAAAAACTCACGAGACGGCACCACTTGCCAATTCTGGCAAGTCCAGAATGCCCGCCGTTTCGCTGAATTTCCCGCGCCGCCAGACCGCAGAGAACGGGTCCTTTTCCAAAACGGTCCGCCGGCCAGTTTGGTTAGCTCAAATGCAAATCAGGAGTTGCCACAACGAGATCATCGATAGTACCGGCAAAATGAGCGCAAAATAGCCCCTCTCGCTAAGGAAAGAGGGGCTGGTGAGGACTATAACGGTCATCTGACCGAGGCAAGGCAGCGGTCAACCCCCATCCCGAAACTTGGCGGATGGGGGCATCTGCTGGCGTCGGCGTATGCCAGACCGATGCCCCAGCCAAGAGCGCGGCGACAAGCCGCGAAAGTCGTGCCGGTGGTGATTACGTTATCCACGAAATACGCCGGCAGGAGCTGGATGGGGCCGCTGGCGCGAATGATGGCGTGCTGTTCCACTGTGAGACTGGAAAGCCTGCGCATACGGCGCCTCGAGGATGATTCGACGGGGTGGGCGCGGGCGATGGCGCATTTGACGCGAGCACCAGGAACCAACTCGGCGATGGCGCGGGCGAGCGCAAGATTGGCGACCAGACTTCCGTTACTTGCGGGAACCGGCACCAGCCAGCAGGGACCGTCTATGAGCGCTGCCATTAGCGGGGCAGCGATTTGCAAGGCTGCCGGAGTCGGAATTTTCAAGTCCTGGGCGGTGCGGCGGGCAATGATCTCCTCGGGGCTCGGCGTCCGGCAGCCGATGGGGACATATTTTGCGACGTAGGTATCGGTATTCATAGGTGGTGGGCACGGGGGAGCACCCTCTGTGCAGGTTCGGGCCGGCAAGGCCCGGTGGATGAAGGGGATCTGCTGAACCAAATACAAAGACTGGCGGTTATGGTTAACCGCCAGTCCTTTGAGGTCAGTGTTTTAGCTGTCGGGGCTGGTTACCAATCCACTCGAAAGCTCGTGCGGCAATCAGGCTCACAACCAAGAGGTTGTTGCGGCCAAAACTGGTAGAGTTCTTCCAAGTATCTCCGTCCTTGTAGGACCGCTGGAAGGTGACGTTGAACAGGGGGCCTTTATCACCCTCCTGACGCCAGATGCTCGCGCTGATGGCACCGTGACGGATTTTGTGGACGGGTTGGCTGTTTGATGTGCTAACGGGCGTTTGATTTTTCATATGTTTTTGTTTTTTGTTGGTTTAATGGTTATGAGGGAAAGTGTTGGTGCCACCTGCCGAGTTGCACAAAGTCCTTGGAAAAAGGAGGGTGTGCCGGAGGAGATTGCCGCCATGCTTGCACTCGCTGAAGCAATTCCAGATGTTTTTGCTGATGCTCACCCGGAACTGCGTCGGGTTGCTGCCCTTGTGGATCGGACACGGGCCGCTCAGGCTGTCGCTGCCCCGCTTGAATTTGTCCAAGAGGCCATAATGTTCAAGCACCTGCTCCATGGTGATGGCCGCTTTGACGGCCTTGAAGTCAACGAACGATGATTTTGGCATAGTAGTGCTCCTGTGGTTTTTAATTGTGAAGAACTGGGGCGGCTCGTGCAATTGAGCCGCAGCTACAGGCAAGCCTATCTGCCCCGAGAAAAACTCACGAGACGGCACCACTTGCCAATTCTGGCAAGTCAAAGAGAGTAGTTATTTTACAGGTATATCACGTTTTGCGCGTGATAAGGGCAGAATCTCGTTCGTGAATGGAGCAGCTGCTTCTCAAACGGCGGCTTGGATCGTTTAGCTTGACCGCTGGCGTAACGAAGGGTGGGCCGGTTGGCTTTTACATTCTCTACACTGCATGTGACTTGTAGATGATAAACAATTGATTTCATTTGTCGGTGTCCATCTTTGATTGTAACCAATACAACCAAATTGCAGTTGAAGGTGGTGGTGGCGGGTTCAAAGTGATTTGGACATCGTAATCCTTTTGCGGTTGTATAAATTGGCTCAAGGGTGGAACGGCGCCATTTAGCGACCCTACGCCGGTCAAAACAAAGCAAGACGCCGTCAACCATGACTTGTCAGAGCTTATTGGAAAATCAGCAACCGACGTCGTTCCATTTGAAATGCGAATGGTGCCCGAAAACTTGTAGGAAGAAGTTACAGTTCCATCCGGCATTCCCTTGACGGCTGGCGTAATTAATTCAAGTTGGTATGCATGGCCCTTGGGAACTTTCAAATGAAGATTTACGGTACTGTTGGTGCAATCGGCCAACTTTACTGCGTGGGGAATTGAAGCACGAATTGTATACGCGTTGAGCAGCCAAACGCCTATAATCAACGGAATTGCTGCAACAGCGATAGGGACAATCCCCTTTTGCATGAATGGCAGACGCCGTCTAAGGATCACACCAAGTATGAAGCCAAGACCGCTTGCGCCGATGCAAAGTCCCTTAAATGAACATTTGGCAAACGTTATTCCATATAAATGAGTGATAAACGGTGTTCGTATCACGGACCCAAGTAAAATTAAAAGGATGCAAATGCCGGTTAATGCTATTGCACCCGTAAAGCCACATTTGACAATTAAATAAACATCTTTAAGTTTAGAGGGTGCCTGTACTGTATACATACCAAACAGTTTAATGTTAATATGGCGCAGACGAGTAGAATACATCATTAGTGTCGAGGAACGGGCCAATGATCATGCCGGGAGCAGGATACATTCCTATTAATGTTACCGCAAAGTTTTGAGGGGACGAATCCTCCGGAAGCGCAAATATATCAGCAGCGAACCCAGCGCTTCTAACTGCGCTAACACAATTATATGAAATAACAGACCATTCTGGTGGCGCAACGCTAAGGCCTCTCGTAAACTCCAATCCGTTTATCAAGTCGGGAAAGCCAATGCAAAATGTCCTTATTACATTATACGAATGCGCAGTCGGTGGGCCATCATTTTGCAATACGCCCGGAACAGTGAAACCATTTGTAATAGTTGGATCTGGGTTATTCGTGGGATAAAATCCCCACGGAGTTGCCAGTAGAGTCGTCAAGGATGGTGAAATATATTGAAGCGCATCGGCGGGAGCTGTTGTGCGAAACCGCCAAAACGCATGACCTTCATCGTACTCGTAGCTCGTTAAATAAAGAGAAAACCCCGGATTCGCCTGCTGAACAAATACGTCAAAATACGAAAGATACTTCTGTGGCGCCGCCATATTAAAAGAGTAATAATCCACCCCTGCTACACTTGGAGTTACATCAACATCGTCGTTATCTGGTAAAATGAGGTATTTAACTCCATTGGGGTTCAACGCTCCATAACTGCCGAGATTGATGTTTTGCGGCGGAATGCCTGAGCCGGAGGTGTTTTCATACATATAATAGTATCCGTCTTCGATCGCGGATGCCCAATTAGGGTCTCCAGGGCTAGTTTGTCCGGCTGACACTGTCAATTTAAACAGATTTCTCAGCCTGGATGTTGCCTTCCCACCTGTTTGGAGCTTGATTACGGCTTGCGCACTACGTCTTTCGGTCGCCAGTTCTTTCACATATCCATTATAATACGTATTGTACGTAGATATATCTATATCACTATGTTGCCACAGTATCGGAACAGGCTGATTGGTGTAGGTATTTGTAGAGCCTTGGTATGTCTGAACCATCGTACTAAATGTGTTCGGCCACATATTTGTCGCCCAAGACCAAGTTACGTCATTATCCCAGGTAGTAATCTCCCCGGTAGGTTCGTCATCTACATCATGCGATGTCCACGTGCCACTTCCCGCCGAACCATCACTCCAATTAATGGTGCCACTAAACGTCGTATCCCATTCTGCGGTCGTTAAGTAATGACGGTAGACAGAACCGTTGTCATGCGTCGAATACGTTTTGACGTAAAGGCGCGGCGGCTTGTCCTGGTTGGCTGTGGTTTGAATTGTGGCGTTCGCCAATCCACTGCCGATGAGCACGCTGAGAAGAATAAAATAGATTTTCATGATGCGGTTTCCTTTTTTAGTTCCCATTGCCATACGAACCGTCCGGTTGCTGCTCTGTTGGTGCGTAAGCCGTGGCCGTAAAGCTGGCCGTGCCGCCATTGTTGACCGGCACATTGTTTGCTGACCACGTGCCATGTCCGTTATTCTGCCCTTTGACGCCGTTGACCCATACGGCATAAGTTGGATCGGAAATTGTTCCTGTCAAATTCACGGTTGACTGCCATAGTTGAGAATCTGGCGTTACCGGATTTATGCTCAAAGTCAAGGGACTTTGAACGACACTGATATTTGTTATGCTCATATTGCCAACCGCATCCGTAACCATGATGGTAAATGCATTTGTGCCAGTTGTTAAAGGAAGATTCTCAAGCCAAAAGTTTCCATTTCTTTCAACTGATGCCGCATACGTGTTCGTATAAATTCCTCCATAGAACAGGTTCGTATCGCTGTTGGTGAAAACGTACTGTATCGTCACGGTTGCCGTAGGATCGCTTATCAGACCGTTACATGTAAAATTACTGCCGCTGATCTGTGTCCCGTTTTGCGGCCAGACAATTTGCACCGTCGGCGGATTGGTCTTGCTCGAATAATCCAATGTAAAATTAAAGTTGGTTGTGGTAGTGTCGCCAGCTAAATCTGTCGCATGAATCGTTATGGTGTTTAAACCATTGGTTAGAAGAACATCGAGGCATTCAAAATAGTTCGTGGTAAAACCGCAAGCGGTTGTATCGTAATATTGGTCGGTAATTTCGGACGGCTGGTTTATCGCCACGCCCACTGCATTGCTGATGTCATAGCTGATACTTGCGAGAGGTTCTTGGCAATACCCGTAAATCTGGATTACCGGCTCGTCCACGGCAAACGTTGCGGGATTTGTGATAACTAATGAAGGTGGCAACGCCAAATTTAGGTGCTTCCATTGCCATGTTTGGGTCGCATTCGGCGGTAATCCCCTCAGACCAATCCATAGATCATGCCAGCCTTGAATCGATCCGAGATTCACAGTGATGTCCGGGGAAGTGAAAGGACTCCAATTCGCGTCTGTAGAATTTGTGCTGTCCACAAGCACGGCGATGTAAAATGGCACGCCGGCAGTTATATTTAATTGAAGGGGTGCGCTCAGGCTGCTGACATATTGGTTTGTCGCCGAGATTGAAAAGTTGATGACGTTCGGGTCAAGGCCGTATTGGTAATCGGTCAGCAGAGGAATGCCCTGACTATCTAGGTTTGCATCTGATAAAGCCGTTGTCCCAAAATATTCCCAAAACCACCAATCGGGCGTGGTATTCCCGTTCTCAGTTACGCCCGTCCAATCTTCCGCGCAAAGGAACAAATTCTGCCGGCCTTGTGTCAATACCGTAAAGGGCATCACCACCCCATTCGTCGGCCACAGTTCCGTTTCCACCGCCCAGTCGGCAAGCGGCGACGTCAGATTGGTTGTGCTCCAGATGGCATAAACCTGGTCGGTGGCATTATAGACGTTAGCAAACATTGCGCCGTCGGAGACGTTTGTGATTTGGAGCCAGAGTTGACTTTTGTCTATGGTGTAGGTGTTAAACGCGGGCAAATTGGTGCCATCGTCGCCAGAGCCTCCGCCATCGCCCGGCGAGGGATCGTCCATACCCATTGCCTGCATGGTCGCTCGCGCTTGCTGGTTCGCCGCCGTGGTCTGAATCTGCGTGATGAAGTTCGCCAACGCTTCAGCCTGTACCTCCAGCGTCGCAGCACTCGTGCTGCTGACATCCGCCAACGGCCCGGTTGGCGACGCGTTCGAGGTCGTCTGATTGCCGCTCGTACCATCTACTAAAAATTGTCCGTCTGCTATTTGGTAAATGGGCGAGGTTGGATCGAAAGGCGGACATGGCATCGGAACGGGGGCGAGGCCAGAGGAAGGCATGATCAGCCAGAATGTGCCGCTGGGCGGCACCTGATCCACCAATTGCAGCCCCTGCTGTTCAGCCACGACGCCGACGATGGTGTCGGCCTGCGTCCCGCCGGATGAACCAGACTGGATCGGTAACGGCTGGGCAAAACCGTTGCCGGCGCAGAATAAAAAGCCCGCCGTGACGATGAGGGCGCGGGACAACAGGACGGCAAGTTTCCCGAAAACACTATTCCATTCGTTGATTACAGTCATAAGCGTTTATTTGGGTTCCGTATTTAACACGGTGCGATTGTAACGTCAGCTTATTTCAAGTCAAGGAAAATCGGAGCGCAACTCCGATGGCAATGACATGCAAGAACCGAGAACGAAAGTCGCAGAATTTTCGTGGCGGTTTTGCATTTCACCGTCTACCGCACTGAAACAGTCGTCGTTCGGTTTGTCGTCGCGCTCAGGCTCTTCCGCGTAATTTCCTGCATAATCTCCTTCGTGAAAGGAGCATCTGCTTCTGGCTAGTCCAAGAGAGCTGATATTTTGGCGGATTTCCCGCACCGCCAGACCGCAGAGAAGGGGTCCTTTTCCAAAACGGTCCGGTCGGCAAACAGAAAGAGGCCGTGGCCGCGTTTCAATTGGGAGCAGGCTTCAAGAAGCGATGTGACCCGCGCGGCGACCGTGGTGACGGTTAGAACGCGGAAACGATGGATGCCAAGGTGCCGCTGGTGGATCTTCTGTGTCCACGTCGCCTCGTAGGCGATGAGTTTGCGATAGAAGGAGGTCTGCGTCAGTCCGCTTCGCACAACCGGCATGGTGCCCCGGTCGGCTTCGAGGAAAAAATGCACGCGCTCCGGCCGGGCGTTTTGATCCGTGTATTCGAGAGCGAATACCCGGTCAGGGATGACGCCGAGCCTGATGCCGCCCTGCACCTTAACGCGCCATTGGAACGGCTGCCGTTCCGAGCGAAGCGCAAGCTGGTCCTCGTAGAGAAGCTTGATGCCCTCATGCTTTCGGCAGGCAAGCTCAAGGGACACCATCACGTCGGAAACCAAAACCGCGTGTTCGAGGAAAATCCGGCCAACGGCACGGTTCTTCTCGCCCCAGGACACTTCGCGATTATCTTCGCCAAGCTCCTGTTTCAAAAACGTCCAACTTTTGTTTCCTAAACCGTAAATGATGCGGCGAGAGCCGGGCTGATGATATGTGTCAATTTGGGCGCGTGGCCGTTCCAGAAAGCCGTGGTGGTAAAGCAATTTCAACCTCCGCAAAAGATGCTGTGGTCTGCCGCCAAGCAAGGCGATGATCTGATGAGAACGGAGAAAACGATGCCGGTGAACGAGCCGGATGATTTGGAGGTCGCGCTCCGTCAGTCGCATGGGGGCGACCGTGGGAGCGCGTTTGAAGCGGGGAAGGTGGGATGCCATCGTCCCACTTTGCCGGAGATGCAAAAAGCCAAGAAGACGTGACGGCTTGCCATTTATGGCAAGTTTTACTGGCGTTACCTGCGACCTGCCAGGAATTTGAATCTTCTAATGAGTAGCTCTGCGAGAGATGAGAGAAACCGTCTTTTGTGGTGAACTTTCACTCGATGGCTTCCTTGCGGCGGCAACATTTTGTGAATTGTTGTTTGAGGCTTGAGCTATAGAACGCACCGAGTTTGCTGGTTGGGCAAGCAGTGTATTTGGTATCTCATTTGGAACTCGACCAAAATTAACTAATTTGCTTTCAGAATCAACAGGAACTCGTCCGCAAAGCTGACGAACCACCTGTGATGGTTGAGCTGGAACTCTGCCAGCTTCAAGGGCGATTGGTTTTACCGGTTGCTGTTTTGCTGACATATCTTCGATCTCCTATTTTCGCTTTTTAGGGGACGGACGCGGTTTCGGTGGTGGTGGCGGAATTCTGCCTTCATTTAGCCGTCTCGTTTTTTTGCTCATTTATGACTCCTGACATTTTTACGTTATGCTGTTCAGCGTTGGTGGTCGCTTTCATATTAAGAAAGCCAAACCACACAAGCATACCAAGCCCAAAAATAAAGGCAACGATTGAAGTCCAATTTAGGAAACTTGTTATGCGTGCCCACCAGTTGATTCGTTTGGGGGGCTTTGATAATGGGTCGGAAAAAAAGATTTCATAATTTATTATTCGCTGGCGCCGATAGGCGTGTTGGCTGGTGAGGAATGAACTTAACGTCAAAAGCAAACTGGCAACAAGTCCACCCCAAGCGCAACGGAGATAAGGCAATGTAAATTCCTGTGGATGAGGCGCGATCTTTTCTAAAAACACCAATGAAACCGCAATTGCTCCGGCAGCGAGCATCAAAATGTTTTTATCGAATTGGTCAGCACTTGCCTCCTCGCCTGTGACCAATGATTTGTTCTCATCCAAATATATTTGGTAATGCGCTTCCTCGTCTTTCCTTATCCTCTCAGGATCATCAACGGAGGCGACTGGTTTGAGCGCTGCGATTTTCTCTTTTTGGCCTTCCAAATTTCGCGTGGTCATGGTCGTCAGAATAGCGCGCGTTGTCCTTGAATGCAAGATGGAAACGAGGCTTGTATCGAAGCCATTTCGCCTATTTACACTTGCTATTCATCCACCGGTTCAATTTGCCCTCAATGACTGCGCGCGGCATGGCAAAGCGTTCGCGCGACAGGGCGACAAGTTTGTCCCGCCGTCCGATGCGGTTTTCAAGCGGCGGCAGCATCTTCGCGCGGAATGGCTCCTGGTTGGCTCCGTCCTCAAGCAATTTCACCGCCGCCTCATACCGCTCAAGATCGGCAAGGGCGGAGGCCGGGAACGCGTCGCCAAACTCCTTTGCCATTGCCTCTGCGTCCGCATAGCCAATGCGGAACGCGATGAGCGTTCCGACGTTGCCAAACACCGCCTGCCGCACCGGCAAGGAAAGCTGGTCGATGAATTGATGGGAAAGCGTCAGGCACAACCGATATTTACGAGCTTCCGCCAGAATAGACGCAAAGGCATCCGTCGAGAAATTCTGGAACTCGTCAATGAACAAGTAAAAATCCCGGCGCTGGTCTTCCGGTCGGTTTGACCTCGCCATTGCGCCAAGCTGAAACTGCGTCACCAGAAGGGAACCGAGCAGGTTCGCCTTGTCATGGCCAAGGTGGCCCTTGGACAGGTTGGCGATGAACAAGCGTCCGTTGTCCATCACGAAGGGAATGTCCACTTTGGCTTTGACCTGCCCCAGAATGTTCCGAACCACGGGGTTCAACAGGAACTGGCCGATCTTGTTCTGGATAGGCGCGATGGCCTCGCGCTGGAAGCGCTCGTCGTAATTCTCATACTCCTCTGCCCAGAAGGCCCGGATGAAGGGGTCTTTGACCTGCCGGACTACCTTGGCCCGGTATGCGTCATCCGTAAGAAGACGGTTGACACCCAAAAGGGTGGCGTTCCGGCAGTCCAGGAGGGCCGAGACGGCATTGTAGAGGATGTATTCGAGCCTCGGACCCCAGGAATCGCGCCAGATGCCCTTAAAGGCGCTGACGATGCCGGATGCGGCAAGATGCCGGGCATCCGGCGCCACGTTGCCGATCACGTTCAATCCGATGGGGAATTCGAGGTCACCCGGATTGAAATACACCAGATGGTCGGCGCGGTGCCGGGGAATGTGGTTCAACAGTTCCTCGGCCAAGTCCCCGTGCGGATCAATCAAGCCAACGCCGTGTCCAAGGGCGATGTGCTGTAAAATGAGGTTGCGGAGCAAAGTCGTCTTGCCGGAGCCGGTTTTGCCGATGATGTAGAGGTGCTGGCGCTGGTCTTTCCAGGATATGCCAAAGGGCCGGGGTTCTCCCCAGCCCTCGCGTTCGCCGATTGTGATGCGGGTTTGGTCGTTCATGGTGCCAAAACCAGCCGCCACCCCTGCCAAGGAGAAAGTCCGGGTTGTTTCAGACATCCTTCCATGGATTGGCCAGAGGCCAAACGCCGGTAACTGCGTTTGGGGCAAACCGTCGTGATAATGGCGGCTGGTTTCGGAATCCGAACCGGCCGCCATCATATCACCCGCTGCGGAAAATGGACGCGCCAGTCGGCGCGGCTGTTCCATCAAAGCGCCCAGTTGGGCGGCGCTTTCTCCCTTGAAGGCGCAAGTCGTGGTGTCTTGGCCGGTATTGCCGGCCCCAGGTGAAACTCGTCGTCCTCCACGCTTCCGCGTGAACCGGTCGCGATAGCGTGCTCACGGTCGTTGGGCGATAGCCCTCATCATAAAACCAGTCCCCAACGTGTCGGCGGATAATGGCCGACTTATCGCTTTTTGGTAAAGGACAACGGCTAGTTGGCCTGCACCCGGCTAGCCCGAAGGGAGAAAGCGATAAGTCGGGCGGTAGCCGACGACACGTTGGGAGGTCGTGGTGCGGCAGCTGAGCCGTGGAAGTCAATCGTAACGGGCGTAAGCCCCTACATACGATGTATGTAGGCCGTGAAGTGAGGGTTGGTTGAAAGATGTTGATAGTGAGGCCCTTGTAATTGTTGACTCTATGATTGGGTTCGCTTAAAATGGAACGAAGCTGGCAACAATACTGGCGAAATTGAACGTATGTTCTTAAGTGATCACGAAACGTCAATAGACCTTCTTTACTACGACGCAATTGCCGAAACGGTGGTGAAATGCGTTCTCGAGTGCAAGGAAAAGCCGATCGCCATCGGCATTCACGGAGATTGGGGCGCAGGAAAATCAAGTGTCCTTGCGATGGCAGAAAAGCAACTCACTGCCAACAAAAAAGTCCTCTGCCTAAAATTTAATGGTTGGCAATTCCAAGGATTTGAGGATGCGAAGGCAGCCCTGATTGAAAGTATTATAACGGGACTCCGGGACGCGAAGAAAGACAACGAAGGGCTTCAAGCCAAGGCTGCTGCCTTATTGAAGCGGGTGGATTATCTGAAACTCGCAAAGAAAGGCACCCCCTGGGTTTTCTCGCTCCTGACCGGAATCCCGCATCCTGAGCAGGTCAAGGACGCAGTCTCATTGCTCAGGGGCCTATTTGATGCGGCAAAGGGTGATCTCACAATTGAAAAAGTAAAAGCGGCCGTGACGGAGGCAGAAAGCATCTTTAAGCCCGAAGAAGAAAAGAAGATCCCCGAACAAATGCGAGCGTTCCATTCTGAGTTTAAGGAACTGATTGACGTTGCCGGCATCGAAAAGCTCGTAGTGTTGATTGACGATCTCGACCGCTGCTTGCCCAACACAGCAATTGAAACATTAGAAGCCATCCGCCTTTTCTTGTTCGCTCCTAAAACGGCTTTCATTATCGCTGCGGATGAAGCGATGATAGAATATGCTGTTAAACAACATTTCCCCGACCTTCCCACAGTCGCTGGGCCAACAACATACGCGCGTTACTATCTCGAGAAGTTGATTCAAGTGCCATTTCGAATTCCGGCACTTGGATACGCCGAAACGCAAACTTACGTAACACTGGTATTGGCGCAAGGAGCCCTTGGTGAGGAGAACGAACAATTTGCGAAGCTACTTCCGCGAGCTCGCCAGTGCCTTAGCCAGCCGTGGAGTGCGTCTGTTCTCGATCACTCGATTGCGAAAGAATGTCTATTTGGAAATGGATCCGGCGATTTGCCGCAAGAAATCTCACAGGCGATTAACCTCAGCCAACAGATCTCACGTGTTCTGACGGACGGAACAAAAGGCAACCCGCGACAGATCAAACGTTTTTTGAATTCAATGTTGCTGCGAAATGAAATAGCGATAGCGCGCGGCTTCGGGAGTGCAATAAAACAACATGTCCTCGCAAAAATCATGCTGGCAGAGGCATTCAACGTGACGTTTTACGATCAATTAACGAAGGCCACTTATGGTCAGTCAGATGGGAAGCCCAAAGAACTTGCGGTGCTGGAGAAGGAGGTGCGAGTGGAGGTCGGTGAGAAAAGCGTTGATGATGAGGCTGGAAATGCCAAAGCAGAGATTCCAAGAGATGCTGACGATTGGATAAAGAGCGATTGGATCAGTACTTGGGCGAAATGCGATCCTCAGCTTTCTGGGGTCGATCTCCGGCCGTATATGTTCGTCACCCGTGATAAACGTAGTTATTTCGGTGGAGCTGCCGGAACCAGCCACCTTGACCCGATTGTAGATGCCTTGCTTGGAAAGGAACTCGCGGTCAAATCTGTCGAAACTCAGCTTCCAAAACTCAACGCGCTTGAGGCTGAACAGGTGTTTGAAGCAGTTCAAAATCGGATTCTTCAGGCTGACGATTTCTCAACTCGCCCCGTTGGGTTAATAGCGCTTGCGAAATCTCGTCCGTCACTTCAAAGGAGACTTCTTGCATTCATAAGAGATATTCCGCCCTCCAAGGTGCCGGGATGGGTGATGACCGGTTTCGAAAAAGTGTTCACTGATCAAACCGTCAAAGCTGAGTTCGCAACGACAATCACGAATTGGATTGAAGGTGGGCAAAGTAAACAACTGAACGCCGCTGCAAAAATGGCCTCCCCGAAGGGCCAAAAGAAACTATAAACATGGGAACATCTTCTAAATATGGCGGACCGAGTCCTATCAGTGCGCTGATTCCGACGTTCCTGGAAGACACGCCTCGAACTGCGGCACCAAATGAGGAAATCGAAAAATCTCCAGACAAACCGCTTGATAAATCTGGTGAAAATCCGAAGGAGGGCGAGAAGAAGCCAATCGAGCAGAACAAGCCCTCGGAACCAAAGCCACTGCCTCCTCTGCCACCACCTGCCAGCGGCGGCCGTTTTCGAACGTCGAGGAGTAACTTCAACACTTTTGCAGAGTCTAGAGACCGAGGTTCTCTTAAAAGATCACTCTCAAGTTATGTGAGGACAGGAACCGGCGGAGGCAGGAGGGCCGCCCGGCGGATGGGAGCGGCGATTCCGTCCGTGCGACGGGCCATAAGCTTCGTCCAAGATGTCGCTAACGCTGGCATCAATCAAGCTCTTTCACATTTGGGTCTCGGCAATTTAGTCGGCCAGCCGGCCGAACAAGCATTGGCCGTATTGACCGATGTATTTTGTCCGGAAGGTGGACCAATCGATCAGGGAATTGCACGGGAGGCATGGGATGAGGCAGTTCTTGGCCTGACGGAAATTGACATAACAGACATAACTGAAGTCACCGCCGAGCAGTGGCAGGCTGTCGTCACAGATTTTATCGCGAAAACAATCGAATTCAAGGTCATAAACGATGTGGGCGCAAAAGGGATCAGTTTGCCACAAGATGTTCAAGCAATTGACCAACTTCAGAGTGATCTTCACGAACTCATTCAAGGTGCCGTGGACGACGCTATTGGCGACCGCCTAAACGTCGGGCAGACCATTCCTCAAAACGAAATCCAAGGTTTGGTGACCGATATATATGAGCGCTCCTTCGCGTACTTGGAGGCGCTAGAGGAATAATATGAGAAGACACAGCCTCAAATGCCGTTATGGAGCCGCCGATAAGGCCAGGATTAATGTCATCGAAAAAGAGTCTCGACAGACGGTGATCCAGTTCGTCGAACGAAAGAAGCGTTTCGAGTATGGCATCGGTGATGCGCTTGAGCAATTACAGGAAATGGGAATTGAGCCAACCGAAACCGCTCATGATCTCCTCGTTCTCGCGGCAGCTGTATATTGCGCAGATACAAGAATCAACCGGTATTCTGAGTCACAAGACAGTTGGTCACGGGAGGTTGATCTTTACTTACCCGTGCGCGACGTCAAGACCTGGAATGGAGTGACCTCTTTGCTCTCCAAAATGCTAGAGTTTCTCACGGGCGACAAATGGCGCTTCCTCTTTCGCGAACGGCCGAAAGGTTTCACCAAAGTTATTCGGCAAGCGGACCTTGGCCTTTCAGATCTTCCAACCTCCGCCTGCCTTTTCTCCGGAGGGCTTGATAGCTTTATCGGTGCGGTCGATCTGCTAGAAGCGGGAGAGTCCCCACTCTTGGTCAGTCACTCCTGGCCTTCGAACGTCAGTGGACACCAAAATCAGTGTGCCCTCGCACTGGAGGGTCGATACGGGAAGGAGCGCATTCGAAGGCTTAAATCCAGAGTTGGCTTCCCAGAAGGTATTATTCGTGGAACGGATCCTGAAAGCACCGAACGCTCACGGTCGTTTCTCTTTTTCTCTCTAGCGGCATTTGCAGCGAGTGGTTTCGGCAAGCCTGACGTTGTGATCCATGTTCCGGAAAACGCCCTCATATCGCTGAATGTGCCACTTGATACGCTTCGCCTTGGGTCTCTTAGCACGCGGACCACGCACCCACATTATATGCAGCAATTCAACGAGCTTGTGAGGATGATCGGAATTTCTGCGCGGGTGGCTAACCCATACAAGCTAAAAACAAAAGGGGAGATGGTAAGCGGTTGTAGCAATCAGAAGTTTCTTGCAAAACATGTGGCTCTAACTATGTCATGCGCATCACCAACAAAGTCACGCTGGCTCAAACTTCCGCCGGGTCACTGTGGTTTCTGTTTGCCTTGTATCATCCGTAGAGCTTCGACGCTAAACTGGAAATATAGAGACGAAACGCAGTATCATACAAAACTACGCGGGCGGGCACTGAACAGTCAAAGGGCCGAAGGAGACAATATCCGTTCGTTCCAACTTGCATTACATCGGTTAAACAATGACATCCGAAGAGCGAGAGTGTTAACTCACAAATCCGGACCATTGGGTAACAATGCGAAGGAACTCGAAAATCTAGCGCAGGTTTATTTACGTGGGATGCGAGAAGTTGCGAAATTTCTCCATGGAGTTAAAACTTCCCCAAATGCATCCACACCTCGTTGATTACCATTGCCATCTTGATCTTTACGCCGATTACGAATTGGCGTTTGCCCAGTGTTGCCGAGAACAGGTCGAAACCTTGACGGTGACAACGACCCCGCGCGCTTGGGAAAGAAATAAAGAGCTCGCTTCCCATTGTACGTCGATTCGAGTTGCCCTTGGATTACACCCCCAGCTTGTGGAAGAGGGCCATGACGATATGGCGCTTTTTGAGCGTCTTCTGCCAGACGCCCGTTATGTTGGAGAGGTCGGACTTGATGCCAGTCCTCGGTATTACAAGAGTTTTCACACTCAACAGAAGGTCTTTCAGCACATCCTTTGTTGTTGTGCCGAACACGGGGACAAAATCATCTCTATTCATGCAGTGAGAGCAACGCGTGATGTGTTAGCAGCGATTGAAACATATTTACCGTCAAATAACGGGAAAGCAGTCTTACATTGGTTCACTGGGTCCAAAGCTGAGGCGAAAAAAGCTGTGGATCTTGGCTGTTATTTCTCAGTAAATAGAGAAATGTTGAAAAGCGACCTTCGACGGGAAATCGTCACTTCGTTGCCGATTGAGCGAATTCTGACAGAGACCGATGGGCCGTTCACGATGATCGGCAACCGACCTTCGAAGCCGTCCGATATTATTACTACGTTGACTGACTTAGCTGCTCTTCTTGCAATTGATTTGTCGGTGCTGCGCTCACAGATCAGCATTAATCTGCGCAATCTCGAAACTGAATGCACTTCGATACGGCTCGGCAAAGTGTGAAAAAGAGGGCTAACAATAAGAGCGTTTCGTGAACTATGTGATCATTTCAACACTCGCTCCAAAATGGCATACGCTTCATGCATTATTTTTGCATGTTCTTTCTCAATTGAAAAATTGTGAAAAACCTCCGGTTCATCGGTTATGAGCTGGAAGATTAGATAATTGTTCCCCCAAAGATCACGGAAAAAAGTTTCTACATCGGTTGTTTTCACGCGCGAGAAATGGCTGACTTGACCGGGTTTTGGTTCAAATATTTTTGCGCCTATAGCAGACAGTGACATGGCTTGCGTTGCGCGAACATGTTCAGATTCAGGTCGAAATGTATCAGGTTTATCAATCGAACGGTGAACGCTTTTATGCCGGAAGATAACATGCTTCAAAATACTGGGCGCAAGTGATTCAGTATTCGAGCAGTGTTCTTTAACGAACGACGATTTAAGAAAATAATAGAACTGACCGAGACGATTTAGATAAGCAACGGCTTCATGCAAAAGAACGCATTGCAAATCGTTTGCTCCATCTTGCATACCAATCTGCGCCAGGCAGTTGATCACGTTCATAAAATTGTCGTGATGATAATCCAGACCCTTCATCATTTCGACAGCACCTTGAGCATTAAGGAAATGTGTTTTTAGGAGCGCGTTGGCTTTATTCCGGGCAATGAAACAAGCCGCGCGCTTTGAAATTGGGAAAACCGTATCCAGTGGTGTTCCTGGGCATTCATCAACCACACCCACTCGCCACGTATTTATGTCATTTATCACAAGTTACATCTTACAGGATTCCAGAATAGAAACCTTTGCACAGCCTTCTTGAAAGAAGGGGCATAGGCTACTTCCTTCGTGGGCTTCAACGACTATTGCTGCACATATCCTAGATAAGCCAGTCGAAACGCAAATGCGTGAGTGCTCACCTGGTATTTTTCAGCAAGTGACTTTATGGTTTTTTCTTCCATTAAATCAACTGCCTGAATTTCTGCAATGTCCTTGTCGACGAACGCCTTTGGCATTAACAATTCAGCCGCAAAAAGATTTGCCTCTTTTTCGTCAATGTCAGTTCCTTTGCTTGATTCATCACTGCGCAGGCGAACTTCAAAGCCACGATCAACATGAACTGTGTCACCGGTATGGAGCAGAAAATGTCCCAACTCGTGTGCGATCGTGAATCTCCGGCGGTTTGGATGCTGCCGACTGTTGACGCCAATAATCGCAGACGATTTTTCATGATCGCGGAATAAAAACCCGGAAATGTCGCCCTCTACGCGGTCTTGGCGGACATCGACATGCAATGCATGTGCTAATTTCTCAACGTCAACAGGCGCGCGTGTGATATTGTGCTGCGCCAGCAAAGCTGTTGACAGTTCTCTGACCAATTTTCTACGGACGCTCATAAGTGTTTTACTTGATAGATGGTTTTAACACTCCCCCGACAATCCATTCTTTTTCTGCTTTAGAAAGCCCGCTGGGTAATTTTTGTTCGATGGGAGGCTGACCCTCGTTCGATTCGGGAATCAACTGAACAGCCGGGATTTTCATAGCAGCGGCCAAGTCGAAAAGGGTATGCAGCAATAGTTTTTGCCGCCCCTTTTCGATGTTTGTTACGGAAGTGCGCGTCATGCTTACGCGCGACGCGAGCTCCTCCTGGGTCAGTCTGGACGCCTTTCGCGCCTGCCTGACTCTTCGGCCAACAATTTCATAAAGCCCACGCCGATCTTTTATGAAGGAATTTTGTTTTCGTTGACCAATCACAACACACATAAAATAAGCGATTCCGCAAAATATGTCAACAGGGAAAACTGTTTGTATTGGTGACGTTCCGTGTAGGCACGTTTTTGCTGTTGACTTTATGGTTGGGTTCACGTAAAATGAACCCAAGCTGGCAATGATGCTGGCCGTAAATAATAAATAAAATGCCTGAAATTGAACTACACGTGCATACGCACGAGGGCGCGGAGCCGAAGCTGATTAAAATCTCTTCGGATGCCACGGTTGAGCAATTAGTAAAGGAAATTCAAGCGGCTGGTGCCGCTATTGGCGAACCTGGAGAAGAAATCATCCTCTGGGTCGAAAATGAGGAAATTACGTGCCGCAAGGGGCACAAAATTCACGAGTGTCGGATAAAGCACGGTCATCACGTGCATTGCCATTGCGTAATCATCGTGAACACAAAAGAAAAGAGATGGGACAAAAAGGAAATATCATACGAGGAACTTGTGATTCTTTCCGTTAGCCCCAATAAACCTGATCCAAATATCCTTTATTCGATCACTTACTCGAAAGGACCTGAACATCATCGGGAGGGGTCGTTGGCAAAAGGAAAATCCGTGAAAGTCAAATGTGGGATGATTTTCAATGTCTATCCAACTAATAAATCATAGTCCGGATCTCAAAAGACTCCGCGACGAGGGGTATGAGCTGGAGATAAGAGGAGGCTTCCTTCTGGTGCATCATGTTCCTTATGTGAATGCCAGCAAGGAAATTAAATATGGCACCCTTGTTTCCAGCCTTAATCTTCCAACACCAGAGAAGACTGCTAAACCTCAGGATCATGTGATTCATTTCATTGGTGATCATCCGTGCAATTATGACGGCAGCATAATTACACTAATCCAGCATCCAAACAGCAAGCCGCAAACTCTGGACGCGAAAAACAATATCACCATTAATCACAGTTTTTCAAACAGGCCAGCGGATGGATTCAACGACTATTACGAAAAGGTGACTTCCTACATTAGAGTAATCTCCTCTCAAGCCCAAGCGATTGATGAAAACGCCACGGCGCAGACATTCAAGGTAATTGAATCAATAGACGCGGATTATGTTTTCAAATACGTCGATACAAATTCAAGCCGAGCGGAAATTAACACCATTTCCTCTAAACTCGACAATTTGAAAGTTGCTATCATCGGAGCAGGTGGCACGGGCTCATATGTTTTAGATTTCGTCGCGAAGACTCCCGTGAAAGAAATCCACTCGTTTGATGGGGATGTGTTTTTTGTTCATAACGCATTTAGAGCACCCGGGGCGGCATCCGTTGAGCAGCTTTTACAAGCGACTACAAAGGTAAAATATCTTCACGGTATTTATTCAAATATGCACAAGTATATTTTCCCGCATGAAAAGCATCTCGACGAATCGAATCTGGAACAATTATTGGGAATGAGCTTCGTTTTCATTTGCATAGATAACGGCCAGGCCAAAAAAGCAATTATTGAAAAGTTAATTGCTTCTGGGATCCCCTTTGTGGATGTCGGCATAGGGGTCCAGGCTATGGACGATAAGCTCGGCGGCAGCGTTCGTATCACGACTGGCACGGCAACGAAACACGACCACATCAATGAGATAATACCGTTTAATGATAACGGGAATGATGATTATGCAAAAAATGTTCAAATCGCCGAGCTTAATGCCTTGAATGCGGCTCTGGCTGTGATTAAGTGGAAAAAGATGTTTGGATTTTACCACGATCTTGGAAAAGAGCATAATACGGTTTACGATATGAATGTTAATAAGCTAATGAACGATGAAACTGTCGCATAAATTTGTGAAAACTGTTCCCGAAACGCTTGAAGATGGCGTTATCTATGTTTCGGTAGAGTATGCTACCGCCATACATAAATGTTGCTGCGGGTGCGGAAACCAGGTCGTAACGCCATTTTCTCCTACTGATTGGCAGCTAGTATTTGATGGCAAAACAATCTCCTTGTCTCCATCAATAGGAAATTGGAATTTTCCGTGTCGGTCCCACTACTGGATTACCAATAATGTAGTTAAATGGGCGCCTAAATGGTCTAAAGCGGAGATTGAAGCCGGTAGAAAGAAGGATGAAATATACAAGAAAGCTTATCAAAAAAAGCAAAAACGGCGCTCGATATTCGGATTCTTTTTTAACAAACAATAAATATTATGGCTGAAGAAAGTAACACGGCGCCTAATGGAGGTTCAGCGTCCAAAGGTGTACCCACGAATGTCACGCCAGCGGCCGACACACGCTCCTTATTCCAAGGGCCTTGTGCAGGATTATCAGCAAGCGCGAGGGTGATCGGGGATATTCCAAATGTTCTGTTCCGCTACTCTAAAAGGACGTTTCTCGAATATTTTCTGTTCAATGGCCTTATATGCCTGCATCCGGCTTCATATTTTAGAGATTTATGCCTTACTAAGGGGCAACAGGATGATGAACTTGGACGCACATCGAATTTAGACCTCAAGCGGTTCAATATAACGGTAACGCCAGTCCAAGGCGGACAACCGTTGCCCTTATCGGGGTTGACGAAGGTCTCAATGAGGCGGGAATTGAAGGATCAGTATGGTAAATGGCATGACTATTACCTTTTCTGCACGTCAGAAAGTTGCGAAGAAATTCTTTACTCGGATTTCGAGGCAGACTCTTGCATTCGAATCCTCGATCCTAAAACCTTTATCGCCCGGTTAAATGAATCCTGCAACCGACAATTAGGAGAGTGTCGGGTATTTTGTGGGCGGGTAACGTATTTCAACAGCGCTGAACCACATTATGAAAAGACAAACCTGGATTTAATATTTAGAAAGGATCAAACCAGATACGCCCACCAGAAAGAATACCGTTTTGCCATTTTGTGTGAACGGTCAGTTCGACTCAAGGAAATGGAATACATTAGACTCGGAAGTATCGTTGATATCGCAGAATACGTATAACTTGCAATACGTCCCGTTCAAAAGCGATACCAGGCATTGGAAACGAACCCGAACCGTCTGCTCGGCGTGAATTCCTGCCGGAAAAGGTTTGACCTGGTAGCTTTCATGTGCAAGACTCGGGCATTATGAGCCAAAATGAAAATCGGTTCTTCATTGAACGGCGGCCCGAGGGCGACTACGCCGTAAGGAAAGCTGACTCCGACAGGGCATCGGCTGTAGCTCCAACTCAAGCAGAAGCAATTCAAAAAGCCAAAGAGCTAAATCCGAACGCTGTCATCGAAGTTGAGCGCGTTCGGGACACGGATACGGGCGGCAGGGACAAGTGGCGTGCGCCGTAATAAACGTCGCTGCTCTCGGCTGAGGTCGCAGAAGTTTTTAAGGCGCTTGCGTTTTGTGCGCGAGCGTCGCCGGACGGAATATTCAAGGTGCATTTCGCTTCCGTCTTTTGGCCGCCGCTTTTTTGATGATGGCGCCAAGATCGGCCCCGATGCCGTCAGCAATGCGAAGCATGAGTTCCATCGTCGGATTGCGAAGCCCCCGCTCGACCAAACTCAACATTGATTCCGAAACGCCGGAGCGTTGCGAGACGGCATAATTCGACAGCTTCCGGCGTTCGCGCTCTTTCCGCAAAAGCCTCACGATTTCCGCGCGGATGGCTTCGTAATGTCGGATGTCAGGCATCCCCCAAACATCGCAGAAAAATGCGCTTGACACGTACTTTGCTATAGTCAAGTATTGCGCCGTTAACCAGGCAGGCCTGTTCGGCCTGCGAAACAACCACGAAAACAATCAAAACATTATGGCCGACATAATTCTTAACAAACAAACCAACCTTTCGGGCGAAGAAGTCATTACGCGAGCGGTGCAATTCTTTTCAAACGAGCGATGGAGGGCGACAACGCAATCAGCGCGCTCCGCCACGTTTGAAGGGCGAGTTCCAGTCCCGTGGTTCATGCTCCTTTTTACCGTCATCGGATATATCTGCTGCATCATTCCCGGCATCATCATGTATGTCGCCTTCGTGCGGAAAATGCGCCGTTTCCAAAACCTCGTTGTTGCTGCGAGGCCCATGAGCCGAGGCACGGAAGTGACGCTCACTTGTCCGAGCCACTCAAAAGGCTTGGCAGGACGGTTCTTCAAAACATTGCCTGACCTGGAAACGGTATGAACGACCGCGCAGAATGGCTGTCGGCATTGCGGAGGGACACCAACGCGAGCGAAAAGAATTGGTGGATCGCCTTCATGCTTTCGCTTCTTCTCGGCATGTTCGGCGGCGACCGCTTCTATCTCGGTTCAGTCGGCTTGGGATTTATCAAATTGGTCACAGTCGGCGGATTTTTCGCTTGGTGGCTCATCGACCTCGTCCTTTTGCTCACCAGCAAAATGCGCGATGCCGACGGCGATGTCGTCCGCAGACCTTTTTAACCAACACAACCAACAATATGAAAACACTGACCATGAAATTATTCCCTCTGACGTGCATCGCATTTACCTGTGCCGCCCTGCTTTCATTGACGGGAGGCTGCGTAACGGATAACGGCAAATTTCCCGCGCCGTCGGCGAACTTCATGCCGAAACGCACATATGCCATTCTGCACGGAAAGCTGTGGCAGGTGATCCTCGATGCCCTCGACAAGAACCACATAACCGTCGCCAGCATGGATAAATCATCGGGAATCATTCAAACCGACTACGTCGCCGGGCCGGAGCAGTTGATGATCGTGATTAACGCTGCGCAAAGCACCCGCTACAAATACAGCATCAGTGTGCGGGACGAATCCGATGGCAGTGTCAAGGTGAACGTCATCTGTAAGATTGAAAGCACAATCAATGGCGGCCATGGCAGCAGCCAGTGGAATGACGTGACGCCTCAAAATGCCGCACTCGAAAACAAACTGGAAACATGGCTTTACGAGCAAATCGAGGACGGAATCAAAACGCAATAATTGGCAGTATACTCGTTTACGTTTACGGGCCGGTGAGGGTTCTATTCCACACCGGCTTTTTCACATCCGTTCCAGACACTTGCCACATTTGGCAAGTGGGGCAGTCTTTGTCTGGGTCTCCACGACGTATATCCTGCCCGCATGACCGCCAGCGTGATCCACATACAGCGGTCAAAATAAAGGTCGTTGAAGATTTACTGGCTAACCAAGATGCAGTCAATGAGCAGAAAAATGAAGTCTTTACGTCACAACTTGAATGATGCGGATGAAATGAAGCGGCCGGAACTCGAACATCGGGAACAGCGAAGCAGGAAAGGCCGCGATCCTCGTTACCAGGTCAAACGAACGTGGCGCGTCATTCGTTCGGAGAAAAGCAAGAAATGGGGAAGGCAAACCCTCCATCGGATTAAAAAGCAACTGTCATAAGCGCAATGGCTTCGACATTGCTCCTCACCTGCCATATTTGGCAAGTCGTGCCGCCTTTCTTCACTCCGCCACGGCACTACCATCGTCTCGACCATCCCTCGTTGGATCGATCGCATCGCGACGACGCCATAAAGCAGATAGCTAGCTCAATAAAACCATGCAAACATTCGTTACTACAAATCCCGATAGGAGAGCCAAGTGCCAATGCGGCAAGGTATCATTCGACAAAAGAGGGGCACAGTGTAAAAGGAATCAGCTTATGAAGCGTGGAATAGTCAGGGAGTTGATGATATATCAGTGTCCTTTATCATATACATGGCATTTGACAAGCCAGGTGTCACATAATCGGGCTCGGTTTCCCAACACCCGATTACAACACAAGTAAGCCCATAAGTACACTTGCTTTCAAGAGTGGCATAGTGTATTATTTGACAACAAATGGCTTCGGCCTCGCCCTGCAGCAATGTGGGGCAAAATCGTTTCAATTTCTCCCTGAGCCAAAGAGTGTCCGCTTAAGCTCTTCGCAAACCTTGTCAAATACGTCAGTATCCAATGTTCCCGCTTTTCGTATGAGACGCTTCGTATCAATCAGGCGTGCTTGCGACAGGATGACGGACGCCTCCCGGCCCTCGACCTCGCCAATCGGCACATGGTAACGGCTTTGTCGTTTTTTGCCGGTGAGGGCGGCCCCGAAAAATACGTGGGCATTAAACCCTTGGATGACCAACACGGGTCTGTCATAGTTTTTTCCTGTGCCGTCCTGCTCAAAGCCGACGTTGACGCCAAGCGAACACCACCAAATCTCCCGCTTGTGATAGAACGGCGCGACTGCGTGGTCGTGTATCCCTTTCTTTTTGGAATTCCATCCGTCGAAATCCTTCTGCATTGATCACAATCATACCATTAACGAGAGGAAAAGGGTAAAGTTGTCGGAACCTCGCGGCAGCACAATGTTGCCCATTATGGCTCCATACTTGCCATATCTGGCAAGTCGTCACGTCTTCGCTTTCTCTATGACCGCGCTACCATCATCCAGACCATCCCTCGTTGGATCGGTCGCATCGCCACGATGCTGAAAACCGGATATGGAACTCAAATCAGGCAACAACCCTTGGGTATTTAATGCTGTCAGCGCATCGAGAATTTTGTCCCAAGTTCGAGGTATGTCCTGTTGTTGGTCACAACAGTCAATTTTGAGTCGATTTGCGATCTCTTGAAATGGAATTGACGGCTTCAAATCTATCTTTTTCCCGTTTACCTGTCGGTTCGAGGTGAAGATATTGACCATTTCACGTCTTTCTTCTGGTAGTGCCTTTTTATGGCTTAACCAGGCATTTCCAGCCAGTTCGAGGAATTTTTCGATGCGATCTGGGGATGCGTTCTTGGTACGGATTAAATTCGCCAGATTTTCCTCAACGGTCTTTTGCTCGAGGAGGAGGCTTGTCTTCCTTTGTTCAAACATGGCTTTGTCGAGGGCTTGATCCAAATAAGCGTCTGTCAGACGATTGAGCCGATCTTTGAGCTGGCCAAGTTTTACATTGAGGTTGCGTGTTTCGTCTTCCTGCCGGCTCGCCCAGGTCGTTCGTAGGTTCAAAATCTTGGTCTTGAAATACTGCTCCTCCTGTTTACTAAAACGGAAGCATTTGAAATATTGTGCGACCTGTTTCTCGACGATATCTTCCCGAATTGACGTGTTCGGACAGAGTTTATCGTGACATCGGTAATAGATTATTCCTTTCTGTCGCTCGCCGATGAGCGAATATTTGCATGTGTTGCATGAAAGCATCCGGCGAAACTGAAAAGCATGACGCTGGCCGCGAGCATTTATTTTGCCAGTTAGGACGGCCTGCACACGGTCAAAGAGCGCCTTGCCAATAATCGGTTCATGAATGCCAATAAACGTTTCGCCGGTCTTTTGGATTTGGATGAGGCCGATGTAAAAGGAGTTGTTGAGCAAGGTTGACAGCCCGTTACGGGTCACTCGGCCGCCGTTGTGGTTGCGCAAGCCAAGCCGGTGAAGTTCTTCGCCTAAAGTCTCAAGACAGTAGCGGGCGCTTCCGTATAACTCGAATGCCTTCCTCACCAACGGCCCCATGACCGGGTCGATGGTTTTCGCCTGGCCCTTGCCTTGGTCCACATATCCCAAGGGCGCGCGCAGCGGGTAAAGCCCCTGCTTCAAACGCCCGTAAAAGCCTTTGCGGGTTTCGTCCCGCAGATTTCGGATGTAATCGGCCGCAACAACGGCCTGGATGTCAGCGGAGAGCCTGCCGCCTCTTGATTGGAGATCAAGGCTTTCGTTCACAAAATGGATTTCAACGCCTTGGTCTGACAGTTCGCCTATTGCCGCCCAATCCCGGAGATTGC
Source organism: Verrucomicrobiota bacterium (assembly GCA_049523455.1). Lineage (GTDB taxonomy): Bacteria > Verrucomicrobiota > Verrucomicrobiia > Limisphaerales > UBA11358 > UBA11358. The sequence goes on along the minus strand of JBEKMW010000022.1, from coordinate 18,537 downwards.
GGGCGCCACGATCCAGCTTGTGAAGAATGATGCCCTGTGCTTTTCCACCGCGAAGAAGCTTAAGCGCTTGATTGAATACGGGGCGTCCCTGCTTGGCGGCAGTCTCCATTTCTTCAAGCCAGATAATGATGGGCAATTGATTGCGCTCGGCATAACGCAAAATTGCATCGCGCTGTTCTTGCAACGATACTCCTTTTGTTCCTTGTTTTACCGTGGAGACACGGATGTAACCAATGTATCCTGGCATAGTGATCTAGGGTTATGAAGACTCTGACACCGGACATGGTATCGCACCCGTGGTTGATGTCAAATGGTCGGATTCACTTGCTTCCAATTCCATGCGCTCAAAAATGCGTAGCACCAGCATCAGATATCGCTCAAGATTATCTTCCGCTTCGGCAAGTTCCGCTTCGGTCAGGTGGGGATACAGGTCACGGATGGTTATGTCAGCTTTTTTGTCCATAGGAGCCATCATTTATCTTTGTTCACGATCCCAAAAAAGCGAAGCAGGCGCATGGCGATTTCCCGGGCTTCATCGTCCGACAGTATTTCGCCGAATTCTGCCTGATAAATGGCCTTGAACTCCTCGATAGCCTCGCGGCTCAATTTGTGTGGCGTCTTCATGCCGTCCACCATACCGGCGTGCCGCTGCCGGACAAAGACTGTTCCACTTGCCAAATCTGGCAAGTGCGGATTTTATCAATGTATTGACAAAGACGCAATAGTATGCCTTAATATACACTGTTATACCGAGCCAAGGCGGCCCGGTCTTTTTATGAGACTTGCCAGATTTGGCAAGTGGAACAGTCTTCGATAATTTCCATCAGCCGCGTATTGTGTGGCTCTGAATTCGCAGAGGGTCAGTTCAACTTGCCACGTATGTCTTCGTCTCAACTCACAAATTATTTAAGAACCAATCGAAATCGCCTCGCGCTTTGGCAGGAGGAAGTCGGTTTTTTATTGGGATTCAAGGGTGAAGACAAAGGGGGCAAGGTGTGCCGCGACGAGAAGTTCAAGCGCGAGCCAAGCCTTCAGATGGCACTCGCGTATGAGGCGATATACGGGCGACCGGTTCGCGAACTCTTTGCCGGCCTGTATGAGGAGGTCGAACAGGAAGTGGCTGAACGAGCCAAAATCCTGACTTATCGGAAGAATGGCAATCAGAACCCAAAGAGGCATGAGACGCTAGCAAATCTGGCATCAAAGGCCGTTGCATAGTCCGCCGCAAACATGAACCAAACAACATCAAAATATTTTCGCATTTTAGCTATCGCACTTTCTTTCGGAGGCTTTGGTTTTGTCGTCATGGAAGGGCGGAAAACGATTATTGAACGCGGTCGCCGAAAAGCGGACGGGAACAAAAACGCCCAATCCCTTGCAAAGACGAAAAAGCTGCTTAGTTTTTACCGACCGGACGCGTTGGTGCTTCAAGACGTGGAGGCCAAAGGCTCGCGACGCTATCCCAGGATCAAAAGGCTCAACCGGCAACTCAAAAGGGTGGCCGAGAAGCGGATGATCAAGGTGAAACTTATTTCAAAGAAACAATTGCGAAGCTTGTTGCTTGGCAGTCCGAACGGGACAAAGCAGGAAATGGCTGAAATGCTTGCGGCTCAGTTTCCAGATGAGCTTGCATCGCGGTTGCCGCCGAAACGGAAGTTCGGTAATAGCGAAGACAGCCGCATGGATATTTTTGACGCGGTGGGCTTGGCTGTGGCGTTTCGCGCGAGGCAACGCGACGCTTGGCGTCAATGATTTTGGACGTTTTCCGTCGATTATAGCGTCAACTACTCCATGGCGGAAGCAGACGACCAATTCGCTTCAGGGAAGGCGATGGCTCTTGGAGGGAATGCAGTCATTTGCCGTTGAAATCGCTTTCGCACATCGCCCAAACTGTCCGTTCCGTGGCGGGCTTACGGGCAGAAGTCTATTGACCACGCGGGAAAACAACCTCTTTCGGTGGTCCCTCCCCGAAAAATTCCGCCAAAGCCTCCACGTGTTGGCCGCTTGGCTGGCTGGCCTCTCCCAGGGAGCCAAAAAAACGTAAAATTGTTCTTGCCCGGCCCGCTTGCTTAGTTAATGATTTTGTTAAGAATTCAGGCCACATCTTATTGAAAGGCCAATATGGAACCGATTTCTACAACCAAAACTGCGGTGGAGGGCGCCGGTTTATTAAAAGATTTATATTGGGCTATTGCCAAAACAAAAGACTTCTTCAAAAAAATCAGGGGCGATAAAATCCCTGATTGTGGTTACATAATTCTTTACCGGAAGATTTCAGCCCACTACACAAAGCCAACCAAAGGCGTCTTAACTCACGAAATCGAAATAAAAGCGACAAGAGACCATCAGGCTCATTATTACGGGCGATATTTACATCGTTCAGGTAAAGCGAAGCTAACAATAAAATCTCCACACAGAGGGTTATCGTATGATGGTATCGTAACGGGGTTTCAAAAATTTACAGTCCAATTGCGTGACCCACTAGCCAAAAATCAAACGGAAAAAATTGTCATGGATCTTGAATGGGAGGACGAGGTTCAGGGTCAAAGCCCTGAAGTAGCTATGCATATACTTTGTCCGACTCATTCACTGGAGTTTTTCGCCGTTCCCCCTGATGGGACCAGCATGACCCACGCAGAGGGGCAAATCGGTCATCATCCAGGCGTTTTCATGCCTATAAAAACTGAGCTGCTAACTCCTACTGGTGGAGTTTTATACTGGAAAACTCCACCCCCAAAAATGAAGCTTACTTACCGCGTGTCTTGGAACTGGGCATAACTCGTTACCCTCTAACGACTGCATGTTGACAATCTCAATTTGACATGAGAGCATTAAACCAGATTCTGCTTTCTTGCGGAATGTCGTCCAACTCCCGTCCTTGATTATATGAATACGACTATCGTTGAAATGTTGGGTCACATAGCGAAGACCTTTGCCGTAGGCGGTTTGATTGGCCTTGCGGTAAGCATATTCACCATTGTTTTGATTAAAAAACTGGCCAAAAGGGCAGAGCTTTACGAATTGACTTATGTCCCAATGACACTTGTTGAGAGCAAATTGTGGAAATGCGTTCTCATTGCTTATCCATTGCTCTTTGGCATATCGCTCGCAGTGTTTTATCTTTTGAAAGAGCTGATGTAGCGGGGAATTAAAATCACAGGCCAATATTCATGTTGGCCTTTTTTATTAGCGAATCGTTGCTACAGGCGATTTTCAAGTTCGACATTCCTCCAGCCATCGTGTTAAGACAGGTGCGCATTTCCCCAGCGGTGTGAATACTACCAGTGACTCGATCCGGTCCTATTTGCTGGAAGTTAGCCGCATGGACATTTTTGGTGCAGCGGGGCTGGCGGTGGTGTTTCGAATGAGTAAATGTTGAAAGACGGGTTGTTTCAGAAGAATTAAGCACTTTGACTGTATAAATACTTTTGGAAGCCAGCGAATACCTTTCCAATTTCCCTCGGTTGGCCTAGATCGGCCACGGCATCGGCGATAGAGTCGTGGTATTTGAGCCGAAGCAACGGCGTAAGCTTTGCCTGATCAAGTTCTTCCACGCCGACGCTGACATAATGGGACAGAACGAAATCAAGGAATGCTTGCTGCTTGGCGTTGAATTGGGAATTGATATAGATCCGCGCATGGTCGGCGCGCACTTCGCGAGTCACTGGTGGCAAGGCATAGGCCACATGCGCCAGCACGTCAAAGAGGTCGCTGTTTTCCGCATCAATGATTTTTTGCATCTCGGCCAATTGGTCGTGCCCGAAACCCTTCTCTGCCAGACCTTGCAATAGCTTGGCGCGCGTATCTGGCGCGCTCCACAGCTTACGTAATTCGTCTTCGCTTTGGAAAAAGTCAGGCAGCTTGCCGAACAACACTTCCATGAACTGCTGTGCTGACATGGGTGTGCCATCGGGATGCCAGAAGGTGGTGGACATCATGTGCTGGATATTACGCGCCTTGCCGTCAGCCAGCTTCACTTTGATTTTCTTCGGACGTGGTGGCGGTTCCGGCCCCGGCCCGGGTCCTGGCGGTTTGGGCGGAACTGGCGGACGCGGCTCTTTCGGCTCCGGCTCAATCGGCTCACCGTCCCATTCTGGATCGTTGAAATGCAGATGCGCCTTCACGAAATCATAAATCGTGAAGTAATCCTTCCCGTCGTAGAGCCGGGTGCCGCGCCCGATGATCTGCTTGAACTCAATTATCGAACGGATCGGACGCATCAGGACGATGTTGCGGATGTTTCGCGCGTCCACGCCGGTTGAAAGTTTTTGCGACGTGGTAAGAATTGTCGGAATCGTTTTCTCGTTGTCCTGAAAATCCCGCAAGTGCTGTTCGCCGAGCGCACCGTCGTCTGCCGTCACGCGCTGGCAGTAGTTCGGGTCCTTGCTCGTCTTCAACTGATTAATGAGGTCACGCACGAGCAGTGCGTGAGGCTGATTCGCGCAGAACACCAGTGTCTTTTCGTTCTGGTTGGTCTGCGACATGAAAATCTCGACACGCTTCTTTTCACGTTCGCGGATTTCAATGTTTTGGTTGAAGTCCGTTTCATCATAAAGCTTTCCAACCTCAATTTCGCCTTCCACCACTGTGTCATCCGGCGTGAAGACGTAGTCATCAATGGTGGTCTGGATTTGCTTTACCTTGAACGGCGTGAGGAAACCATCATTGATGCCTTCCTTGAGCGAGTAGATATAGACCGGATCACCAAAATACCGGTAGGTGTCCACGTTTTCATCGCGCTTGGGCGTGGCGGTGAGGCCAAGTTGTACGGCGGGTGCAAAATACTCCAAGATGCCGCGCCAATTGCTTTCGTCGTTCGCGCCGCCGCGATGGCACTCATCAATGACGATGAAATCAAAGAAGTCTTTTGGGTAATCGCCAAAATAGGGCGTGTTCTCCGGCCCGCTCATGAACGTCTGGAAAATGGTGAAAAACAGGCTGCCGTTTTTCGGCACCTTGCCTTTCTTTTTGATGTCATCGGGCGCGATACGTACCAGCGCGTCTTCGGGGAACGCGGAAAAGGCATTGTAAGCCTGATTCGCCAGAATGTTCCGGTCGGCAAGAAAGAGGATACGTGGACGGCGGGACGGTTCGCGGCTCAAATTCCAACGGGCGTGAAATAGCTTCCACGCAATCTGAAACGCGATGAACGTCTTTCCTGTGCCGGTCGCCAGCGTGAGCAAAATGCGCTGTTTGTTTGCTGCAATGGCTTGCATCACGCGCTCAATGGCGATGTCCTGATAATACCGGCTCGGATGCGAACCACCCTTGTCTTCAAACGGCACGGCGGCGAAACGGTCACGCCAAGCGTCAGCTTTGGCGAACGTCATCGTCCAAAGTTCGTCGGGTGTGGGATAGGCTGGCACTTCGCCTTCCTTGCCCGTGTGCATGTCAATGCTATAGATGCCGCGTCCGTTGGTGGAATATGTATAACGGATGGCCAGCTTGTGCGCGTAATTTTTTGCCTGCCCGACACCCTCAGTCAGTTCTTCGTCCAGTGCTTTTGCCTCAACGACGGCGAGCTTGGTGTTGCGATATTCCAGAATGTAATCCGCCGTGAGCGCCTTACCGCGCTTGCCGTGGCCCTCAATGCGACCGGGAGCAATCGGATACTCGCGCCGGATACGGCTGCCCTCGACGACGCCCCAGCCTGCCGCTTTCAGTGCGGGATCAATATGCTCAGCTCTGGTTTCAGCTTCGTTCATGGATGATTAAAGATTACCAGTAAAGGCTTGGTGTAGCAGCGACCTTTTCAATTCCCCTAGCGTGGTGAGCTTCTGCTCATATACGCTGGCAAGTCGTTGGGTTTCTTCCTCCATTGTGTCGAGCTTGTCAGCGATTTCCTTCTGCTTATCCTTGGAAACCGGGAACTCCAGCAATACATCCTTGATGGTCGTGTAGGAAATTACTGGCTGTGCCATTTGATTTGCTCTGTTTCGCAAGTCCTTGTGCTCCAACAGGCGCGTCAAGAATTTAAGATTAAACGGGCAAAAATACTCGGAGATAAAGATGGCGTTATCAGTTACCCACAAATCTCCATTTACATACCGGACGTTGCCGCATTTAGCCCCGACTCTGCCGATGATAATGTTCTCGCCGGTCAAGTTTTTCTTGTCGTGTTTTCCATTGACACCATTACCGCCATAGACATCAATGTCGCCACTATCAACCATCGCTCTCACGGGAAGAAAGTCTCCGCTTCTAACTCTGAAGCATTCGCCGATTGTCTTTTCCGTCCACCCTTTGCCGCGCTGGGTGAAGACGGATTGGAGGTGACTGTCGAATAGGGCGCGGGTGTTTTGAAGGTTCTTTTCGGCGTTGGATTGGGCGGTGGCGATGCCCGCAAACGCTTCGTCCAGCAGGCCAACAATCCGCTGCTGTTCAGCGAGCGGCGGGACGGGAATCATCTGCGCTCTGACATCGCCATCGGTAACAGCCGGATAGCTTGCGCCCTTTTGAAGACTTGTCATCTGCTTGGTGAAATCTTCCGTGAAAAGAAAATAGAAGACGAAACGGTGGTCAATCCCTGCATTTGGCCGGAGAACGAAATAACCAGTGCTGCAAACTTGCTTATCGAGATTTTCCGGCACAATAGCGATTCGTTGCAAGGTGGGGCGAATCGTCGCGAAAAGAATATCGTTCATTCTCACGAGCTTTCTGGCTCGGCTTGGTGCGTTCTTTCCTTTCAGTCGTTGCGTTGTCTCAATCTGAAATGTCGTATTTGAAACGCTCGAAACGTCAATGTAGTCAAATTCTGTTTGTGGGGATGAGAGCGGATTAACCGTCTCCGTTTTTTGCAGGATTTCACCCAGCGCCTTTGCCTGCCACCGTTTCTTCATATCAGTGCCTTGATATTCTGCAACACTTTCGCGCTCTCGACGTCCAGCGCGACAATTTCTTTCATGATGGCCGCCGGGCTACGGTGCGCAATTTCCTCGCCGCCGTTCGGGTTCTTCACGGAAAGGTCAAATGTGGTCTGGTCAATCGTCTTGGCGTCCACGCTCCAGCTCTTGGGTGATCCGGCAAACGTCTTTTGCAACTTCACGAACTCGGCAAGGTCGTCGTCGTTGAGCGGGTTGGTTTTGCCAAGATTGCGGCCAGGGTCAAGTTGGTAAAACCAAATTTTGCGGGTCGGGCTACCTTTCTCAAAAAACAATACGACCGTTTTCACGCCTGCGCCTTGAAACGTGCCGCCAGGGCAATCGAGCACGGTATGGAGGTTGCAACTTTCCAGTAGGAGCTTCCGCAGGCTCACAGAAGCGTTGTCCGTGTTCGATAGAAACGTATTTTTGATGACCACGCCGCCGCGCCCGCCGGCTTTTAGAATCTTGATGAAGTGCTGGAGAAACAGAAACGCCGTCTCGCCGGTGCGGATGGTAAAGTTCTGCTGCACTTCGGGTCGTTCCTTGCCACCGAAGGGCGGATTGGCCAGCACCACGTTGCAGCGGTCTTTTTCCTGAATGTCGGCAAGGTTTTCGGAGAGGGTGTTGGTGTGGACGATGTTTGGCGCCTCAATGCCATGCAGAATCATGTTCATGATGGCAATGACGTAGGCGAGCGACTTCTTTTCCTTGCCGTAAAACGTGCGGGTCTGGAGCGTATCGAGGTCTTTGGTCGTGAGCTTGCCATTGGACGTGAGATAAACGAACGATTCGCACAAGAAACCCGCCGAGCCGCACGCGCCATCGTAAATTTTCTCGCCAATCTTCGGCTGGACGACCTGGATGATGGCGCGGATGAGCGGGCGCGGGGTGTAATATTCGCCGCCGTTGCGCCCGGCGTTGCCCATGTTCTTGATTTTGGCTTCGTAAAGATGCGACAGTTCGTGCTTCTCGGTCTGCGAGCGGAAGCGCAATTCATCAATGTGGTCAATGATTTCGCGCAAATTATAGCCGCTCTGAATCTTGTTTTTAATCTCACCAAAGATTTCACCAATCTTGTATTCGACGGTGTCCGGCCCGGTGGCGCGCTGCTTGAAACCGTGCAAATAGGGGAAGAGCTTGCCGTTGACGAAATCGCGAAGGTCATCACCGGTCAGCGCGGCATTGTGGTCGAGCTTGCCGTCCTTGCCCTTGGGCGCGGCCCACGTCTCCCACCGATACGGCTTGTCGAGGATGTAGGAATATTTTTTCCCGTCGAGTTCGGCTTCTGTCGCCCGATCCTGTTCCAGCCCGTCGAGATATTTCAGGAACAGCAACCATGAGGATTGTTCAGTGTAATCGAGTTCCGTGGTGCAACCGGCTTCCTTGCGGAGAACGTCATCGATGTTTTTGAAAGCTTGTTCGAACATGAATGAGATTTGGTTTATTCAAAAACTTATTTATCGTGCGCAAATTTTAACACAAAAATTGCCTTTTGAGCAAGTCGCTCAAGGCAACCGATTCTTCCCCGATGATAAGCTCGTGCCCATCATTGGCCAGCACATTCAAGAAGCCTCGCAATCAGTTCTTGGCCCTCGGCAGTCGGTTGCCACCGATCCGTTTCCCACCCCCAAAGCGTTTTGACGCTGACGCCCATTTCGGATGCCAATTGAAGGCGCGTTTTCCGCAATTTCAGGCGGAATTGCCTGATCCTTTGGCCAAGGGTGGCGGGGGCGTCCGGTGATAAAAAGGCAACGCACGATGTTTCGTTGCCTTTAAGCCTTCCGAGCGTCGGGTCGTTGAACGGGTCGTGGCCCAGGTAGGCGATCAATCGGGGCTGGAACGCCCAGGCTGGATACACCCGGTCTGTTTCCCAAAGGCCCAAGGTTCGGGTGCTAACCCCCAGTTTTAGAGCGGCTTCCGACTGCCGGATACCAGCCAAAAACCGTTTCTTCTTGAGGTGTTCGCCAAGGGTTGTAGGCTCCTTGGCGATTGGAAAACTACGGGTCCAGACAGGGGCAACGTCCTTGCGGGCAACGGTTACAACCCTGTCGCAAAAAGGCAACATCGCGCACGCCCGATGGCAAGATGCCCGGCGAATCGCGCAGTTCGCCGCGCGAGATTCAAAATTATCTGGGCCGCATCTCCGGGCCGTTGCTGGACCGCATTGATTTGCACGTGGAAGTGCCGCCGGTCAAATTCCGCGAGATTGCCGGCGACCGCACCGGCGAGACCTCGGCGCAAATCCGCGAGCGGGTGATGGCCGCGCGGCGCCGACAGCACGAACGCTTCCGGCCCAAGCCCAGGATCACCTGCAACGCCCGCATGGGCACGCGCGAGTTGAAACAATTTTGCGTCCTGGACGAGGCCACCAAGGAGCTGCTGAGAAACGCCATGGCCAATCTGAACCTGAGCGCGCGGGCCTACGACCGCATTCTGAAAGTGGCGCGGACCATCGCCGATCTGGCCGGCTCGGAAACAATCCTGGGTGACCACATCTCCGAAGCCATCCAATACCGCTCGCTGGACCGGCAGATTTGGAGTTGAAGCATAAAGGGTTGCCGACCGCCGCCGCACACGCGCTTCACTAATCGCCCAGCAATTTTTTCAACTGCGCGCGCGCGGCGCTTTCCCGCTGGTTGGTCTCGATCTTCGGCGCCCAATTCCGGCTGGCAAATTGGAAGAATTCGCAGAACGTGCCCACGTGTTTCTCCAGGACCGGTTCCGCCCGGCGTTCGCGGCATTGCTGGGCCACCCGCGGGTCGTAATGCGCGCAGTTCAGGCACACGCGCAAATCTGCCCGGCATTTCAGGCACGATTCACCCCGTCCCGGCTCGCCTTTCAGCGTCCACGGCTCGCCGCAATTGTGGCAATGTCGGGTCAAAGACATTTGCGATTTATGGTTGGCGAATTAAGCGCCCAGTAGAATCATCGTCCACGGGCCGATTATCAATCAAAAGTTCGATGTTCAGTGTTTCCGAGCGAGGCTTGCATACAGACCGCGGGACGGCCAACGTCAAGCTTCCAGCGCCGTAGGCGCGGCATATTCTGCGCATAAACTGATTTACGCCGGCTCGATCGGCGGTTTTGGAGTTGAGATTTTGGCTGCGAAGGATTTCCCTTGGTGACGTGAAAAGTAACTTTACTGAACTTCCATTGGCGAAAGCCTTTCGACTCATCGAACCCGGTCCGGTCGTGCTGGTCACCACCGCCCACCACGGCCAGCCCAATGTCATGACCATGAGCTGGCATATGCTCGTGGATTTCACCCCGCAAATTGCCTGCGCCATTGGCTCCTGGGATTACACCTATGAAATCCTGCGTGCCGCCAAAGAATGCGTGCTCGCCATTCCCACCGTGGACCTGGCCGGCAAGACGGTGGACATCGGCAATTGCTCGGGGCGCGACCTGAACAAGTTCAAACAATTTCATCTGACACCCATGCCGGCTGAGCATGTTGGCGCCCCGCTGATTCGCGAATGCCTGGCCAATCTGGAATGCCGCGTCGTGGACACGATCCCCAAGTACGATTTGTTCATCGTGGAATGCGTCAAAGCCTGGATTGACTTGAAGCGCAAAGAGCGGCGCACCTTCCACGCCAATGGTAACGGCACCTTTGTCGTGGATGGCCGCACGTTGGATCTCAAGAAGAAAATGGTGAAATGGCCCGGCCATACGGTGGATTAAGCCAGCCGGCGCGGGCCGACGGCGCTTTCAGCATATTGCGAAAATAGATCAAAGGGCTTGGCCTGGTCGTGTGTCTTTAACCGTGGACCGCCAGACCAGCGTGGGTGTGGACATAGCCGAGCAAACCGCGGCCAAGGCCTCCCTGGAGAATGCCGCCGATGAGCTGGCCGAACGGCTGATTCCGCATTTGGCGAAATAAATCAATTACCTTTTTGTTGCTCTTTAACTTCCGGCGCCGGCCACACCGCCATCGCCGCCACCAATCCGTTTTGGGGCGGTAACGACCAGACGACCAATCCGTCACCGCAATCAACCGTCCCCCAATCAGCCGGGCCGACGTTGACGGAGAAAACCGGAGAGGCAAGGCCTTCACCCAGAGCTTTGGCGGCGGCTTCTTTGCGCGCCCAGATTTCCGCGAAGGCCACGGGGCGCATTCCCGGCGCGAGGGTGGCCACGTGCTCCCGTTCCCGCGCCGTGCAGAAACGCCCGGCCACGGCCGCCCAATCCGTATTGCGCCGGGGGTCTTCCAGATCCACTCCGATTTCCCGTCCAACCGTCACCGCCAGCAAGGCGAATCGTCCGCAATGGGAAAGGTTGAATTGCAGCCTGTCGGGATTTGCCTCCGCTGCAATGCGGGGCTTGCCGTGACTGCCGGCCATCAGCGGCACGTCCAGGGGCGGCCGGTTCAAACACGCGCCCAACACCGAGCGGAGCCACCCGCGCCCGGCCGCGAAACGCCGGCGATGTTCCTCGCGGATGAACCGTCCAGCCCGTTCCTGCTCGGCTTCCGCAAGCGCGCTAGCGGCTGGTCCACCGCGCGCCGCCAGTTCGTCCAAGTCCATTCGCCATAGATGGATTTCACCGGCGCGTGGCAATTCGCCCGGCTCCGGCAGCCAGTGCTTCTCTTTTACGGCCCGGTCAGGCAAACACATTCGCTTTCCCTTCCGCTGCTGCCAGCACGGTTTGCAGTTGGCGCGCCAGCTCATCCACGACCGGCGGAACAAACAGAGTGGAGCGGTTGCCGGGGAGTTCGATGACGGTCGCCGTTTTGGCGCAACGGCACATCAAAAGCCGAAGGTCTTGTCCGGGCACGTTCTGTCGCTGGGTCTTGAACATCGTGATGGCGCCGGAAAACAATTCCGGCCGGTAACGGCGGTTGGCGCGGCTGTTCATGTTGGTCACAAAATGGCGATAGGCAGTCATGGCGCGCGGGCTGCGTCCCCAACCGGCGCTGCGCACGGCGGCCCAGCGCAGTATCCGGAACGCGTCGCGCACCGGGTCGCGGATGGGACCGTAAAGGCGCTCATGCCAACTGGGTTGCCGCCATTTGGGCAGCGGATAAAGGACATCGAACAGCGCCAGCAACCCCACCGGGCGTCCTTCCTGAACCAGCAACCGCGCCATTTCGAAGGCCACCATGCCGCCCATGCACGTGGCCCCCAGCAAGTATGGTCCCGTCGGGTCCTTGGCGATGACTTCCTTTAAATATCGCCGCGCCATTGCCTGGATGCTCATCAACGGCCAGCTTTCGCCTCGCAGCCCGACGGATTGGAACCCGTAAATTGGCCGCCCCGCCATCCGCCGCGCCAGCAGGCCGTAGCAGGTCACGTCACCCTGCCCGCTGTGTACCAGGAACAACGGCCGTCCCGCTCCGTCTGCGCGCAAAGGCACCAGCGGACTAGCTGAGGAAGGGATCACGTGCCCGGCGGCCAGCGGCGCCAACCGCTCGATGGTGCTGTGCTCGGCCAGCACAGACGGCGACAAAGAAATGCCGAATTGCTCCTCCATTTGCGCCAGCACCTCGGCGGCCTGAATCGAAGTCCCGCCCAGGTCAAAAAAATCTTCATCCCGCGCAATTTTCGAAATCCCCAACACCCGCTCCCAGATTCGCGCCAGATGAAATTCCACAATGTCCCGCGGCTTGGAGCTGCGGCGGATCGGGGGCCGATTTTCTGCCGGCGGCGGCAGCGCTTGGCGATCAATTTTGCCATGCGGCGTCAGCGGAAATTTTTCCAGGAAGACGAAGGCGCTGGGAATCATGTGCGCCGGCAGCGTGGAGCGCAACATGCGCCGCAACGATTCCGCGTCGGTTCGTTTCCCGGCCCGCGGCGTCACGTAGGCGACGAGCTGGGTGTCCTGGTTCCGGGTCTCACGGGCACACACCAGGGCGGCCGCTACTTCCGGTTGCTGGGCCAGCGCATCCTCGATTTCAGAAAGTTCCACGCGGTAACCGTGGATCTTGACCCGTGCGTCCTTGCGCCCGATGAACATGAGCGAACCGTCGGCGGTGTGCCGTCCAAGGTCGCCGGTGTAAAAAGCGCGGATGCCGTCCGGCCCCACCGAAAAACGCTGGGCAGTAAGCGTCTCATTCCGCCAGTAACCGGGAGAAAGAAAACCGCTTTGGACGACGATCTCCCCGGCCTCGCCGTCGGCGACGGCATGATCCTGTTCGTCGAGCACCCGGATCTGGATACCCGTTGCCGCCCGTCCGACTGGCAGCCGGCCTGGGGCGACGCGTTCATCCAACGCGAAGCGCCGCTGCGTGACGTTGCCGGTTTCCGACGAGGAAAGCGAATTCAAGATGACGCAATGGGGCGGGAAAAATTTACGGCACGCGGCCAAATCCTCCGCCGTGGCCGGTTCGGACCCAAAGCGCACCAACCGGAGCGCGGGAAAAGTTTCACCGTCCTTCAGCGTCCGGATGAAATGGCGAAAGATGGAGACCGACGTGACGAGCGTGGTAATTTGCTTTTCCTTCAGCCAATCCGCGAGTCCCGTGACGCCTCTTTCTGCCGTGGGAAATGGGCACAGCGCGGCCCCGTTCAGCAGCGCGCACCATACCGTGCTCAAGCCCTGGCCGCCGCTGGGCGACGCCAGCAACGAAATGCGGTCCTCCCGGCGCAATTGCAGGCCTTCCGAAAGCCGGATGGCGTTGTGAATGAGGTTGCGATGCGTTTGCATCACCCCCTTGGGGCGGCCCGTCGAACCGGACGTGAACAGAATGCAAGCCACCGCCGCCGGAGCTATTTGGACTTCTGGATCCTGCGCTGGGCCAGCGATGTGTTCTTCAAAAACAACCATGCGTCGCGCCTGTCCGGCGATCTCTGCCGCGAATTTGCTGTTCACCGAATCCGTAACCAGCACTTCCGCTTCCGCTTCCGCCAGAATTTGCTGGAGCCGCGCCGGCGGATCGGTCGCGTTCAACACCACGACAATTCGCCCGGCCTTCAGGACGGCGAGGAGCGCGGCTATGAGCGGCGCATCGTGCCGCATCAACAACGCTACGCGGTCGCCCGGCGCGCCGGCGGCCAGCAAAGCATGGGCGAGCCGGTTGGCGGCGGCGTTCAATTCCCCGTAGGCCGGCTGCCAGTCGCCGGCGCCGATGGCCGGGCGCAAGGCATGTTGCGCGATGACCTGCGCCATAAAGCCGGGGATGGATTGTTCGGCGTTGATGTGACCGTCAACCTGCGTTCGCGCCTCGGAGTGTGACGGCAGCGGCGGGCGGTTGTGCTCCAGGCGGTCCACGCCGACGAACTGGAACAGAACGCGGGCGGGATCCAACGGTTCACTCCGGCCCGCGAAACGAGAGCGGCCCACGGCAAAACCCTCCGGCGATGCCGATGCGAATTGGACCTCCTCATAGTTGGCGCGCCGGAATAATTCACGGATGGCGGGGACCTGCGTACTTCCCTCGTTTATGACCCAATGCCGGCTCCAGACGGCCCATCCGCCGTGGCGGGTGAACATCGGGAGGCTGCCGATCAATCCGGGAACATCTCCCGGCCGCAAGTGGCCGAGAAAACCGGAAAGCAAAACAATGTCCGCCGGCACCGCGCCGGCATAATTGCCCGTGAAAGCTGCGTCGGATTCACGGAACTGGAGTTGACGTCCCAAACCAGCCTGCTCTGCCAGCGTCTGGCCGCGCGCGATGGATTCGGCGTGGGTATCAAGGAGCACCGCCGTAACGTCGTTCCGTCGCGGATGATTTTGCACGGCGCCGATAACGTCACGGCCATCGCCGGCGCAGATACTGACCACCTGGATCGGTCCGGGCGGGCAGGCGTCAAGGGCGGCGACGATTTGTTCGCGGACCAACCGCAGCCGGGCCTGCAGGCTCGGAAGATTCTCGTATTGCTTATACCACGCGTTCCAGTCCATGCAAATGTGGCCGGGGCCGAGTCAGGCCGCCGGCGGGCAAAGCGGGGCGTAGTCCTGTTTCATTTTTATTTCGTAACGTTCGAACCACGGGTCCGCTGCTTCGAGCAGCAATTGGTCGCCATGCCGGCGGTAGAGCTCGGGGTTTCTCACCCCCGGCGGGGTTTTGTTCCTGGCCAGGGCTTTGGCCGCCTGGAGCAGCCGGCGGCGGAGGCGCACGATGGCCGCGTCCGAGGCGCCAAGGTGCTCGCCCGTGCGGTCGCAAATGGCGCCCATGCTTTCCTGCATCGCGCCGTCTTGAATGGGCGTGACGTTTTCCATGCCGCTAAAGTTGACGTTTTTCTGCCGTTGGCGGTCCTGGAGATAATCGTTGTCCGCGTTCGCGGCCAGGCGCCATTGGCCCAGCCAGTCATTCGTGTTGGGCAAAAAACCGCTCGGTCCCACACGGTCCTTCCACCCTTTTTGTTCCTCCGGAGACAATTCGCGGCTGGAGGACCAATGCGGTTCCCAAACCATGGTGTGCTCGTCGTCGAGCGGGACCCAGGCCTTGTCGCGGTTCTTGCCGCCGTAGCCCGGCACGCTCGTGTAAAACGGCAGCAGGAATTGCGTGACGCGCCAGTAAACCTTCCCGGCGTCCGCGTCCCGCCGCGCCCCGTACATCACGCCTCCCTCCGTGTCCCGCACCTCCAGCACCGGCCGCTTGTCCATGCGCGCCAGGTTCCGATAGTACTCAATGCCGGCCTTTTTATCACTCGCCGTGCCCTGGAGGTTTGGATCGAACGCCAGGTGCAAAAAGCTCAGGTGCGAGGAATCAAAATCGCCTTCCAGCGCCTGCAGCCAGTTGCACGCGCGCTGGTAGCGCAGTGCCCCGCGCCGGTCCGGCGCAACCAGGGCCCAGCCCAATTCAGGCAGCGGCGGCGGGCGATCGCGGTCCGGCCCCAGGTAGGTCCACACAATCCCATTCTTCTCCACGCACGGATAAGCGGTCGCGCGGATTTGTCCCCCAAACCCGCTGCCGGGCGGTTCGTTGGGTATGTCCACGCACCGGCCGGCTGCATCGAATTTCCAGCCGTGATACAAACAGCGGAGGCCGTTCTCCTCGTTGCGGCCGTAAAAGAGCGACGCGCAACGATGCGGGCAAACGTGATCGAGCAAACCGATACGGCCTTCGGTGTCACGGAACGCCACCAGATTTTCCCCCAGCAACCGCACGCGCATCGGCGCGCCGTCCTTCTCCGGCAGGTCCGCGGATTGCAAAACCGGAATCCAATACTGCCGCATCAGATCGCCCATGGGCGTTCCCGGCCCGATGCTCGTCAGAAAACGATTTTCAGCTTCCGTCATGATTCAGGTTTGCAAAACAATCCGGTTCATCCCCCATTCGCCCCGCCATAAACCGCCTGCATCCGGGTGTAGAATAATCGGTCGGCTTCGCCATGTTCGGGCGGACCCACCCCCGACGCTTTCCAACCGCCGAAGGGGAGCGTCACGTCCACGCCGGCCGTGGCCGAGTTCAATTTGAGTATGCCCGCCTCGGCTTCGGCAAGGAATTTCTGCTGGAGCTTGGACGAATGGCTGAACAGTGCCGCCGCCAATCCGTGCCGGACGCCGTTGCACAAGGCCAGGGCGTGGTCGAAATCATCGGCGCGCTGCACCACCAGCAGCGGACTCATCGTTTCCTCCTGGATCAGGGATTGTTCCGCCTGGTCGCAGCCGGCCATCACGGGTTGGGCGTAAGCGCCCGCCTTGACCCAGGGCAACCGCGCGTGTCCTTTCAGCAGCCATTCGACCCTGTGTGCGGTGCCGGAATGCTCCGCGGCTTGAACCAAGGCCATGTGTTCGTCGCGTTTGCCAGTGTGGATGACCGGACCGATGTCGGTGGTGGCTTCCAGCGGATCGGCCCAGACCAGTTTTTCGGCGGCACTGTTCAGCTCACGCCAAAATTTTTCAAACCGTCGCTTTGGTACAATCACCCGGCGATTGGCCGTGCAGCGTTGTCCGGCAAAACCGAAGGCGGCCCAGGCAATTTGCCGGGCGGCGTCCGGCCAATCGGCTCCGTCCCAGACAATCGCGGCATTGTTGCCGCTCAATTCGGCCTGCAACGGGACGAAGCGGCGGGCACAGATTTCCTGGATGGCAAAACCGGCCGGGGCTGAACTGGTGATGGTGACCGCACGCACACACGGGTCCGCCGCAAGTTTTTGTGCCGTCCTATGGTCGCCGGTTACCAGAAGCACTGCCCCGGCAGGCGTACCGGCGCGGCGCAGCACTTGGAGCAGGGCGCGGGATATGTTGGTGGCTGCCGGCGCGGGCTTCCAGGCCACCGTATTGCCATAGGCCAGCGCAGGCGCAATTTTGCCCAGCGGAATCGCCACGGGATTGTTCCACGGCGAAATCAGCGCCACCACCCCGAGCGGTTGATGGCGAACCGTTCCGGCGGCGCCGCGGGTTTGAATCTCAAAGGCCTTGGCACGGCGGATGACGTCGCGAACGTTGGCCGCGGCGCGATGGACTTCTTCCAAGCCGTGCGAAAGGGGTTTCCCGATCTGAAGCGCCATTTGCCGCGCCAGATTCGGCGCGGCGGCATCCAATTGCTTCGCAACTTTGTCGAGCAGTTGCCAGCGGGTGGTCGGCGGGCTTCGTCGCCATTTTAACCAGGCTTCGTGCGTTGCGGCGGCTGCCGCGGCCACTTCGCCGCTGCCAGCGATGGGCACTTCAAATAAAACTTTGTTCGTCTCGCGTGGTGAGCGGTGGACCAGTGGCCGATGCGCCTGGCCGTTCAGGCGCGCCAGCAGCGCGCTGACCGGTTCAAATTGGACGCAACGGTCGGCCAGCCAGCGGTGGACGGCGGCGGCGTGGAGCGGGTCGTTGCTACCGGTGGCGTCATCGGCGATGAACACCTTCAGTCCGCGTTCGAGACTTTCGGCGGCGGCGCTGCGGACGCAAGTATGCAGATGAATGCCCGCCAATATCACGGCGTCGCATTTCAACCGCCGGAGCGCCGCTTCGAGCGTCCCGTCGCGGAACGCGTTGAAACCGGTTTTGTGGACGATTATCTCGCCGGCCTGCGGTTGCAAGGCCTCGGGCGGCTCGTGGCCGGCGGTTCCGGCGACGCAGAGCCAGCGCTTCGCTTCCTTCCAATGCGGCAGGCGGCGGTCTTCCCCTGGGCGGTGGGTGGTCCAGACATGAATGGCCGGGAGGTGGCGCTCGCGGCAACCCTCCAGCAACGCTGCCGCGCGGCGGACCAGGCCATCCGCCGAGCCATGAGGCCGGAGCGTGTCCAGGTGGTCACGCTGAAGGTCCACGAGCAGCAGCGCCGCTTTCATCGCTTCAGGCTAACGGGCTGGCAGAATATATCAAGGTCGGGTAGCGCTCCGGAGGCGCTTCTGGGCGAAGCCTCAAGAGGCCCGGAGCTTTTGGACTGCGCCGGCAAAGCGAAGCGGCGACGGCGCTTTCGGATGACTTCTCCCCGTTGCCCAACCGCTTTGGAAGTTGGACGTTCCCGCCACCTCACCACTCCCTCTCCCCGCCAAACGGGGAGAGAATTCCCCGAAAACTTCGCGCATTGAACCCCTGAACCCGATGGAGGTTCTGGCTCGTCTCCTCCCTCTCCCCCTTGGGGGAGAGATTTCCCCGATAGAATCGCGCATTGAACCCCTGAACCTGCCGATGCCACACGACCTTCCGAATATGAATGCTGCCCGGTTGCTTTCCCCTCTCCGCTCCCATTCTGATGGGAGGGGAGACTTTCCCTCGCCCGCAGGAGCGGGAGAGGGTGGCGCGATAGCGCCGGGTGAGGGTTGTAGGGAAAGCACAAGCCCCTGCGGTCAGGGTG